>NZHI01000022.1 GCA_002691345.1 Synechococcus sp. MED650 | reverse complement strand
CAGTTCACGGCTGTTGAAATCAGCCAGTTCGATCTGCACCGGGCACCCCGGCGTGACCTTGCGTGCCAGCAGACCGGAGCGGGCATCGATATCGCGACCATCAATGAGGTGACGAGCAGCCATCTTCGCGATGTCTGGGTCAAAGGTGGGCATCACCTTGTCCATCGCCTCAATCATCGTCACTTCGCAACCAAGCGCGGTGTAAACATCAGCGAATTCAAGACCGATGTAACCACTGCCGATGATGGCGATCCAACGGGGCAACCACTCCAGGTTGATCGCTTCATCGCTGGTGAACACCGTGCGTCCATCGGTTTCGATACCAGGGGGCACAAATGGATCGGAACCTGTGGCGAGGATGACGTCCTTGGCCGTGATCACCCGATCAACACCGCTGGGCTCGCGCAGGCCGACGCGCTGCGAACCCTCAAGACGACCATGGCCCCGGAGGATCGTCACGCCAGCCCGTTCCAGAGTTTTGGTGAGGTTTGTTCGAATGGTCTTCACCAGCTGATTGGCGTGATCAGCGATCTTCTGCCGCTCGAAACGCACAGGCGCCGCATGAATCCCGAAGCTGGCCAGATGCTTGTCATCAGCCAGCTCACGCACTTTGCCGCTGGCCGCCAGCAGAGCTTTTGAGGGGACGCATCCACGATTCACGCAGGTGCCACCCATGTCACGCGATTCGACGATCGCTGTTTTGAGGCCATGCTCAGCAGCATGCTTAGCGGCATCGAAGCCGCCATAGCCGGCACCGATGACAATGACGTCGAAGTCGAAGCTGGCGTCGCTCACCCGGGCTACTGCGATGTGGCGGTCATTGTCGCTCTTCGCCGCTCAAGAAGGAGGGGGACTGCCGCCGCTGCCACATTCAGCGACTCCACCCTGCTGCTGTGGGGCAAGGTCACGGCATGGCTGCAGCAGGCCAGCAGATGCGGATGCAGGCCCGCTCCTTCCGTGCCCAACAGCAACGCCGTGGGAGCGGTCCAGTCCAACTGCCAATAGGGAACAACTGGCAAAGCGCTGTGATCATCTGGTGGGAGGGTCGCCACCACCTGCAATCCCTGGGCGGAGAGCTGGCGCAGGGCCTGCTCCAGCTGCTGGATGGCTGTCTGCTCATCGGGGCCATAACGACGATGAGGCAGCTGTAACAAGGCCCCAGCCGAAGAACGCAGTGTCTTGGTTGCCAACGGATCAACTCCAGAACCAAGCCAAACCCCCTGAACGTCGGCGGCAAGAGCCGTTCGCAGCAGTGTGCCCAGATTTCCAGGGTCCTGGATGCGATCCAGCACCAGCAGAAAATCGAGGCGTGATGGCATCGATGGCAGAGCATCGAGGGAGGCCAGACAGGCCACTCCGTCGGGCGTCACGGTGGTGAGGGCAGCGGCAAGAACCTCTTCGGTCACGAGGCGCCAAGGAACGTCTGCCGAGCAGCAGTCCACAAGATCCGCATGGCGTTGCAACCACATTTCTGTGGCGATCACTTCGCGTGGTTGATCTCCATGCCTCAACAGCTCCTGGAATAAATGCGTCCCCTCAAGGAGCAGCAGACGCTCAGACTCTCGTCCACGTCGTGTGGCCATGGAGCGCAGCCGTTTGACCAGCGGATTGCGACGGCTGCTAATCAGTGGCTCGGAAGCACGCAGGGCTAAACCCTCAGAACGAAGAATGCTTGCGAACGGTCAAACCCTTGTGAACAGAAAGGTCTTCACCGTCTAAATCCAAACCATTGATGGCTGCAATTTCGCCTTTCAAACCTTCAGCCGACAAATTCTCAATCAACTTTTTGATCACCTGATCCTCCACAGCTGATTGATCCATGGAATCAGGAGTCAATCGCTCAAGAAATTTTCCAACCTTGGCCGCCACGACCTCGGAAGCATTAGAAATCTTCAGGACGATCATGGCGTCGATGGGGCGTTATCTAACGACAAGATAATGCGGATGGGGAGACTTGAACTCCCACGATGTTGCCACCACTAGTACCTGAAACTAGCGCGTCTACCAATTCCGCCACATCCGCTGGCGTGCCGCTATTGCGACAGCAAGAACATACGGCATCGTCTTCCTCACCTAAAGCCGCAGAACTGTCCAGTTTGAACGCTGGCCGTCTAGACGGTCTCATCAACAGTTGCCAAAATCCCCACAAATGGGATATTCGAGTCGATGTCGGCGACCGCAACAGCGTCTCAGGGGAGTCTCAAGCAACAGCTGTTGGTGAACGGAGGGCGGTCTCTCGACGGAACTCTGAAGGTGAGCGGAGCTAAAAATTCAGCCCTCGTGCTGATGACAGCCAGCCTTCTGAGTGCAGAAACAGTCGAACTCGTCAATATTCCAGCTCTCACCGATATCGAGGGGATGAGTGCAATCCTCCAATCCCTTGGAGTTGAAGTGGAGCGGCGCCAGGATTGCGTTTGTTTAACCGCNAGGTCACTCAGTAGCGCCGAACCTCCCTACGAACTCGTCAACAGCCTGCGAGCCAGTTTCTTCAGCATCGGGCCTTTGCTCGGACGCCTTGGCCATGCTCGGGTGCCGTTACCAGGGGGCTGCAGGATCGGCGCACGCCCGGTTGTTGAACACATTCGCGGCCTCAAGGCTCTTGGAGCNATGGTGAATGTGGACCACGGCATCGTCTCGGCGACCGTNCCGGGCACACGCCGAAGGCTGAAAGGAGCTCAGATCGTCCTTGACTGCCCAAGCGTTGGAGCAACGGAAACCATCTTGATGGCGGCCGTCCTCGCCGAGGGCACCACAACCATTGAAAATGTTGCCCAGGAACCGGAAGTGCAGGACCTNGCCCATCTGCTGAACACCATGGGAGCCCGGGTTTCAGGAGCTGGCGGGCCGGTGATCACCATCGAAGGTGTTGAGGAACTCCATGGCTGCCGCAGCTACCCGGTGATTCCCGATCGAATCGAAGCAGGAACGTTTTTGATGGCAGCGGCCATCACTCGCTCCAAGCTCACCGTCGAACCAGTCGTTCCTGAACATCTCAGCGCTGTGCTGCAAAAGCTGCGCGATTGCGGATGTCAACTTGAGATCAACGACCGCACNATCACGNTNACGCCGGGCGAGATCAGGGCCGTTGATATCACCACACAACCGTTCCCCGGCTTCCCCACAGACCTTCAGGCTCCCTTTATGGCTTTGATGGCCACCGCCAAGGGCACCAGCGTGATCAGTGAAAAAATCTATGAAAATCGCCTGCAACACGTTGCCGAACTCCAACGGATGGGAGCAGCCATTCGCGTCGATGGCAGCACTGCCATCGTTGAAGGGGTGGCTCAGTTGAGCGCAGCACCCGTTACGGGCACCGATCTGCGTGCTGCCGCAGCCATGGTTTTGGCCGGGCTCTCNGCCAAAGGAGTCACCGAAGTCTCNGGCTTGAAGCACCTGGATCGCGGCTACGACGACATCGAAAGCAAGTTGAACAAGGTTGGTGCTGCCTTAAAGCGCAACATCCCTGATTCTTGAGCCCTNCGCTTCATACAATCCGGATGCGGGAGCCTGGCGGAATTGGTAGACGCAGCTGACTCAAAATCAGCCGGCCACTGGTCTTGGGGGTTCAAGTCCCCCGGCTCCCATCCTTCAGCTGTGATGAACACCTACGGCCGTTTTCCCCTGGCATTGGCCACGGGAAAGGGTTGCTGGGTCAAGGACACGCAAGGACGGCGATACCTCGATGCTGTGGCAGGAATCGCCACCTGCACCCTGGGCCACAGCGATAGGGCGATGAATCGGGCTCTGCGACGGCAGCTGGGACGCCTCCAGCACGTTTCGAATCTGTATCAGATTCCCGAGCAGGAGCAGTTGGCCCGCTGGCTGGTGAACCACAGCTGCGCGGACAGCGTCTTCTTCTGCAACTCCGGTGCCGAAGCCAATGAAGCCGCCATCAAACTGGCCCGAAAACACGCCCATCAGCGGCGAGGCATCGAACAGCCGGTGATCCTCACGGCTGCAGCCAGCTTTCATGGCCGCACCCTTGCCGCCGTCACCGCCACAGGCCAACCCAAGTATCACAAGGGTTTTGAGCCTTTGGTGGCCGGCTTTGATTACTTCCCTTACAACGACCTATCGGCCCTTGAGGGGTTGATCAACCGGCACGAACAATCAGGACCTGCCGTTGCTGCTGTGCTGATCGAACCGCTGCAAGGAGAAGGTGGCGTCAATCCCGGAGACCGCGCCTTCTTCGCCCGCCTTCGCGAACTCTGCAGCGAACGCAACATTCTGCTGATCTTGGATGAAGTTCAAGTGGGAATGGGGCGTAGCGGCCGCCTCTGGGGATACGAGCAGCTGGGCATCACCCCTGATGCCTTCACCTTGGCCAAGGGTCTCGGCGGTGGCCACGCGATCGGTGCTCTTCTGGTGAATGCGTCAGCCGATGTGTTCGAACCGGGTGATCACGCCAGCACCTTCGGCGGCAATCCCTTTGCATGCCGTGCTGGATTAACGGTGGCGACCGAAATCGAGCGTCGCGGTCTCCTGACCAACGTCACAGCACGGGGCGAGCAGCTGCGTGACGGGCTCCAAGAGTTGGTGAACTGCTTCCCAGATCATCTGGAAGGCGTGCGGGGTTGGGGGCTGCTGCAGGGCATCGTGATCCGTGACGGCAGCAACTGGACGGCACCCCAACTGGCAAAAGCAGCCATTGATCATGGTCTTCTGCTGGTGGCAGCAGGACCATCGGTGCTGCGCATGGTTCCTCCTTTAACCATCAACAAGCGCGAAATCAGGGAACTGCTTCGCCGCTTAGCGGCAACGTTCTCCAGCCACGGCTGAGTGGACGACTTCTCCGATCTGTTGCCGCGGTTCGACCTGCGGGGCATGGATCTTCAACTCGATCGAATGCAGGCGGCTTTGCAGGAACTCGCCAACCCTGCAGCCACCATTCCAGCGATCCAAGTCGTCGGAACCAATGGGAAAGGATCGATCGTCCGGTTCCTGGAATCGGCTCTGTGCACGTCGGGAATCTCCTGCGGCGTCACAACATCGCCCCATCTGGTGAGCTGGTGCGAGCGCATCAGGATCAATGAAACGGCGATCAGCACTCACGCTCTACGGGAGCTTTTGCTCGATCTGCAGGGCGTGAGCCAACGCCACAAGCTCACCCCCTTTGAACTGCTAATCACCGCCAGCCTCGTGGCATTCGAGCAGGAGAGTCCAGATCTGTTGTTGCTCGAGGTGGGCCTGGGTGGACGCCTGGATGCGACCACGGCGCATCCCCGCCGTCCGGTGATTGCCATGGCCAGCATCGGCCTTGACCACTGCGAACATCTGGGCAGCACCCTCTCCGCCATCGCCGCCGAAAAAGCCGCAGCGATTCCGAAACACGCCACTGTGATCAGCGCCGATCAGGAACCCGCCGTTCGCGCCGTTCTGGAGGAAACCTGCCGTGAACAGCAGGCCAACCTGCACTGGGTGAACCCACTGCCAGACGATTGGCAGCTCGGGCTGATGGGAAACATTCAGAGATCCAATGCTGCTGTTGCCCTTGGAGCCCTTCAGGCCCTTGAACCCTTGGGTTGGCGAATCTCTGATGCAGACATTCGCACGGGATTTCAACGGGCTCGATGGCCAGGCCGTTTGCAGACCGTGCGCTGGAGAGGCCACCCACTCCGCTTGGATGGAGCCCACAATCCACCGGCGGCCAGGCAGTTGGCATGCGAGCGCCACAACTGGCCTGGAGCAGAACATGGTGTGACTTGGATCCTTGCCATACAAGCCCACAAGGATGCAGTGGCCATGCTGAACGCGTTGGTTGAACCGAACGACCAGGTGTGGGTCGTACCTGTGCCCGGCCATACCAGCTGGAGCCGGGAGGCACTGGTGAACGCGATGCCGGCCCGAGCGAGCCAACTCAAAAGAGCAGACAACGTTGCAGCAGTGCTGGGTGCCCTCAGTTTGGAATCCAGCTGGCCCAAGCCAATGCCCACTGTGGCCGGCTCGCTTTATCTGATTGGCGACCTGTTCTCTCGCAGCGTTGTACGGGCAGAGTGAGAACACCCCGCCACCGGACTGTGCCAAGAACAACCTGGCTGCTAACACCTCTGCTTGCTCTGGTGCTGTTTGTGGTGCCTGTTCAAGCCCTCGACACCTCAGCGGGTGTTGGGCTCCAGGATCGAGCTCTGTTCCAGGAAAAGGTGGATTACACCCTCACCAACCAGAGCGGTGGTGATTTCCACGGACAGAACTTGGCCAACACCTCCTTCGCCGGTGCGGTGGGTCGCGGGGCTGATTTCCGCGGGAGCAACCTTCACGGAGCGATCCTCACCCAAGGGGCCTTTGCCGAAGCGGATTTCCGCGGTGCTGATCTGTCTGACGCGCTCATGGACCGAGCGGACTTTGTGGCCACGGACCTGCGCGATGCCGTGCTGACCGGCGTGATCGCCTCGGGAAGCAGCTTCAGCAATGCCCAGATTGAAGGCGCCGACTTCACCGATGCCCTGCTGGACCGGGATGATCAGCGGCGCCTCTGCCGCGATGCAGAGGGCATCAACTCCTCAACCGGAGTTGCCACCTTCGACAGCCTTGGCTGCTGATGATCAGGAGTGATCCCGTTCCAGCCATCCACGCAACTTCCCAGGATTGAGCAAGCCAGCAGGATCCATGCGCTGCTTGGTCGCCACCTGGTCGCCATCCACCACACCCAAGCCGCCATCTTCCACGGTGATGACGTGGGGATTGAAGATGAAGGCCCCCAGCTCACGGCACTCCTTCATCAATTGATTCAGCTGATCCTCCCCGCCCCACCGAACCAGGGGGAGCGCAGCTAACCGCGGACAGCCCTGCTGCCGCACCAATTCCAAATGCCAGAGGATGTCATCTCCCCAACGCCTCCGCAGTTCATCCATGGCCGGCAGTTCAGGCTGGGGGAGCAGCATTTGCAGGTAGGTCCAGCCGGGTTCCGAGGCCCGAACATGCAGGGTGGTGTGGTTCCAGCTCAATTCACGGAGACCATTGCCTCCACTGAGGGGTTCAGGCCCGCGTTCGTTCAAGCTCAGCGAAGCTCCTGCACAAATTCGACGCAGGCTGCCAAGACCATCAGGTGCCACAAGCAGCAGCAACCGGTGAGCCGATCCGGCCGGACCACTCCATTCGGGCAAGCGCTCGAGCAAAGGCTGCTCCAGCAACGTGGCGAGTTGGAGTTCAATCGCTGATGCAGCAATCCGATGCAGCAGCTGAACAGCCTCAGCCCAGCTGACGCAATCAATCGTGACCTGATGCCAGTCCACAGCAGGAGCGGTGGCCAGGGTCAACGCCGTGATGATTCCGTTGGTGCCGTAAGCATGGTTGAAGGCCTCGGCATCAACCTCATCGAGCTGAAGCCTTCGAGCCTCCGGCTGAAGCGGAACCACCTCCACGCCAAGCAGATGGCCAGGGTCGCGCAGAAAGCCCCAGCGCAGGGAACCGATCCCACCGGAACCCCCGGCCACGAAACCACCGATCGTCGCGCTCCGCCAGGTGCTCGGCAGCAGCCTCAACTGACGTCCGTGGCGGCGAAGTTCCTGATCCAGATCACGCATCAGGCAACCGGATTCCACGGTGACGATGCCCGTGTGTGAGTCAATCGTTCGAACCTGACGAAGTGCGGTGGTGAGCATGACCACCCCACCCTCCATCGGAACGCACTGGCCGTAGTTCCCGGTTCCGGCCCCCCGCACCGTGAGCGGAACCCGATGCTGAGCGCAGGCTGACGCCAACCTCTCCACCGCCTCAAGCGTCTGGGGCCTGACCACGAGATCCGCACGACACGAAGCCAGCCGGCTGATCAGAACCGGTGAGTAATCGAAGGCATCACGGGAATAGCGCTCCAGCTCGACAGGATCGTCCATCAGAACAAGATCCGGATCGTGGCTCAGATCATTCCGCAGGGCGATCAGTGCAACGGAACGTCCCATCGAGCGAATCAGGAAGTGGTCAGGGTCTAGCGCCCTGAGCAGCGATCCAGTGGCCGTTCACCAGAACCTCACGCCTGGGCGATGGGCGCAAGAGGTCTGACCAACTGTCCCCATCAATCCGGATGAGATCGGCGGGAGCTCCAGCCCCGATGCGACCATCCCACTCGAGCTGAAGCATGGATGCTGGAGCTGTGGTGAACGGGGCAAGGCCGAGGCGCTGCCATGGCAGAAGCTGGGTCAACGGCAAGGTTGCCGCCAGCAAAGCCAGGGGGTCGAAATCACCCCCAGGGAACCAAGGATCAGCAACATTGTCTCCAGCCACGGCGACGCTGACGCCGCGGCGCTGCAGCTGCCGAATCGGAGCCTGGGGCCGTTGAAGCGGAGTGGCATGCTCCGATCGCGCCAGCAGCCAGGCATTGGTGAGGGGCAGTGCAATCACCTGGAGAGCGGCCTCCGCCATGGCCTCCGCCAGCCGATCCAGCCTTCGCGGAGGGAGCAGCGCCAAGCTGCTGGCATGGCTGCAGGTCACCGGAACATCCACAGGACAGTGACCGAGGGCCCGCAGCAACTGACGCATGCCGGCAGCTGGATGCTGCTCCCCCTCATCGATGTGGAGATCGATCCCGCATCCCAGCCGATCCGCCAGGCGCAGCAGAACCTCGAGCTGATCAGCCGTGGCTGCCGTGGCCCGCGGCGGAGCCAGCACACCACCGAGACATCCCCCGCATTCAGCCACCTGAACCGCCAAATCTTCCGCTTCAGATGAACTCCAGAACTCCAGGGGGACCAAGGCCACGCACTGAAGATGGATGCGCTGCCGCCAATCCTGCTGCAAGGCCAGCAGCGCATCCCAGCTGGGACGAGCTCCAGGCCCACCGCTGTCGATGTGGGTTCGCATGGCCCGAACGCCACATTCGAAGGCTCTCTGCAGAGACTGTTCACCCCGCTGGTACACAGCCTCCTCGGTGCGCGTGGCATGTTCCTTGAGATTCGCGTTCAAAGCACCGAGGTAGGTCCCGCTGGGATTGGGGTGGGAACTCCAGGTGAAGGCTTTGTCGAGATGAACGTGAGCATCCACGAGCCTTGGTAGCACCAAGGCCTCAGGGGACACGTTCGGCGGATCCAGAGGGATCGGTGCCAGCAACTGGCCTCGATCCCATCGCAGTTGAACCGCGGTCAAACCTTCGGCGTTGCTGATCGGCAGCGAAGACCCCGGATCCAAATCCAACAATCCGGTGGGAATCCAAGCCGCCAGATGTCCGGAGCCGGATCCAGGCCTCATGGAAGGATCCTGTGCTGTCATTGCCCTGAGCCAGGTTGGCTTTCCGTTTTAAGGATGAAGAAACTGCCAGCGATGCCAAGGGTGAGCACATCCGCAGCGGGCAGGCGCATGCCAGGCAATAAATCCTGACCGCCGAGTCTGGTTTCGAAGAGGCTGGCAAGGCCGATATTGCGTCGCGTCGAAAAGCGGCCCGCCAGATCGGCGAGGGTCGCCTGCTGAGAGGCCACCATCTCGTCACAGTTGCGAATCCAGAGGCGAAGCAGCATGGGCAGCGATGGCTTCTCACACAGCTCCTCCGTTGCCAGACGCACCAATTGTTTCCCCGCGTAGGCCTCGTACTCCTCCATGGCCGGATTGGTCCAAGCCAGCGCTGCCACCCCGGCCAGTCCAGCCCCCATCGCCAGCAACGTCACTGCAGAAGGCTTCCATCGACGCAGGAAAGGAAACACCAAATCTGCTGAGACACGTGTTGGTAGATTCTCCTTGACGCGGCGGGCGTCGCCAAGTGGTTAAGGCAGCGGCTTGTGGCGCCGCTATTCGGGGGTTCGAATCCCCTCGCTCGCCCTCATCATTCAGCGGTTAAGGCTTCCAGAAGTGGAGCTGCTCCCCAGCGGATTGGATCAGTGCAGGTGAGTTTCAGATCTCGACTGATCTGCGCAACTGCAGCCGTCGCCGCCTGTTCATCCAGCCGGGCTGTGTTGAGCGCAATGGCGCGCACGCGCGGCGGGGGAAGCGCGCCCTCTGGACGGGCCATTGCAGCGAGAGCCTCCACCGTGGTCACCAGATCGCGAAGATCGGGGAGTGGAATCTGCGGCATCCGCTCGATGGTGCTCTGACCCGCCCGGTGCACCAGCAACAGCGCTGTGGGCTGAGTGCCTCGAAGCAAAGGCAGCGTGGCTGTNGACGCTGGATGACAGAGGGATCCCTGGCCTTCCACCAGCACAAGCCCATCGCGAGGGAGACCAGCAGCAGCACGGAGAACTGCAGCCTCAACAGCGCCTGCGGCGTAGTCCACACGCACAGCGTCGAGGGCGACCCCTTCACCACTGATCAAAATTCCGGCCTGACCGGTGCCAACGAAGCGAGCTGGACGAGAACGCAGCTCCGCCGCCTCCAGAAGGGCCAGGCAGGCGCTCATTTTGCCGACAGCCATGTCTGTTCCGACGGCCAGGAGGCGATGACACTCGAGCTGAGCCGCTCGAGCCTGGGCCACGCCAAGGCCTGCNGGTTCCCGTCGTAAATCCCAGATCCAGCGATCGGCACAACGGGCAGAAGCCAGTTCAGGGTCCTCGGCGAGCTGAGTGTGCAATCCACTGGCCAGATGCAACCCCGATCGCAAAGCAGCCAAAACATCCCGGCGCACAGGATCCGGCAGCCGCCCCCCCGACGGGGCCAAACCGATCACCGCCACCTCTGGTGCAAAGGCCATAGCGNCAGGTAAATCAGCCACCACGGGCACATCGCGATCGATCCCCGTGATCTGCTGAAGAGATTGCCCGGCATGGTCAGGATCCACCACNGCAACGATCGGACCCTGGCGATGCCGAAGCATCGCCAGGCCTGTTTTTCCTGTGAGGCTCGCCAAGCCACCGTGCTGAAGCAGCACCAGCCTCATCTGCTCAAATCCTGNCGGCGCCTCAGCCCCGTGCATCGACTGCCGTGCGGTTGATCTCACAGGGGTAGCAAGACATCCCCAAGGCATAACCATCGGGACTATCCGATTCATCATTTGTTGAGGCAAACGTGATCTCTTTAGTAGGAATAGTTGAAGAGAAAATAGAAAAAATTTTCACTAAAACTTGAAATGCCCCCTTGCATCTTCAAGCAACGCAGACAACCAATTGCATGGGCAAGTTCAACGAAAACTGCCGCCCACCAACGTGCTCTAAGACTTGGCAATCAAAGGACGAATTCCCAATCCACAATCTGAGGATGGTCGCAAACAATCGCCCTGCAGAAACAATCCGGCATAAGGATCATCCACCAGGTTGAGATGACTATCCAGATCAGGCCATCGAATGAGGGGCAACAACTGGGCAGCCGCTCCATTGAGCAATGAGCTGTCGGAATAACAGCCGACCATGAGATCAAGCCCCATCCGCTGCGCCACTTGGGCCATCAACAGGGCCTGCGTGAGGCCACCGGTCTTCAGAAGTTTGAGATTCACACCATCCACCACCGGGGCCAGGCGCAGGAGATCCTCCAGATCCCAGCAGCTTTCATCCGCCACCAACGGCATCGGACACTGCCGATGCAGATCAGCGAAACCCTCACGATCACGTTCAGGGTCCGTGTCTGGAGCGAGTGGTTGCTCAAGCAGAACAACGCCGCAAGCAGCCAGGGGCTCCAGCATTCGATTGGCCTGATCCCGCGTCCAGCCACCGTTGGCATCCACCTGCAGCTCGATGGGAACACCCCGCGCCTGGGAGCGGGTCTTGATCGCTTCAGCCACCGCCTTCAGCAGGTTCAGATCGTGATCCAACCCATCAGGGCTGCCGAGCTTGAGCTTCACCCGAGTCGCGGGAAGCTGCGCCCACCAGCGTTCCAAACGATCCAAAACTTGAGGCACAGCTGCCAGGCCCAAGGTGACGCTGGTGGCAACACCTGCCCCGCCGTCGAGCCCCCAGAGCCGCCATAGGGGGTGGCCCAGACGCTGGCCTTGCCAATCCCAGAGCGCCAGATCCACAGCACAACGGGCCGGCGGACTCAGGGGTGCCAACAGGGGCTCGAACCGTTGCAGACATTCGGGATCGAGAGCCTCCAGTTGCGGCAGCAACGCGAGCAGCTCCTGTTCCACAGCCTCGAGGACAAAAGCTCGGTGACCGGTTTCGAATCCACCGGTCTCGCCGCGGCCGACCAACCCGTTGTGTTGGAGCGTGAGCTCCAANCGCACAACCGATGCCGTCGTGCCACGGCTGATCGTCAGCGGCACCGCCTTGGTGAGTGAAAACCGTCGCAGGGCCCAGCCCATGGCTTCAACGCCACCAATCCCCAAACTGACACAAGACCGCCGTGACTCAAACTGAAACGGCTTGAAACAGTGCTTTGGTCGCCTCCGCTCCCCTCACCGCCGCCGCCGCGACCCGCCAGCGGGGCAGTTACTGGATCACCACCTTCGGCTGCCAGATGAACAAGGCGGATTCCGAGCGGATGGCCGGAATTCTCGAAGCGATGGGGTACAGCGAAGCTTCGGCAGAACTCGAAGCCGATCTGGTGCTTTACAACACCTGCACCATTCGGGATAACGCCGAGCAGAAGGTTTACAGCTATCTCGGTCGTCAGGCCCAGCGCAAACGCATCAATCCCAATCTCACGCTGGTGGTGGCCGGCTGCGTGGCACAGCAAGAGGGTGAATCGCTGCTGCGCCGTGTTCCTGAGCTCGATCTGGTGATGGGGCCGCAACACGCCAATCGCCTGGAGACCCTGCTCCAACAGGTGGACAGCGGCCAACAGGTGGTGGCCACCGAGGAGCACCACATCCTCGAAGACATCACAACAGCCCGCAGGGACAGCANGATCTGCGGCTGGGTGAANGTGATCTACGGCTGCAATGAGCGCTGCACGTACTGCGTGGTTCCTTCCGTGCGCGGCAAGGAACAATCCCGCCTGCCGGAGGCGATCAGGTTGGAGATGGAGGGTCTAGCGGCCCAGGGCTACAAAGAGATCACCTTGCTGGGGCAGAACATCGATGCCTATGGGCGCGATCTGCCGGGCATCACGCCGGAAGGGCGCCGCCAGCACACCCTCACCGACCTGCTGCATCACGTTCACGACGTGGAGGGGCTCGAACGGATCCGCTTTGCCACCAGCCATCCGCGTTACTTCACCGAACGACTCATCGATGCCTGCGCTGATTTGCCCAAACTCTGCGAGCACTTCCACATTCCCTTTCAAAGCGGTGACAACGATGTTCTGCGAGCCATGGCCCGTGGCTACACCGTGGAGCGCTACCGCCGCATCATCGACCGCATCCGCGAACGCATGCCCGACGCGTCCCTCAGCGCCGATGTGATCGTGGCGTTCCCCGGCGAAACCGATGCGCAGTACATGCGCACCCTCGATCTGATCGACGAGATCGGGTTTGACCAAGTGAACACAGCCGCTTATTCACCTCGTCCCAACACCCCGGCAGCCGACTGGGACAACCAACTACCTGAATCGGTGAAGGTGGAACGCCTCAAGGAAATCAACGCCTTGGTGGAGCGATGTGCCAAGGAGCGCAATGCCCGCTACGCAGGCCGCACCGAAGAAGTGCTCGCCGAAGGCATCAACCCCAAAGACCCCACTCAATTAATGGGCCGCACCCGCACCAATCGGTTGACCTTCTTCAACGCTGAGGGGCCCAATGGTGAGCTGCACCGTGCCGGCGATCTCGTTTCGGTGCACATCGATGCCGTGCGCTCTTTCTCCTTGAGCGGAACCCCCCTGCCCACCAACACAGAACGCTGATACCTTTGGCGCTCCGTGCTTTCGGGGTGTGTCATTGCTGTCGTCCAGTCCCGTCACGATCGGACTCGTTTTCGGTGGGCGTTCTGGTGAACATGATGTTTCGATCCGATCGGCAGCGACCGTGATCGGCGGCCTGCGCAGTGGTGCGAATCAGAACCGCTACGAGCTTCAGCTTGTTTACATCGATCGCGAGGGTCGNTGGTGGGGTCATGAAACTGCAGAGGGAGTGCTCAGGAGCGGAGAGGCCTTAGCGGATGTCTCTGGAGATGCCCCAAGCGGGTTTCAGGGTTTTCCCGAGCCGATTGATGCGATCGACATCTGGTACCCGGTGCTGCATGGCCCCAATGGTGAAGACGGAACGATCCAAGGCCTGTTCCAGCTGACGCGGAAACCGTTTGTGGGAGCCGGTGTTCTGGGCTCTGCAGTGAGCATGGACAAGCAAGCGATGAAATCAGCCTTCGCCGCCGCCGGGCTTGCTCAGGTGCCTTACATCGCCCTTGAGGCCTCTGCGCTCCAGGACCCATCCAGCCGCAAGACAGTGTTGGACCAGATCGAATCCGAGCTCAGCTATCCCGCCTTCGTGAAACCAGCCAACCTGGGTTCCTCAGTGGGCATCAGCAAGGTGCGAAACCGCAACGAGCTCGAAGCCGGACTGGACCTGGCCGCTGCCCACGATCCAAAGCTTGTGGTGGAGCAGGGAATCACGGCACGGGAGTTGGAATGCGCAGTTCTCGGAAGCCGTGAGCTCAAAGCCTCCGTGGTGGGGGAAATTCGTTTTGATGCCGACTGGTACGACTACGAAACGAAGTACACCGCTGGCAGCAGTTCAACCCTGATCCCTGCCCCGCTTTCAGAACCCGTGCATCAACGGATCCGCTCCCTGGCCACGAAAGCCTGTTCAGCCCTCAATGTGGATGGCATGGCCCGGGTTGATTTTTTCTACGAAGAAGCGGCAGACCGGCTCTGGATCAATGAGATCAACACCCTTCCCGGATTCACCTCCCAAAGCATGTATCCAATGCTTTGGGAGGCNAGCGGCTTAACACTCGAACAATTGCTGCACGAACTGATCCAAACAGCTGGACAATGATCTGCATGTCCATCGCCTGAACCATGAGCCACGGACTGCTCTGGCTACCGCTGCTGCTGGCCTTCGTGCTGCTCGCATCCCTTGGTTGGCTCGAACGGAGACGTCAAAACCTGTTCCGCAACTGGGCTGAGGGATCTGAGCTGGCCAAGCTGGATGGTTGCGGTGGAGCGCGTCTCAAGGATGGTGAGCTGCACTGGAGCAGTTTTGAAGCGGGACGTTTCCAGGAGCAGGGAAGCTTCGATGTTTGCCAGCTGGAATTGGTTGAGTTGATGGCACTGGCCTCAGGGGATGCACCTCTCACCGAGGAATCCCAGGGCCAATGCCGCCTGAGACTGGTGGGTAAGGGCCTTCAGATGGATGTGCCCTTCTCCGATGCTGATCGCGCTCGTCGCTGGGGTGATCAGTTGATGGCCAAAGCCCGATGCGATCTATGAGGCCGTTGGCGTCCAAAGAAAAAACACCACAGCGCGCGGTTTCACCTCAGATNGCNCGACGGAGGGAATTGCGGCGTCGTAGCCGACAGGCNCGACTGATTCAGCTGTGGAGGCTGCTTGTTCTGCTGCTTCTCAGCAGCGGAATGGGCTGGATCTTGCTTCGGCACGGATGGACCGTGGAAAGCGCAAACCAACTGCTCGTGAGCGGCGATGCAGGTGTTGATTCAGCCCGTGTGGCTCAGGCAGCAGAGCTGAACTTCCCCGTGCCACTGCTCGAGGTCAGCCCGCGAGAACTGGAGCTAAAGCTCCTTCAAACCCTTCCTGTTCGAACGGCACAGGTAAGGAGACACATGCTGCCCGCCCGCCTGGAGGTCACCCTGACCCTTCAGAAACCGATTGCTCGGGCAGAACGTCAACAGCCCACTGGGCGCGAACGTGGACTCGTTGACGCCCAGGGCCGCTGGATTCCAATCAGCGATGTTTCCCCGAAACCAGCCACGCGAATCACTGTCAAAGGTTGGTCGATCGAGCGACGGCCCCAGATCGCAGAACTGCTGCGGCAACGCGATCGCTTCAATGGAACGCTCAGAACGGTGATTCTTCAGCCTGATGGAGCAATCAGCCTGATCACGACGGGGCTCGGGCGCATTGACCTTGGCCGGGACACCTCACTCATGACAACTCAGATCGACGCCATTGCTCAACTCAATCAATCCATGCCGGCCCATCTGCTCAAAGACAGCAAGGGAAGACTGGACCTCAGCAATCCAGAACGTCCTGAGCTGCAGTTGCCCGTCAAGAAATCACCGCCTGGAAGCAGCACTTGGCCGGCATCAACCAACTGAAATGATCCGTAGACCCAAACACGCTGAAGCTGGATTTTGTTGAGATGCAAGACGGGGACTTGTTGCAGAGACATAATGCGTCGACACCAAGCGGTTCAGCCTCGGCAATGGAGATTGTGAGCGGATCAGGAGCTTTCGAGGCAGCTGGCATCCAGCCAAGTCAATCCGCACGGATCGAAGTGATTGGCGTGGGTGGTGGAGGCAGTAATGCGGTGAACCGCATGATCATCAGTGACCTCGAAGGCGTGGGCTACCGCGTGCTCAACACCGATGCTCAGGCGCTGATTCAGTCCCAGGCTCAGCAGCGCCTCCAGCTCGGCCAAACCCTGACCCGCGGCTTGGGTGCCGGTGGCAATCCCACCATTGGACAGAAAGCAGCTGAGGAATCCCGAACTGACCTTCACGAGGCACTGCAGGGTTCAGATCTTGTGTTCATTGCGGCAGGGATGGGCGGCGGCACCGGGACCGGCGCAGCACCTGTTGTGGCGGAAGTTGCTCGTGAAGTGGGTGCCCTCACCGTGGGCATCGTGACCAAGCCCTTCAGCTTTGAGGGTCGCCGCCGGATGCGGCAGGCTGATGAGGGCATCGCTCGGCTGGCAGAGCATGTCGACACCCTGATCGTGATCCCCAACGATCGCCTTCGCGATGCGATNGCCGGAGCCCCGCTTCAGGAAGCNTTCCGCAGTGCNGACGACATTCTGAGAATGGGCGTCAAAGGGATCAGCGACATCATCACCTGCCCTGGCCTTGTCAATGTTGACTTCGCCGACGTGCGCTCGGTCATGACCGAAGCCGGCACGGCACTGCTGGGCATCGGCATCGGATCCGGACGCTCTAGAGCCGTGGAAGCAGCGCAGGCTGCCATTTCCAGTCCGTTATTGGAGACCGAACGGATCGATGGTGCCAAAGGGTGTGTGATCAACATCAGCGGCGGCAAAGACATGACCCTNGAGGACATGACCACGGCCTCGGANGTCATCTATGACGTTGTTGACCCCGAAGCCAACATCATTGTCGGCGCCGTTGTTGATGAAGCCCTCGAAGGGGAAATCCATGTGACGGTGATCGCCACCGGATTTGAGAACAACCAGCCGTATCGCAGCGANCGGANCCGTTCTGTTCCAACCATTCCNAACCGGACGGAGCCNGAAGANAACGGTGCCCGCATCCCTGATTTTCTCCGCCGCCGTCAGCTGCAATCCGGAGANGANAACTGAGCTTGAAAAGGTGGTGACCCGGAGTCCACGCCTGCCCTGAGCATCCCGTGTGGCTGCTCCCTTCCGGTCCTGACCAGATTTGGGCGTCCGAGCCGCATGGGTCCGAGTCGATGTGATGCTAGCAATACCCCTTCAAGGGGGATTTCAAGAGCCATGCGTCCCTCCGATCTCAGCCGGTTCAAACAGAACGGCATCCCGATCATTGCCCTCACGGCCTGGGACAGCCTTTCGGCACACCTGGTGGAAGCCGCTGGCGCCGATGTGATCCTGATCGGTGATTCCCTGGCCATGGTTGCCCTCGGCCACGCCACAACCCTGCCGGTCACCCTCGAGCAGATGCTGCAGCACACCCAGGCCGTGGCGCGCGGGTTAACCGCTGAACTTGCCCAGCAACCTCTGCTGGTATGCGATCTCCCTTTTCTCAGCTACCAGTGCGGCGAAGACCTGGCGGTGGCAGCGGCGGGTCGTCTTTTGAAGGAGTCGAGCGCAGCCGCGGTGAAACTGGAGGGCGCGGAACCGGAGGTGGTTGCCGTGATTGATCGATTGGTGCGAATGGGAATCCCCGTGATGGGACATCTGGGCCTCACACCCCAGGCCGTGCATCGCCTTGGCTACCGACGGCAAGCCACCGATGCGGTCAGCCAGGAACGGCTGCTCAAACAGGCCGTCGACCTGGAGCAGAACGGATGCTTTGCTCTGGTGCTGGAGCACGTTCCAAGCGACCTCGCCGAGCGGGTGCAACAGACCCTCAGCATTCCGGTGATTGGCATCGGTGCAGGGGATGGCTGCGACGGTCAGGTGCGAGTGACCGCTGACCTGCTGGGGCTGACGGCTCAGCAACCTCCCTTCAGCCCGGCGCTCGTGGATGGACGCGGGCTCTTCACGACAGCGCTGCGGGAGTGGGTGGACCAGAAGCGCATTCCTCCCACCACAGAAGCAACTCAACCAGCACCTGATTGCTGAGGGCCATGCCCTCAGGGTCGGTCAGACACCAACGACCAGCCCTCCGCTCCAGCAGCCCCCGTTCGAGAAACGGCTGCCAACGCCGCTCAAGCGCCTCAGCGTTCAAATCCCTGAGCGAGACCCCTTCACGCCGCCGTAAGCCCACCAGAAGCTGCTCATCGAGAGGGACACCGCGCCCTTCAACCGGATCGGGAGGCTTCTCCAGCCATTGGGCATAGCCCTCACGCGTTCGTGGTCTCGCCAGCCGATCTCCCCATGGAGCCGATGTCGCCCCCATCCCAAAGCCCCACCAGCCAGCTCCACTCCAATACACGCGGTTGTGGCGTGAGGCATGCCCAGGGCGTGCATGGTTGGAGATTTCGTAGCGGCTGAGGCCTGCAGCGGCGAGTCGCTCGCTGGTGCAGGCCATCAACGCAACGGCCAGATCGTCCTCCGGCAGGTCCAGTTGTCCCAAAGCCTGGCGACGGTCGAACACCGTTCCTGGTTCGACAGACAGGTCATAGACCGAAAGATGAGGTGCCCCTGAATCCACAGCCTGTTCCAGCTGCTCAACCCAGTGCTGCAAGGTCTGGCCCGGGAGATTTTGAATCAGATCCAGGCTCCAGGACCGCAGCACACCATCCGCGTGGGCAGAAGCCATCCAGGCGATCGCTTCCAGCAGATCAACGCGCCGGTGACGCCGTCCAAGCTGCTCGAGCACGGAATCATCGAAGCTCTGCCCCCCGAGGCTGATGCGGTTCACACCTCGGGCGATCACCGCTGCGAGGTGGTGTTGATCGAAGCTCGCGGGATCCATTTCCAGGGTGATTTCCGCACCTGGTTGAAGGCCAAACCGGCAACGGAGAGCATCCAGAAGAGATCCGATCTGATCAGGAGACAGCAGAGACGGCGTGCCACCACCGATGTAGACCGTCGCCAAGGGCGGACCGCCTGGCACATCAGCGATCTCACGATGGAGAAGCGTGAGGTAGTGCTGGATCGATCGGCTGCCAGGCCCCTGTTCAGGCTGGACCCGGTCTCCAAGCGGTACGACAGCGAAATCGCAGTAGTAACAGCGCCGATGGCAGAAGGGAATGTGGAGGTAGGCGCTGCGGGGAGGGAAGGGATAGGGCATGCTTCTGGCATCCGGATCGAGCTGCCACGACCTGAACCCATGGTGGATCCGCTCATCCTGCTGTTGTTTCTGACCTCCGGCACGGCAGCCGGATGGATGGGAGTGCACCTTCTCCCCATCGGTCTCGTCAACGAGACCACCGATGTGGAAAAGCTGCGGCTGATTCTCAGCGGCTCCGGAGGCGGGATTGGCCTCATCGCAGGTCTGGTTTTCCAACGGCTGCGCGTGCGGCTGATGCAGCAGGTGCGCACGATGCCCACCGATCTGCTGGTGAGCCGCGCAGTGGGTTTGATCCTGGGGCTGCTGGTGGCCAACCTGCTGCTGCTGCCGGTTCTGTTGTTGCCGTTCTCCGGTGGGATCGTGCTGCTCAAGCCGCTGTTGGCGGTAGTGAGCAACGTGTTCTTCGGAATTCTTGGCAGCAATCTGGCCGAAGTGCATGGACGCACGCTTCTGCGTCTGTTCAACCCAGCCAGCACAGAAGCCCTGTTGGTCGCGGATGGGGTTCTGACCCCAGCCACCGCAAAGATCCTTGATACCAGCGTGATCATTGATGGGCGAATTCGCGGAATGCTGGCCTGCGGTCTGCTGGAGGGGCAGGTGATCGTTGCGGAGTCGGTGATCAGCGAGATGCAGCAGCTGTCGGACTCCACCAACATCGAGAAACGGGCCAAGGGCCGAAGGGGCCTGAAATTGCTCAAGAATCTCCGGGAAACCTATGGTCGCCGGCTGGTGATCAACAGCACCCGCTACGACGGCAAGGGCACCGACGATCGCCTGCTGCAACTGGCTGAAGACACGGGTGGGACCCTGGTGACAGCCGACTTCAACCTGGCCCAGGTGGCCCAGGTGAAGGATTTGAAGGTGATGAACCTCAGCGAACTGGTGATTGCCCTTCGCCCTGAAGTGCAACCCGGGGACGAGCTGAATCTGAAGATCGTTCGCGAGGGCAAGGAGGCGAGCCAGGGTGTCGGTTACCTCGACGACGGAACGATGGTGGTGGTGAATGAAGCCAAAACACTGATCGGTCAGCGAAAACCTGTGGTGGTGACCGGAGCACTGCAGACGCCAACAGGTCGGATGGTGTTTGCCCGACTCGCAACCCAGGACAAGGGAAGCGCCAAACCGTCCAAAACCAGCAACCGCAAGCCCGCTGACCCCCGCTAGGCTCCCTCAACCGCGCCGTTGATGGAGATGACAACCTCGGCCCCGTATTACGGAGACAGCTCCGTGATGCGTACCCCGCCTCCCGACCTGCCATCCCTGCTGCTCAAGGAGCGGATCGTTTACCTGGGATTACCACTCTTTTCCGATGACGATGCCAAACGTCAGATGGGCATCGATGTCACCGAGCTGATCATTGCTCAACTTCTTTATCTGGAATTCGATAATCCAGAGAAGCCAATTTATTTCTACATCAACTCGACTGGCACGAGCTGGTATTCGGGTGATGCCATTGGCTTTGAAACCGAAGCCTTCGCGATCTGCGACACGCTCCGGTACGTGAAGCCCCCAGTGCACACCATCTGCATCGGGCAAGCCATGGGAACCGCAGCGGTGATCCTCTCTGCCGGCACCAAAGGCCAGCGCGCTGCCCTCCCCCATTCCTCCATCGTTCTGCATCAGCCCCGCAGTGGTGCCCAGGGGCAGGCAACGGACATTCAGATCCGCGCCAAGGAAGTGCTGCACAACAAGCGAGCCATGCTGGAAATCCTCTCCGGGAACACCGGCCGTTCTGTGGAGGAGCTGAGCAAAGACTCCGACCGCATGAGCTACCTCACCCCCCAGCAGGCCATGGAGTACGGCCTGATCGACCGGGTGCTGAGCAGCCGCAAGGACCTGCCCGGCGGCGACGCGATCTGAACCCTCACAAGCCACACACCCTTCTACCTCTGCTTACCCATGCCGATTGGTACCCCCAGCGTTCCCTACCGCCTCCCAGGCAGCCAGATGGAGCGTTGGGTCGACATCTACACCCGTCTTGGGGTGGAAAGGATCCTCTTCCTTGGCTCCGAAGTGAATGACGGCATCGCCAACAGCCTCGTGGCTCAGATGCTTTACCTCGATTCTGAGGACAGCAGCAAGCCGATTTATCTGTACATCAACTCTCCGGGTGGATCGGTCACAGCTGGCCTGGCCATCTACGACACGATTCAGTATGTGAAAAGTGAGGTAGTGACCATCTGTGTGGGTCTAGCGGCTTCCATGGGCGCCTTTCTTTTGGCCGCGGGCACCAAAGGCAAGCGCGTGGCCCTGCCCCACAGTCGGATCATGATCCACCAGCCCCTGGGCGGAACAAGCCGGCGCCAGGCCAGTGACATTGAAATCGAGGCCCGCGAAATCCTTCGCATGAAGGAGATGCTCAACCGCTCCCTGGCGGACATGAGCGGCCAGAGCTTCGAGAAAATCGAGAAGGACACGGACCGGGATTACTTCCTCAGTGCCGAGGAAGCGAAGGACTACGGCCTGATCGATCGCGTGATTTCTCATCCCAACGAAGCCTGAGCGTCTGGGGGCAGGCCGCTGCGTAAGCTCGTGCCCTGCACTGATCCGCAAGTCTGCCCCGGATGGCCCAGCTCTTCTACGACTCCGATGCCGATCTCGCTCTGCTGAACGGCAAGACTATCGCCATCATTGGCTATGGCTCTCAGGGTCATGCCCACGCTCTCAACCTGAAGGATTCAGGTGTGGACGTGGTGGTGGGCCTCTACGACGGCAGTCGCTCCGCGGAGAAAGCCAAGGCCGATGGTCTTGAGGTGCTGAGCGTGGCCGATGCCGCTGCAAAGGCTGACTGGATCATGGTCTTGCTGCCCGACGAA
>NZHI01000021.1 GCA_002691345.1 Synechococcus sp. MED650 | reverse complement strand
TCTCGACATCATCGACTGGGGCTTTCTTCTCAGGGCCCATCGACTTTCAGTCAAAACGGCTGCNNTGATGTACGCCGTGATGTTGATGACCGTCTTCTGGGACCTGATCTGGGGGGTGTTGGTGGGCATGTTCATCGCCAATTTGCTGACGGTGGACGCCATCACCCAGACCCAGCTGCAAGGGATGGATGAGGACAACCCTCACAAGGGGAACAATCTCCAGATCGAGAACTTGAGCGCACAGGAGCGGTCGCTGATGGAAAGCTGTGGCAACCAATTGATGCTGTTCCGACTGCGCGGGCCTCTGAGCTTTGGAGCTGCCAAAGGAATCAGTGCTCGCATGGGGCTCGTCAGCAATTACCAGGTGCTCATCCTGGACATCACTGAGGTGCAACGGATGGGTGTCACCGCGGCACTGGCCGTGGAACGAATGGTTCAAGAAGCGCAAACGCACGGACGCATTGCCTTCGTGGCAGGCGCGAACCAACGCCTGAAGGAACGGTTGGGACGCTTTGGCGTTAACGCCGTGATGACGGACAGACTGGATGCACTGCAACGCGCAAGCGAGCACCTGACCTNATGAAATTAGGTAGTAGCGCGAGAGTTTTTGTCAAGCAATATCTTCAAGGGCTCACATAGCAAGTCACCCACGTCGGCACAGCCAAAACGCTGCTATTAAAGGGGCGCTTGCGCTGATTAATACGNCCAAGCCGCGTACAGCAAGGCGAACCTCCTCGGAAATTTCACTCCATCGATTTAAATCATGACGATAAGCGCACCCCAAGCAGCTGCTTCACTCCGAGGAAATCCNCTTGAGCCACAGGGCACGACTTTTCGTCGATACAAAGGATCTCCCCATCCGTTCGGAAGCACAGTTGAAGCCGATGGGGTTAACTTCTCTCTTTACAGCAGTAGTGCAACAAGCGTTCAACTCCTGATCTTCTCCAAACCAGAGGATCTTGAGCCAGTAAAAGTTATCGATTTGGACGGCAGCGATAACAGAAGTTTTAATATATGGCATACCTTTGTTGAAGGTGTCAAGCCTGGCATGGGGTATGCCTACCGNGTCGACGGTCCACGGGAGCCTTGGAACGGGCACCGCTTCGACCCAGAAAAGGTTTTGGTAGATCCATATTCCAAAGGAAATAGCTTTGCATTATGGGATCGNGGTGCTGCTTGCATGCCTGGCGACAATCTGCACAAATCCATGCGCAGTGTTGTCATCAACACCAATAACTACGACTGGGAAGGTGACAAACCACTGAAGAAACCAATGGCTGAGACCATTGTTTATGAAATGCACGTCGGTGGCTTCACAAAAAGTCCAACGAGCGGCGTGAAGAACCCCGGCACGTATCTTGGACTGATTGAAAAAATTCCCTATCTGAAAGAATTGGGAGTAACAGCAGTCGAGCTACTGCCCGTCTGCAGTTTCGACCATACCGATGTCACCAAAGTCCATGAAGGTCGCAAACTGGTGAACTATTGGGGCTACAGCACGATGGGCTACTTCGCCCCCCACCAAGGTTATTGCGTCAACGAAGACACAAGCCAACATATCAACGAATTCCGCGACATGGTGAAAGCCCTGCATCAAGCAGGCATCGAAGTCATCCTAGACGTTGTATATAACCACACCGACGAGGGCAACCACCAAGGACCGACGTTCAGCTTCAAAGGAATCGACAACACCTCGTACTACTACCTCACGGGACCTGATGGGTCTCGAGAGTTTTACTACGACTACACAGGTTGCGGCAACACTTTTAACTGCAACCACCCTGTTGGAGAAAAGCTGATCATCGACTCACTTCGATTCTGGGTCGAAGAGATGCACGTCGACGGCTTCCGTTTTGATGAAGGGTCGGTGTTGAGCCGGGGAGAAGATGGAGCTCCGCTCGAACATCCACCAGTCATCTGGTCGATTGAACTCGACGATTTGCTTGGTCAGTCCAAGGTCATCGCAGAGGCTTGGGACGCAGCGGGCCTTTACCAAATCGGCTCATTCCCTGGNGCACGCTGGGCCGAATGGAATGGGAAATATCGAGACTGCATTAGGAATTTCATCAAGGGAGAGCCTGGAATCATCGGGGAGGTCGCTGGAAGAATCACTGGCAGCGCTGATCTGTACCAAGGTCGCCATCACGAACCAACAAACAGCGTTAATTTCGTTACGGCTCACGACGGCTTCACCCTGTATGACCTGACTGCCTACAACGAAAAGCATAACTGGGCCAATGGCGAGGGTAATAATGATGGAATTGATGACAACTGCAGCTGGAACTGTGGTGCCGAGGGAGAAACAGACGATCAATGGATCAACGACTTACGTAAACGCCAAATCAAGAACTTTGCAACCATCCATATGCTATCGATGGGTGTACCTATGATGGTTGCCGGCGATGAGTTCATGCGCAGCCAAGGCGGCAACAATAACACTTACTGCCACGACAATGAAATCAACTGGTTCGACTGGAATAAGATCCAACAACCTGAGAGCCAGGAAATGATTCGATTCTGGTCAATGATTATGGACAAGAGAAAAAACTATATAGATCACTTCAAAGGGAAATATTTTGAAGGCAAGCGCAATCGCTTCGGTCTATACGATGTTTCCTGGCATGGCACTAAATTAAACAGGCCTGGCTGGGACGATCCCAATGCGCTTTGTCTAGGCATGACTCTGGGTGACACTGCCGAAGATACCAATCAAGCACTCAATATCCACGTGATGTTCAATATGTATTGGGACGGTGTCGAGTTTGAGATACCTCAGGCCTCTGGCCTGAGTTGGTATCGAGCCATCGATACCGCCCTCCCAACACCAAATGACATTCAACCTCGTGATCAACAAGTAGCCATTGATGGCAGTACTTATCTCGTAACTGGAAGAAGCATTGTTGTTCTCGCTTCGCGAGAAACAAACTGAATTCCCTAGCAATTCTGCCTCAACAACAATTCCACCATTTCCACATTCAAAGCCATGGCATCTAAAAATCAACTGAATTTCCCCTTCTCAGATCTCGTCGCTGGGTACATTCGCAGCGTCTCCTATCCGGAGATCTTTGACTGCAAGGGCATGGTCGAAGTGGAAACATCCGACGGACGGATGTACACAGTAAAAATTACAGACGCTTGCTACGCAGAGCTGGTTCGCAACCTCGGTGAGCCTTTCCAGGTNGCACCAGATATGAAACAGATCCTTGTTGAGGATCGTTTTGTACATGTATACGGACTCTTCTATCCCGAAGCAGATAGCCTCAAGTTTGAGGCTAAGCACATGTTGCTCTTCGGACGTGGAAAAGATGATCTACGCTTTGAAGATCAGAACTGGTGGATTCATCAAATTCAGCAACTGCTGAACTTCTACCTCGAGGCGCAGTTCAAGGTCGTTGAAGGCGAAGCCATCGACTTCAAAAAATTCCGTACTGATCTGAGTGCTGAGGGTAAGAAACAGGATGGNGTTCAGAACCTAGATACAATCTCNCGTCTTGTGTACGGCTTTGCAACGGCCTACATGATTACCGGCGATGAGCGTGCACTTGAAGCTGCCACAAATGGCACTGAGTACATGCAGCGCCACTTCCGCCATCAGAATAAGAGCGAGGGAATTTGTTACTGGTACAGTCAAATTGATATTCAGGACGACGGAAGTGTTCGCAAATACATGGGCTCTACGGCTGGCGGAGATGAAGGTGGTAACGCCATACCTTGTTACGAGCAAATCTATGCACTGGCAGGACCNACCCAGACCTGGCGTCTTACCGGTGGTGACAGCATTCGTCACGACATCGACGACACTATTGCTTTCCTGAACCGCTTTTACAAGGATCACGGCCCTTACGGCGGTTACTACTCTCACGTCGATCCAGTTACGTTCGATGCCAAAGCAGAGTCTCTCGGAGTCAACAAAGCCAAGAAAAACTGGAACTCAGTTGGTGACCACGCACCCGCTTATCTGATTAACCTCTATCTGGCCACCGGCGAAGAGAGTTACGCCAAGTTCCTAGAAGACACTTTCGATACCATTTGCGAGCACTTCCCTGATTACGGCTACAGCCCCTTCATGAATGAGAAGTTCTATGANGACTGGACGCATGATCTGAAGTGGGGTATTCACCAAGCTCGTTGTGTTGTGGGCCACAACCTGAAGGTTGCATGGAACCTAACCCGCATGCACAGCCTTAACCCCAAGGAGAGCTACAANACCTTTGCTCATCAGATTGCCGACGCCATTCCACCAGCAGGCTGCGACAACCAGCGCGGAGGTTGGTACGACATGATGGAGCGGACATTAAAAGATGGCGAAGAGCACTATCGCCGTGTATGGCACGACCGCAAGGCATGGTGGCAGCAAGAACAAGGGATTCTCGCTTACTACATCATGGCTGGTGTTTATAACGACAAGCCAGAATATCTGCGCTTTGCCCGCGAAGGAACAGCTTTCTACAATGGCTGGTTCCTCGACTACGAGTCCGGCGGCATNTACTTCAACGTCCTAGCCAATGGACAGCCCTATTCCCTGGGTTCTGAGCGTGGAAAGGGCAGCCACTCCATGGCTGGTTACCACTCGTTCGAGCTCTGCTTCTTGGCGGCGATCTACTCGAACCTGCTAGTCACAAAGCAGCCAATGGATTTCTTCTTCCGTCCTGATCCACAGGGTTGGCCTGATAACAAACTGAGGGTTGCACCTGATCTGCTCCCAGCTGGCAGCGTTGAACTGGCTGAGGTCTGGATCGATGACAAATCTTTCTACGACTTCGACAAGGCAGCCATGATCGTGAATCTTCCTGATTCCGACAAACCACTTCGCGTGCGTGTTCGGATTGTACCTGCAGGTCTTGGATTCAGTGCAGATCTGATGAGTTACGAAAACGGTATCGGCCGCTTCGCACTTGATGGTGATCTCACAAAATGCAAACTGCCGCTGTTCAAGAAAGAGCTGGAGAAACTAAGCGGTTTGACAGGTATCGTACTTGACATGACCAACCTTAAGACCATTGATGATACTGGATGGAACTATCTGTTGTTCACCAAACAACAACGCGGTGCCTCATTCAGCCTTCAATTAACAGGTCTCAANAGTGAAATCAACCAATCACTGAANGATGCTGAATTGGACGAAGAGTTTCAAGTGGTCTGACATCTAGCAATAATCTACGGAATACCAATGTGCTGGGTCTATCGACTCAGCACTTTTTTTAGCAACAACCATGATGAATACAAACAGCCGAGGTGTGGAAGCAGCGCAAGCGGGCGACCTAGCAAAAGCCGAGCTTTTATTCAAACAGGCCTATGCGGAAGATCCATCCAACCAAGGAATATTTCAAAATATAATACGAGCGATGCAAATGAGGGGAGATATAGACGGATTGATTGACTACTACGAACAAGAGAGAACAGAGAACAGAAATCTAAAAGAAGACAAAAACATAGAAATACAAATCATAGAACTAGCACTCAAAGCAGGTCGACAGCAGAAGGCTAAGAGGATCCTCTGGAATCGCGCCAACCAAGGCGACTACAGCACGGCGATCATCGCACCTCTGACCGAAATATTGTTTGACAATAATGAGCTAGAACGAGCCAAAGAACTACTTGTTAAAGCAATTGAGATTGACAGAGATGATCCTTCACTGTTGACCAATCTCGCAGTCATAGAGACAGAACTAGGTAACTACACAATGGCAGAAGCACTCTATAAGCGTGTTACTGAAACGAGACCCAACGAATTTCTGGGACTGTATAATATGAGCCGTTTTATGCTAACAACAGGCCGAGCAGAATCCGCTCAAAATTATTTAAACAAGGCAAACCAAGCATTTGCAAACACACCAGAGTCACAAGAACTTCAGAGGGAAATAAACAATTACCTTGAACAAGAGAACATGCCACTAGGGCAATACTACTTAAAAGTTAAAAANAAAGAGTGGCAATCTGCAAAAGACATACTAGTCAAAATTAAGAATAGCATCAGCCAATACAAATGGCTGGCAGCGGCCTGCGAATTGCCAAACGAACAAATCAAGGATTTATCAATGGAAAAGAATTGTGATCCATCGCAATTAGTAAGTACATGTCAGCTCATAGACGAAAACGATTTGCTCATCCAAGAGCTAATTGATGCGGTTGAAAAAGATCAAAGTTTGACTTGGAACAGAGCATCTAAACCTACGTCAGGCGGCTCTCAAACACACGAAATCCTCAAACATACCAGAATTGAGGCATTAAAACTTATCAAGAAAAGAATCAAAGCACAAGTCAACACAGTTTATAGCCCCAAAAAAGAAAAAGATTACGAGCTCAGTGGCTGGGGAGTGGTGCTCAAATCTGGTGGATATCAAAAGAAGCATACACACACTGATGCATACTTGTCTGGAGTAATTTATCTTTCTATACCACCGATGGATAACCAAACAATAAATGCTGGGGATCTGTTATTCACCGGCACAAATCCTCTATATATCAAGCCCCAGAGAGGACTAATGGTTCTTTTCCCAAGTTATTTACCTCATGAAACCATTCCATTTAATAAGAACGCAAANAGGATCTGTATCGCATTTAATATCAAGCAAAACGAAGCCAGCCAGGAAGAAGACAAGAGTCAGCAAACGCAGATATAGTGAGCAGTCAAAGAGATTGGACTAGAATAGAAATGACACGTAAAAGGCTGTGCGGCCAATCGTGTCGGCCAACTCATTAGCATCTTTGTCATCATGAGCTCGAAGATCGAGGTAATTAAGCAGACATTCTTGGCAGGCGAGTCCATGAATGTGAACAACTTCGTAAAGTTTTTTACTGATGATTGTCGATACAAATTCGGAAATTTCCCCGAAGCACACGGTCCCCAAGGCATTATCAACACCTCGGGAGAGTTTCTCAAAAGAGTTAAGGCTGTCAAACACAATATTTTAGATTTCTGCGAAACTGAAGAAAATGTCTTTGTTGAAATGACTGTAGATTATACGATGATGGATGGGACGATTCATTCGCTTCCGGTTTGTGATTCGATTGTGATTGAAAACGACAAAGTTAAGGAGATGAAGATATTTATGGATGCTTCACCGCTGTTTGCTGACACTGAGCCGAGCAGTGAAGCAAGCTCGTCTGGTGATGCAGTTGACTTGCCCGCAAGAATTGCTGCAATGTATGCAGCGCTCCACAAAGAAGACTGGGAAACATTCAAGACCTTCTTTACGGATTCAGTTCTTTACAAAATTGGTGCTAATGATCCTGTTGTTGGGCCTAATAACATCGCAGGTATGTTAACCGAAATTTATAAAACACTGAAGCTGACAAGTCACAATCAGAGAGGTTTTTGGGTGGTTGATGGGAACACTGTNATCCTCGAAATGGATGCAAATTACGTCAACAAAAAGCAAGAACAGTTTGTTCAAGTGCCTTGCACCGATATTTACAGATTTGAAGGCGATAAGATTTTCGAGTGGAGAGTTTATCCTGATGCCTCCCGGACTGGGCTGCAACTGTCCTGATTGATATCAAAAANACGTTTTAAGCATAGGCAATTGCCTATGCTTTTTTTTTGACAAAAAAAGGGGGGACATTAAGTCCCCCTGCTTAATCAAACATCAACCTCAAAGTTTATTGAAAAGCATTAGGTTATCGATGTCATCTCTTATTTGATTAAGTGCACCAAGATTAGTAATCAACTGAGCAACGGAGGATCCACGCTTACCAGCCAAGGTCATAGCATGACCACTGACGAAAGTAGCAGTGAACCGTTCGTGGCATGGTTTGATCATATCAATCATATTGCTACCTTTTGCCATCGCATCCAGATATGCCGGGCTGGCAAAAACAGTTTCACGATCAAGAGCATTTTTAAAAGATATTTCAAAGGATGCGTGATAATCCTTGCCGGTTTTTTCAACATGTTCCACACCCTGAGCATCAGGACGTGACAAATCAATTTCATCGAATAAATGATACCTGAGCTGAACAACCTCAGGCATAACAGCTAATTCCTTCATGAGAGTNTTTGTCATGAAAGATCGGAAATCATCAACTGAAGTTGAATCGGTCTTTCGTACCATAACGTGGTACCGAAGTTCTGGAATAGAACCGTTAGGATAATGATCAGAAATTCGACTGACTAACGTTTTAGTATTTCCAAGAGATGTTGTATAACCAATAGCCTTGCTAAAGATGTTGTGTTCATCATCCATCAGGATCGTGGATGCATTAAACCATGTTGAACGATCTTCCACAGAAGAGAAGGTCAACTCTGCAATCCCCATAAATTGATCTTCTGGGGTTGTATTAACATTAATTCCATCAACAACGGGGAAAATGCCACCATCATAAGCGTCAAGATGATACTGCCAATATTCCATCTGACCAGGGAGACGTGCGCAGACTGGACCGTGAACATCTCGCCAATAGTCGTCAAATTGATCAAGGGTGATACCATCACGTTTCCAGAGTGGAACGTAAAAAACAACCTCTTGAAGGTCAGCAGGCCGAGTCATACCAAAAGGAATCTGGACATTTACCAATTTAGAGGAAATGCCCAGCATGAGCTAGTGTCAACACAACAAATAGAGGATATACGTAAACCCTGACAAAACTGGCAACGATGGGCAATTGATTTAGAATTTATTAGTCAAAAAAATACAAATGAAGAAAACTTTTTTTGCTCTGGCACTTACGCTTTCGACATTCTCCATAACCTCAGCAGCACGATCTCAAGGGCTGGAATCAGTATCCATCGAAGGGGTTACGTCAACAACAATTGCAGACAATTTTGAATCGACAGTCAATGAACTCAAGCAAATAAAGATAGATGTTTTAGATCGCTCAANTGAGTTTACCTTAGATGAAGCTCTTAGATATACTCTTTCCAATAATCCGACGATCAATGCTGCTTATAAATCTGTCCAAAGTAAGCAATGGTCAGCAATTAGCGACAAGAGATTGTGGTGGCCAACAATTATGGGTGCAGGGCCATATGGCGACCTATCAACTATCCCAACTTATCCATCATTGGGACAAAGGTTTACGTCAAGAACTGGGAAAACGAGAGGTAGTGGTATGAATATGATGGCTTCTACCCCGCAACTCGGTCCATATGGAACAGTTAATAACCCAATTGACAGCAACAGCTTTGCCGTAGTTGATTCATTCAACCCAGCACTTATTGCGAGATGGACATTCTTCGACCTAGCACGTGGTGAAAAAATCAATGCATCTACAGAAGGAGCTAAAGCTGAAGAGTTACTGTTCAACATGACGGTTCGGAATACTGTTCTTGACCTCAACATGAAATATTATCAGCTATTTGCGAAACAAAATCTGCTGCAATCACTCGAAAAAGATTATGAAGCAAACCTTCAGCAACTTAATAACCTTCTTGCAAAACAAAACTATGACAACACCCTTGAAACATCCAGTGCAGTAACAAGAACAAAAACAACTTTATATTTGCAGCTCGATGAGCTTATAAAAGCTTACGTCGATTACACAAAAGCAAGTGCTGCCGCAGCAAAGGCTATGGGACTTCCCATCGGGAAGCTGATGAAACCGTCCGACAGCTTTTCAATGCAGCCGATGAATGCATGGGTTATGAACCTTCAAGATACACTTGATCATGCTCTTGACCATCGCGAAGAAATTAAACTCGCAAAAACAATTGCCAAGTCTCAAAATCATTTAGCTACTTCACTCCTTTACAGTTATTTACCAAAAATTTCAATTTTTGGCTATGGCTCTTACTCCAATGAATCGGGAATTCTTGATTTCTCAATGGGAACTGAAAAGGATTTTGGCGCCTATCGTGAAGGATGGGAAGGAAATGTAGGCTTGATGTTTAGCTGGATGTTTGATGGAACTCTAGCGGCCAAATCTACAAGTTTAAGATATGCTGCTAAACAACAAATGCAGAAAGCCAAGGAAACTGAGAATTTAGTTGCTGAACAAGTTTCTACAACCTACGCAGAGTATATAGCAGCCAAATTAAGTCTTGCAAATGCAAAAATGGCACTTGCAAGTGCACTAGAAACGCGTAAATTAACTCAGAAGCTAAATTCAGCAACCTCCACAGATTACAGCAATGCAGCGCAATCAGTAAGCGATGCCGCCAAAAATTACGCGGGAGCTATTTTTAAATACAATGCTACTCTGTCAATGCTCTATCGCTTCAGCTCGATATGGCCATCAGGAGTTTCTGAAGAGCTGAATAGCGCTGTAAAAATCCTGAAGGAGGAATAATTAAGAAATTAAAGTCACACACAATTTTACTATCATTTTAGAGCATGTCTATCACAAAAGCCACCGCACAGCAAAGCAATTTTGTGCTTTTAGCTTCATCAATTTACTTGGTAGTCTCAATTTTTGGATTCATTGGATCTAATTCTACAAATTCCTCGGCCCTTCAGCTGAATAGTTACTACAATGCGATTGCTGCTATAACTGGATTTGCTTCTTTTGTTTTACTTAGAAAATTTAATGCAGACAGCAAAAGATTTACATTCGGACTAGACCGATTCATACCCCTCCTTACTCTTGTGGAAGGGTTGCTTATTTTTTCAGTGTCCCAGAATGCTTGCGCATCATCAACTCAATTAATTTTTTCTGGAGGGAGTGAAAACCCAGTAAATTCGGATACTTTGATCTATTCAATCATAATCACTATAATTTATTTCCTAAGCTATATTTTACATCTAAATCATGTGAAAANTCTTGGCAATTCTTTGCCTCTCTCAAAGATACTTCTAGCAAAAAGCCTCATTATTACAATTTTTTCCGCTTCAATAACTGTATTGTTTGGCATCTCTATTGTTCTCACTCAAATAAATATTTTTCCGCCTATCACAAGTCATATTGAACCAATNGCTATTTTTGTTTTAGTATCAATAGCTATGAAAGGTCCGATGGGTCAAATCTTCGGCAGCATCAATCAACTGTTACTTGGTGCTCCTCAGAAGGAAGAAACTAACGCAATTTTTGCTATTATTACGTCCAGGATGGCTGGAATGAGTCCGGATAGTTATAAAGTAAGGCCGACTAAGCAAGGTGAAATGCTTTACGTCAACATTTTATTATCTGAAAATTTTGCAGATACTTATCCTGGCAAAGTTGATTTGTTGCAGACAATCAAGAACACGATCAGCGAGGATCTGCGGAACCAATTCCCAATCAACAAGGTTGAATTTAGCCTTTAGAAAGACCTACAAAAATCTTTAATACACTCATTCGCCTCCTGTCAGCAGAAGCTGACAGGAGGCTTTTTAGGTTGCTTTGCAGTCGCAATATGACTATGTTACTAGAGGATAAATAAGATCTAATGCAGCTGTACAGTTTCGAGAACAATGAACAGCCTTCCAAGCTTGGGCACAATCTTCAAGGTATTCAGCATTTTGGCTTTACCACTCCAGACCTAACTAAATCTCTAAAGTTTTATATTGACATCCTNGGTGGTCGTTTAGCCGTCGGAGGTGACGGATTTTATGGTGAAGAACTCCACAATCTCCTATTTCAAGCTGACGAGCTCAGGGCTAGNGAAGAGGGTATAAGTGTTCAGGAAGCAGGAATTCCTGATATTCGCGATGGTACGAAAGAAGTTCTTGACGTACGCTTCATTGAATTTGGCAATACCTCTCTCGAAATGCTGCACTTTAGGGGAGCCAATAGTGATGCTTCGGCACCCAATACTTTTAAACCGATCAGAACAAGTGTTGGATTTGGCAATGGTTCACACCTTTCTTTTTTCCTGAAATCAGATATTGACGTTAATAAGTTTGCAGCGGAACTCGAAGAAACATGTCAGAAAGAGGGGCTGACGGAAGTACAAGTACATCGGAAAGTTGATGTCGGTACTCGCGCTGAATTGGCTAGCGCTTCCAAATCATTCGCTATCGACCAGTTCCCTGGAAGTTTTGATGGATGGTGCTTAGTGTATGTCAAAGGGCCAAATGGGGAGCAGCTTGAATTTAACCAAGTCAAGACGACATGTAAAGATAATTTTATTTCTGCCCAGCAGCTTTACAATCGCTTGAGTGGTAGCAGTTACCAGTGGCCCTCAAACTAATTACTTTTGATCGACGATAGTTAATANATTTTTAATATAGCTTTTATCCAGGNCGGCTAATATAGNAATAGCNTNATTGCTTTNATGGCTCTTCGCGACTTTTCCGTAATTGGTGACTACTACCTCAATCTTTGGGGTCGTGGCTACGACAAAAACGACTATCTGAAAGTTCTTCCACATCCTGACACGAGAGTTGAATACAAGAGTTCTTGGCTTGAATGGCAAGAGGGGCAAAAAGATTATAAGGACGGTGTTTATACGGAAGTCGGTCCAGATGGTAGTTACTACTCAAGCTGGGGGCCAGACGACACTCTTGAAGTTACTCTGACTCTCTCAGAAGCCAACGAAATCTTGATTGACGGGCTTGGAAAAGTTGTCGCCGGATCGACCGAAAATCATTCCGTTTATGACGATGGATTCCAGCTTTACAACAAGAGCATACAAGGGCCTCTTCTTGTCGCCGATCCGGGAGATACTTTAAAAATAAAAATCGTAAACGACTTAGAAGTCAATGAAACATACAAATATTTTGGCTCAACCAATTTACATACTCATGGTCTCCATGTTTCGCCTCTTGGAAAAGGAGATAATGTTCTGATTTCAATTGATCCTGGTGAAACGTGGGAAACAGAGATCAAGATCCCTGACGATCATTTCGTTGGCCCTGATTGGTACCACCCTCACCTACATGGTGCCACCAACGTTCAGATTGCAAAAGGTCTGGTTGGGATGCTTATCCTCCAGCCATCAGTCGAAGAGACATCTCAGCTTGATTTCTTTAGTCCAGTACACGACCCAGTCCATTGGTTCGGGATCCAGACATGGGGATTGAATCAAAGAGAACGTCCAGCATCTCCTAATGATCCCCTAAACCAAGATCAAGGTGGTGGAAATTATAGAATTGGAACTCCGGTTGAGAGTTTTACAGATGAGTTCGGAAATGAAGTCTATACTGTTTCCAATGCTGACTATATCGGCTACAATTATTACCCTGGCGAATTACTTTATAACCCTTTGTATCCTTCTGTCGAGGCAGAAGGATACACAGAGGCCAACAATGCTGCTGCGGCTACGGGGGGATTTATCCCCCCTTATGGCTTAGGTGCAAACGGTGGCGTTGTTGAGAATGTGATTCACACAGTTAACGGGCAATACAACCCGACAGTTCCAGCCGAAGTTGGGGAATGGAATCTATTCGGTTTCCTTAATCAAACTGTCAATACTCATCAAGTCATTCAACTCGTTCGAGAGCATAAGGGAAATCTCAGTTTAGAAGAATTTCAAGTCGTAGCAGTTGACGGCGACGTAGCCGGTGCTGCATCACAAGTTCTTGAATTTGTCACCGAGACGCCGGTCATGGCACCTGGTGGACGAATGACAATTCAACACAACTTCACAAAGCCTGGTGATTATTATTTCCTGGCTAACGCAACAAAGGAAATTCTTGGCGATGATGCACCAGCAGTTGCAAATACAAACAAAGTTCCCCTCCCTAGTGGTGATACATACAATGGTATCAATGATGGCCACCTTATCTGGGGGGCTCAAGTTCTAGCAACTGTTGATGTCAGCGGTGATGCTATTGATGAAAAACCAGCAGGCCCAATACCTTGGGACTACATCATCAATGAAGCCGTAAAAGTTGATAGCTGGATTAGTGAATCAAAGGAGAAATTAGCATCAGGAGAACTAAAGCAGAGATCATTTGGTTGGGATGCAAATTTTTCCAACGCAGAGCAACCAGTTAACGACAGTGATCCAAGTTCATTTGAAGGTGTATATACGATCAATGGACGATTTTTTGGTCACTCCCCTGAAGAGCAGACAGTTCTCGCAATGCCAATGCTTGGCACTACAGAAGAATGGACCATTGTCAATACTTCAATTGGAATTGGGCCCTTTGCATGGGGAGAAATGCATCCATTCCACATTCACCAAAATGACTTTGTCGTCACACATCTGAATGGACTGCCAGTTGAAGAAATTACCAGTTATCCGGCCAATCAACTGGCAGATACTGTGTTGTTAGGAGGACAGTATCTAGATGGAACACAGACACCAGACAATCCTTATGGGCAAGCCGCTTCACTTGTCTTCGATCCAGCTGTTGGAGGCTTGAGGCCAATTGAGGGAGCAACTCCATTCGAAGCCAAAATCATGATGGAGTTTGTCGATTATCCAGGAGCTTATGTAAATCACTGCCACATTCTTTTCCATGAAGATGCAGGCATGATGCAAGCAGTCAAGGTGATCCTCAATACTGACTCTAATTATGTCGCAGTTGATGGTGCCAAGGGCAATGTTGCATTACGTCTGGGTTCAACACCAGATCTGGGCTTTGATCTCGCGCCTTATGGCAAAAAAGCTGATTTTAATGTAGCCGTAGGTGATGTCAATCATGGCAAATTCTTTGATACAGGAAGCGTCTACGGTTTTGAATATCTGAAGGATGCCAACCCTAACGGTAGAAACGGGGTCAGTGATAACATTGCTGACATTGTGACAATCAGAGAAAAAGCGACGAAAGCTGGAGATTACACAATCAAAATTTTTGACGGAGATGCAGTTAAACAACTTTCCACTGGAAACTACAAGTTGCTGACTGAGAACGCTGGGGGTTCACCATCGGTGCCTGTTGAAGGAACTAATCTTTCACAGCTCACACCAAAAGCAGCTGCACNNCCAGCAACATGGGGACTGACTGAGTATGAAGGTGTTACTTACATTGATNNCGATGAGGTGAATAAAGCATTCACTGGACAACAAGCAGCAGCCCCAATCAACACAGATCCAAGTGAGATTGTAAAACCAGAAGATGCCGATTTAAGCGGCGTCTCCAAAGGTCAGTTTGTATTCAGTTCTGCTGATGGGAAAGACAAGATCTTTGCTGATGAACAGGNCGTTTCCAACATTAATATTAACCAGTTCCCACAAGTTAGCGTTGATATCACATACCCAGTTACAGGTGGAACAGGTCGATTTAAAGGTGCGAGTGGTGAAATTGTTGGTTACGAACGTGGAAATTTTGATCCTTCATCACCTGCAGGTTATGTTGGCCACTTGGAGAATTTCTCCAGCCTTGTAACTGGCCGTAAAGAAGAGAAGGTTACTCGAAAGTTAGCCAATAGTTCAGATGTTTTATTGGGCAAAATCAAACCATTTGCAGGTCATCACAGTGAAAATTGCATGACGTCAATTGCTGTAGGAGATATTGACGGTGATGGTCATGCAGATATCATTGCCGGCATTGGTGGACCAGACATGATGCCAATGGTTGAGATTTATAGCGGTGCTGACTACAGCATGATGGCAAAGATTATGCCCTTCCATCACTCAAAGCCCACAGCAATCAATATTGCCGCTGGTGATGTTAATTCCGACAACTTCGTAGATATTATTATTGGTCAGGGTAACGGAGGTGACGGACTGGTCGAAGCCTTTGACGGAAGAAAGATTTTTGAAGCTCAACAAGCTGATCAGGTGATTGATCCTATGGATGGGATGGCTATGGGAACTTCAACTGCCATGTATAAGGGCAAATTCCAGCCCTATGGAGAGGATTATACGGGTGCTATTGATGTTGCCTCGGGATACATTTTACCAAGGCCAGACAACAATATTCCTGACCAAATCATTCAGACGAGCTATGCTAATTTCACCACGCTTGCTGTTAAACAAAAGTCCAGCGAGGACAACCCATCCATTAAGAGCTTTTTCTACACGGGTGGAGGACATGCTCATGCAACAACAGTATCTGAGGGTGACATGGAAATGAGTTNGATGGATGGTTCATCCCATTCCCAATCTTCGAACAGTGACGACATGCCACGTCTGGCGGCAGCACTAGATCCTGATCAGAAGCTGCGCAGTATCACAGGTACCTTCTTTGACTTAGGATCCACTCCTGACGAGAGAGGGTTTGGAGGATTGGTCGCTGAGACCAATCAAAATAGGCAAAAACTATTTTATATCGATCCAAATTCTCTCCAGGATAGCGACACCAGTATCTTTGACCACGAGACAATTAACCTTGCCTAAGGCAAGTTCTAAATTCGATCATAAAAGNNGCATATGCNNCTTTTATGATCGAATTTCTACAGAGCATTTGTAGGCAAAATAGTTTCGAGACTCGCTGTTCTGGACAGTTTTAGTACATATTTATGTTGGCACAAAAATTCCCCCCTTAACAGGGGGGAAACATCATTTCTNTATACGTTGGTTAATTTATCAGACTTTAACCAGTTTGAGCAAAGCATCAGAAGCAAAGACATCACGAACAAACGTGAGTTGCTCACTCTTGTAGTAACAACCACCACGATGACCTCGGCGCACCCAGCAAACGCTGCCTTTGGCAATTTGTTCGTGAGTTTCATCATCCAGGCAAATCCACTCAAAATGTGTGAATTCGCCCCAGAATTGAACAATTGGCCAGCACATCGTCACGCCAGGCTGAGAGATAATTGCCCACCAGTGCTTCTCACGCTGCTGCTGTTCTGTGATGCCGTGATAAGGGCCATCCTGACAATGATAGACAAGATCCGGACGATATTCTTTCGTCAGAAGATCGCCGCGTCCTTGACGCAGAGCTTCGCAATGCGTGGGCCAGAATTCACGGTTCTCTGCTTCAATCTGCTCGAGGGTGTAGTCAGGCCCAATGGATGGAAGCTCAGCTTCCTGCAGCTCGCCGATTTCAGCGGAGCGTTGAATTAACTTGGCCTGCATTTCCTGATTGACAAGACCGATGCGGGAGTAATCAGCGGAAAGCCCCTCGTAATAGTTCTGACGTGCCATGGGTTTTAATTGGGAAATTGGACGTGATAAGAGTTCGCCGTCTACAAATGATCATGCAGATGACGACTCAATTGAAGTCAAAAAGAGGAGATTCGTGAAAAAAGGACTATAGAATATATTTTCCATGTATTGCTGAATAGATGAAATAACTGGCAATCTAATTACCCTATTCTTTCCCAATGGTAGACGAAATCTCCGCACATAAGTTTAAGAGAAAGTAAATCTAGTTGAACCCTACCCTCTCTGCAACGACCATCTTCAGTATCATAAGACACAAACGCGAGCCAGCACCTTGACGCCAAAAAGTTTTAGAAACAGGCTCAATTGTGAAAGAAGGGACTATAATGTTGATTGGTGCATTGTATTCCAAAGCACCATAATACACTCCCCCAAAAAGCCATGTTGCTGAAAGCACACGGAGAATCGAAAGGAAAGATCGGGGTCTTCATTGAAGATCATTTCGATATGACCGAGTATCGACTCTTCAACAAGCGGTTCCCTGCTGCTGGCTACGACTTGGAATATATTTCCAACTTGTGGGGCAATCCCACACTTCAGTTTGGTTCTAACCCCGATAACGGATGGGTCGAAGAACACATCATTGTGGCCAAGGATGTAAAGGACATAACACCGACGGACTACAAAGGCTTCCTCTTAATTGGTGCATATGCCACAGATCGCCTGCGCTATTCAGTGAAGCCCGAGAAAGGAAAACCCAATGACGCTCCAGCTGTTGAGCTGCTGAGAAAAATCGATAAAGCTGACGGAGTCAAGTTAGGTACTATATGTCATTCTTTGTGGCTTCTTTGTGCAGACAGGACCTTGCTGGAAGGCAAGAAGGTGACTTGCGCTCACAACATTATTTGTGACGTCGAAAATGCTGGAGCNGACGTTCAGTATGGAGATGACGGAACAGTCGGCAGCGTTATCGATGGAGATTTGATCACCGCGAAACATCCCGCTTTCACTGATGAACTGATTGATCTCTACATCAAGGAAATCGAGGCTTAAATTTCTGCCAAAAAAAAGAGGCAATCAATGATTGCCTCTTTTTTTTGTTACTGGGCAACCTTAGTTTCCGTATTTTTCCTTCAACTCGTTCAGACGCCCAAATGCACCGGCAGCCTTGTTAAAACCGCAATAAACGCAGGTCATCAGAAGCAGTTCCTCAATTTCCTCGAAAGTCACTCCCTGCTTCAAAGCCATGGTGACATGGGCNTCGAACGGCACGCCTGGACCACTGAAGGACTGATGAGAAACATCAAGCGCAATCGTCAGAAGGGTCTTGAATTTCTGGCTAAGAAGAGGCTTACCCCAAACTTCTCCGGCGACACGTACGCAAAGATCACCAAATTGAGGATTAACGCCGTTCAGCGCATCCTGCAATCCTTGATCTCCAAGAACTGCATTTTCGTTAATGTCCATGAAGACTATTTTAATTCCTTTTTATATTAGCTGCCAAAAGCTTAAACGGGACCACCGTTCCGATCAGTCTGTCACGAAAAGCTAACTCAAGCTGATGCTGCTAACTGCGGGAGAGGCAAGTTGATGTCGTCTAGCCAAGCTCCTAATCATGGGTCAACTAAAAAGCATTTGAGAAAACAAGAGTAAGAAATTGACTCTTCGCGACAACAGAGTATTTGAACAAATCAACGGGTGATCCCCACGGAATGGATCCGCACATCCTCAGGATTGGCCAGCGATCCTTCCAAGGCAGCCGCCTCAAAAGCCGCCAAATCCCTTAGTCGATCAGATACCACATCTCTTGGCCAACGTGATTCAGCCAACGTCCAGTACAAGCCAAAATGTCTGGCTTCACTGGCTAAAAGATCGGCATACAGAGAACGAAGTTCAGNATCCGGACTGTGCTCCGCAAGCAGAGCCATACGCTCATGCGAGCGCGCTTCGATTAATCCCGCCACGAGAAACGAATCCAGCATGCGCAATGGCTCCATCTTCCGGATGTGTTTTGCGAGTTCGGCTCCGTAACCAGGGGAGGGAAGAGGTTCCAAATAGCGACCACGGGCCTTGATCAGAGCCAGAACCTGCTCAAAGTGCTCGAGCTCTTCACGGGCCAGAGGACTCAGCACTTCTCCGAGACCTGGCTCACAGAGGTAGCGAAACATCATCTGNACNGCNNANCCAGCCGCTTTNCGCTCGCAATGGGCGTGATCGATCAGNACCTCCATCGGNCNGGCATTGGCCTNTTCGACCCAGCTCCAGCTGGTGGGNGCNTTNAACCAGCGGATGGANGCAATGCTTTTCTGCGGCGTGCTGATCNCCATCAGCCCTNNCGCAAGTGNTGGATCAAGCCNTGNAGNGCCAGGGANTAGCTCATGGGNCCGAAGCCGCANACCACNCCAANNGCNNNNTCNGCCAGNNANGANCGATGCCGAAAACTTTCACGGGCNTGGGTGTTGCTGAGNTGCAGCTCCACNTAGGGAATNGCNACNCCCAGNAGAGCNTCCCTGAGCGCNATGGAGGTNTGGGTNTAAGCGCCGGCATTGATCAGAATCCCCTGNCTNGNNCCCANNGCNTGATGAATNCGCTCNACNAGNGCNCCTTCNAANTTGCTNTGNAAGCANTCNAGCNCNGCNCCNNCANCGGTNGCNTCCTGNCGTNAGNCGATCTTCNATTGATGCCAGCGTTCCNCTGCCGTANATCCCTGGCTCACGCTNGCCCAGCAGATTGAGGTTGGGTCCGTTCAGCAGCAGCAGGTGCATGGCCGCAGGCCGGTTTCAGCTGGGCCGAT
>NZHI01000020.1 GCA_002691345.1 Synechococcus sp. MED650 | reverse complement strand
ATGCCGTTCCAGAGCAACTGAGCCCTCCCCGTCGACACCTATGGCCAACCACGACCCCATTTCCGACATGCTCACCCGCATTCGCAATGCGAGTGAGAAACGTCACGAAACCACCAAGATCCCCGCTTCGCGGATGACCCGCAGCATCGCCAAGGTGCTGCAACAGGAGGGCTTCATCTCCGAGATCAGCGAGCAGGGTGAAGGCGTTCGCACTGAACTGGTGCTCGCCCTCAAGTACAGCGGCAAGCACAGGCTGCCCACCATCCGCTCCATGCAGCGGGTCAGCAAGCCCGGTCTCCGCATCTACAAGAACACCCGCGGCCTGCCCAAAGTCCTCGGCGGACTGGGCGTGGCGATCATCTCCACCTCCAAAGGTGTGATGAGCGACCGCGATGCCCGTCGTGAGGGTGTCGGTGGCGAAGTGCTCTGTTACGTCTACTGATCCGGAGCTGAACCATGTCACGTATCGGCAAAAACCCTGTTCCCGTCCCCGACAAGGTGACCGTCTCTCTCGACGGACTCACCGTGAAGGTCAAGGGTCCCAAGGGCGAACTAGAACGAACCCTTCCTGAAGGCGTCAGTGTCAGCCAGGAAGACAATTCCATCGTGGTTGCTCCGACAACCACCAAGCGCATCTCCCGTGAGCGCCATGGCCTGAGCCGCACCCTCGTCGCCAACATGATTGAGGGCGTGAGTAACGGCTACAGCAAGAGTCTTGAAATCGTTGGTGTGGGCTCCCGGGCCCAGGTCAAAGGGAAGACGCTTGTGGTGAGCGCCGGCTACAGCCACCCAGTGGAAATGGAAGCTCCTGAAGGCATCACCTTCAAAGTGGAGAACAACACCAAGGTGATTGTCTCCGGCATCGACAAAGAGCTGGTGGGCAATGAAGCCGCCAAGGTCCGCGCCATTCGTCCCCCCGAGCCTTACAAGGGCAAGGGCATCAAGTACGAGGGCGAGCGCATCCTGCGCAAGGCGGGCAAGTCCGGCAAGAAATAAGCCTTGTCCTGACGTTCCTTCCCTTCACCCACCATGTCCCAACTGTCCCGCAAGCAGCAGACGCAGAAACGCCACCGGCGACTGCGTCGCCACATCACCGGCACCTCCGAGCGACCCAGGCTGGCGGTGTTCCGTTCCAACAACCACATCTACGCCCAAGTCATCGACGATGCAGCGCAGAACACGCTCTGTTCTGCATCCACCGTCGACAAGGAGCTGCGTACCGGCCTCAAGGCCAACGGCGGCAGCTGCGATGCGTCCGTTGCTGTTGGCGAACTCGTTGCCAAACGCGCGATCGCCAAGGGCATTCAGCAGGTGGTCTTCGACCGAGGCGGCAACCTGTATCACGGCCGGATTAAAGCCCTTGCCGACGCCGCCCGGGAAGCGGGCCTTCAGTTCTGATTCCTGCTTAACCCATGACCGATTCCTCTCCCCAATCCAATCCCAACGCCGTGCCGGGCGCGGCTGATGTCCCTGCAGCCGCCGAAGGGCAGCAGCAACAGGAACAGCGTCGCGGCGGCGGGCGCGACCGCGGTGATCGCCGCGGTGGACGCCGTGGTGACCGCCGTGGCCAAGAACGCGACTCCGAATGGCAGGAGCGCGTGGTGCAAATCCGCCGGGTCTCCAAAACCGTCAAAGGCGGCAAAAAGATGAGCTTCCGCGCCATCGTTGTCGTTGGCAACGAGAAAGGCCAGGTCGGCGTCGGTGTCGGCAAGGCCGGTGATGTGATCGGTGCCGTCCGCAAGGGCGTGGCTGATGGCAAGAAGCACCTGGTCAAGGTGCCGCTGACCCGTCACAGCTCGATCCCCACCCTGTCCAACGGTCGGGATGGTGCAGCCAGTGTGCTGATTCGTCCGGCAGCGCCTGGTACCGGTGTAATCGCGGGTGGTTCCATTCGCACCGTGCTCGAACTCGCCGGCATCAAGAATGTCTTGGCCAAGCGCCTGGGCAGCAAGACCCCCCTCAACAACGCTCGCGCCGCCATGGTGGCGCTCTCCGGTCTCCGCACCCACAAGGAGACAGCCAAGGAACGGGGAATCTCCCTCGAGCAGATCTACTCCTGATTCGCGATGACTCTCCGACTCGATTCCCTCAAATCCAACAAAGGCGCTCGTCGCCGCAAACTGCGTAAAGGTCGCGGCATTGCCGCTGGTCAAGGCGCTAGCTGCGGTTTCGGCATGCGTGGCCAGAAGTCACGTTCCGGCCGCCCAACCCGCCCTGGCTTCGAAGGTGGTCAGATGCCTCTGTACCGCCGGGTTCCGAAGCTGAAGCACTTCCCCCTTGTAAATCCGAAGTTCTTCACGGTGCTCAACGTCTCGGCGTTGAACGACGTCAAGGACGGCAGCACAGTGAATCTGGATTCTTTGGTGAAGTCCGGGATTGTGACCAGCCCTAAGCATCCTCTCAAGATGCTTGGCAACGGTGACCTCAAGGTCAAGCTGAACGTGCAGGCAGCAGCTTTCACGGCATCCGCTCGCACCAAGATCGAAGCCGCCGGCGGCACCTGCGAAATCCTCGACTGATCAAAGGGTTGCCCTTTCATCAGGCCTAGGGTCTGAGCCGTCCGCTGGATTTCGGTCCACGGGCGGCTTCGTTGCATCCAGCCCAACCACCACTTCTTCCGGACATGCTTGTCAGTCGGGGACGCAACCCCAACGCTTCCGAAGTGATCACTCAGCTGATCACCAATGCCGGGTTACGCAGCCGCGTGCTCACCACACTCGGGCTACTGCTGCTCGTGCGGCTCGGCATCTACATCCCCATGCCGGGAATCGATCGCGAAGCGTTCAAGCAATTCATCGATCAGGGCGGCCAGCTGATCGGATTCCTCGACATCTTTACCGGTGGTGGTATTTCCACGCTTGGAATCTTCGCCTTAGGGATTCTTCCCTTCATCAACGCCTCGATCATTCTTCAACTGCTGACCGCAGCACTGCCGCAGCTGGAGGACCTCCAGAAGAACGAAGGCGAGGCGGGCCGGAGGAAGATCGCTCAAATCACGCGCTATGTGGCCCTGGGCTGGGGCCTGGTGCAGAGCGTGGTGTTCGCCATGATTTTGCGGCAGTACGCCGTCGAAGGTCTGAGCGAGGTGGTGTTTGTCGTTCAGACCGCTCTGGCCTTGGTGACTGGCTCGATGGTGGTGATGTGGCTGAGTGAAGTGATCACGGAACGCGGTATCGGCCAGGGCGCGTCCCTGGTGATTTTCCTCAATATCGTTGCCACCCTGCCGCGCACCCTTGGGGCAACGATCGAAGCCGCACAAACCGGTGACCGTGACACCGTTCTTGGCATCGTCGTTCTGGTGCTGGTCTTCCTCGCCACCATCGTCGGCATCATCTTCGTTCAGGAGGGTGCCCGCAGGATTCCGATCGTGAGCGCCAAGCGGCAGGTGGGCAGTGCCGGTGTACTTCCCACACGGCAGAGCTATCTACCCCTCAAGCTCAACGCTGGCGGCGTGATGCCGATCATTTTTGCTTCAGCCCTGATTTTTCTTCCGGTCACGGTCGCCAACCTCACCAAAAGTGAATGGCTGATCCGTGCTGCCAGCGCTTTGAATCCAGGCGCAGCAAACCCATGGCCCTATGCGCTGACTTTTTTCGGCTTGATCCTCGGCTTCTCCTACTTCTACGCGTCACTGACGGTGAATCCAGCTGATATCGCCACCAACCTCAAGCGAGGAGGTGTGGCCATTCCCGGTGTCAGGCCTGGCAGCGCCACAGCGACTTATCTCTCTGGAGTACAAAACCGACTCACCTTGTTGGGTGGCCTGTTCCTCGGAGCTGTTGCCATCATTCCTGCCGCCGTGGAACGAGCCACCAATGTGCAGACCTTCCAGGGCTTGGGTGCGACATCACTCCTGATCCTTGTCGGCGTGGCGATCGACACCGCCAAGCAGGTGCAGACCTACGTGATCTCACAACGCTACGAGGGACTGGTTCGCCAGTGATCAGACCGAGCGTCGCTCAATCCACATTTCTCCGCTCAAAAGAACCATGAAAAACCGTCTGCTCTTTCTTGGCCCTCCTGGTGCCGGTAAGGGAACCCAGGCAGAACGTCTGTGTGGTGCCCACGGCATGAAGCACCTCTCAACAGGTGATCTGCTTCGCGCTGAGGTTGCTGGGGGAAGCGAACTGGGACAAGAAGCTGAGGCGGTGATGAACCGTGGGGAACTGGTCAGTGACGCCTTAGTCCTGGCCATTGTGGAAAGCCAGATGAAGGCACTGACCACCGACGGGTGGCTGCTCGACGGCTTCCCGCGAACGGTGCCCCAGGCAGAAGCTCTTGAGCCCCTTCTTCAAGAACTCCAGCAACCCATCCAGGCTGTTGTTCTTCTGGAACTCGACGATGCCGTGCTGATCGAACGGTTGCTGGCACGCGGTCGCGCTGATGACAACGAAGCCGTGATCCGAAACAGGCTCGAGGTCTACCGAGACAAAACAGCACCACTGATTAGTTTTTACCGTGACAAAGGCCTTCTGCTGTCGGTTCCAGCCCAGGGAACGGTTGAGGAGATCACTGAGCGGATTGTGAACATCCTCGGTTGACCCGCATGGTAGGGTTGCCGTTTGGAAATTTGGAGAGCCACGCCTCATGAAGGTGCGCAGCTCAGTGAAAAAGATGTGTGACAAGTGCCGGGTGATTCGTCGCCACGGCAAGGTCATGGTCATTTGCACTAACCCCAAGCACAAACAGCGCCAGGGCTGATCCCCCGCTGTTCTGAACCATTCCTCGCCTCCAGGACCTCGGAGGCATTTGTCCCTCTCAATTGAACAACCGTGGCACGGATCGCCGGCGTTGACATTCCCCGCGACAAGCGGATTGAAGTGTCCCTCACCTACATCTACGGAGTCGGGCTCACCCGTTCTCAGACCATTCTGGCCAAAACCGGTGTGAACCCCGACATCCGGGTGAAAGATCTGGAAGACGGAGATCTTCAGAAACTCCGCGGTGCTCTTGAGGAGTACACCATCGAAGGTGATCTGCGCCGTCAAGAGGGTATGGCCCTCAAGCGTCTTCAAGACATCGGTTGCGTGCGTGGCCGCCGCCACCGCATGAGCCTGCCCGTGCGCGGCCAGCGCACACGCACGAACGCCCGCACCCGTCGCGGCGCTCGCAAGACCGTGGCCGGCAAGAAGAAGTAATTCCCCTCCCTCCCTTAACTCGACTGAATCCGGCTCATGGCCAAACCCGCCAAGAAATCAGGCCCTAAGAAGGCCAAACGCAACGTCCCCAACGGGGTCGCCCATATCCAGAGCACCTTTAACAACACGATCGTGTCGATTACCGACACGGCCGGAGAGGTTATTTCCTGGTCGTCGGCCGGTGCCAGTGGTTTCAAGGGTGCAAGAAAAGGTACCCCCTTTGCTGCGCAAACCGCTGCCGAAGCGGCTGCACGCCGTGCCCTTGACCAAGGCATGCGTCAGATCGAGGTGCTGGTGAGAGGCCCTGGTTCAGGCCGTGAGACCGCAATCCGTGCCCTTCAGGTCGCTGGCCTGGAGATCACCTTGATCCGCGATGTCACACCTCTCCCCCACAACGGTTGCCGCCGGCCGAAGCGCCGCCGCGTCTGAGCCATCAGTTCCCGTCCGGTTTCCCACTTATCCCGATTCAGACCGTGCTGCAGTACCAGATTGATCGCATCGACCATCAGGTGTCTGAGGATCGCGCCCAGTCAGGTGTGTTTCTGATTGGTCCCCTCGAGCGTGGCCAAGCCACGACCCTGGGCAACGCACTGCGCCGCGTGTTGATGGGTGGCCTTGAGGGCAGTGCCGTCACGGCAATCCGGATTGCCGGTGTGAATCACGAATATGCCACTGTTCCTGGCGTGCGTGAGGACGTACTCGACATCCTCCTCAATTGTAAAGAGCTCACTGTTAACAGCCGCTCTGGCGAACTCGAGATCGGTCGTCTGGTGGTTGCTGGCCCCGCTGAAGTGAAAGCTGGAGACCTCCAGTTCTCATCGCAAGTTCAAATTATTGACAGCGACCGGCCCATTGCCACCGTGGCCGATGGCCATAGCCTTGAGCTTGAAGTTCATGTTGAGCGTGGAGTCGGCTACCGCCCCGTCGATCGCCACAACGAAGACACCAGCGCCATCGATTTACTTCAAATCGATGCGGTGTTCATGCCCGTCACTCGGGTCAACTTCAGCATCGACGAGACCGCTGTTGCCGAAGGAGGGTCTGCTCGCGAGCGGCTTCGGATGGAGATCATCACCGACGGCTCCATCACCCCAGACGATGCTCTGGCCCAGACAGCCAATCAGCTGATCGAGCTGTTCCAGCCCCTGGCCACCGTCACACTCGTCGAAGAAACCCCCGTCGAGCCTGAGCCTTCAGCGGAAGCTCAGATTCCTCTCGAGGAGCTGAACCTTTCCGTTCGCGCCTACAACTGCCTGAAGCGTGCCCAGGTCAACTCCGTGTCTGACTTGATGGGCTTCAGCTACGAGGATTTGCTGGAAATCAAGAACTTCGGATCCAAGTCTGCCGACGAAGTGATTGAAGCTCTCGAACGCATCGGCATCTCCATCCCCCAAAGCCGCACCTCTGCCTAATTAGCCAGAGCGGCCTGATCGTTTCATCCATCTTCGTCACCGACTGAATCATGCGTCATCAATGCCGAGTTCCTCAGCTGGGTCGCCCCGCTGACCAGCGCAAGGCAATGCTGCGCGCCCTCACCACCCAACTCATCCGGGAAGGTCGGGTCACCACCACAAAGGCACGCGCCAAAGCTCTGCGTGATGAAGCAGAGCGGATGATCAGCCTGGCGAAAGATGGAAGCCTGTCAGCACGGCGTCGCGCCTTGGGCTACATCTACGACAAACAGCTGGTGCATGCCCTGTTTGACAAAGTGCCCAACCGCTACGGAGACCGTAAAGGTGGCTACACCCGCATTACCAGGACCGTTCCCCGCCGTGGTGATAACGCCGAAATGGCCATCATCGAACTGGTCTGATCCCACCTGCGTCACCTCTGACGTTTGAATCAACCCTCGTCTGTGTTTGCTGAGTCTCCGGATCGTCGCCGGATTGCCCTCAGCCTGCAGTACGAGGGTTCTCATTTTTGTGGCTGGCAGCGCCAGCGCAATGGCAGGAGTGTTCAGGCTGTGCTCGAAGCAGCGATTGCAGAACTCGATCCCCTGCGCCCAATCCAGACCTTCGCCGCCGGGCGCACCGATGCCGGCGTGCATGCTGCCGGGCAGGTGGTGCATTTCGACTGCCAAGGACCAATCCCTGCCCGAAAGTGGGCACCAGCCCTCAATGGCCGTCTGCCCAACACAATCCGGGTGAGGGAATCGGTTGCTGTACCTCTTGATTGGCACGCGTGCTACTGCGCCACCTACCGGCGATACCGCTACACCATCCACAACGGACGACGGCCCAACCTCTTCTTAACTCCCTGGGCATGGCACCGCTACCAGATGCGCCTCGACGCAATCCGGATGGATGCCGCTCTTCAAGGGATGCTTGGTCTTCATGACTTTAGTGCTTTCATGCGAGCCGGAAGTCGTCGCGCTAACGCTCTGACGACGGTCCAGGAGGTGCTCGTGGATCGGCAGGGCGACATGATCCGCGTTGAAATCCAAGCCAGCGGTTTCCTTTACGGAATGGTGCGCCTGCTCATGGCCCAGCTGATCGCCGTTGGAGAACATCGTCTGAGCGTCTCCGGTTTCGAACAACGCTGGCGCGAGCGACGCCGGCATGAGGTGAGGGAAGCAGCGCCAGCCCATGGATTGTGTCTCCTCCGTGCTGGATACGAGCAGGAGATGTTCACGAAAGCTGGCTGGTACGATTGTCAACCGTGGTTTTTTCTGGCTGAGGAAGATCCCCCTCCGGATCCTCCAATCGTGCCGGAATGAAGCGGGCTCAACACTCTTTGTGTGGCTCTCTCCCAGGAGAAGGCTCCCTTTGAAGAGTAAACTCTTTGCTTGAGCTCCGTCGGGTCCTTAACGGACCAGACCCTTTTTGCCCAGTTCCGCAGTCTTCCGCGGGACATATCAGAACCGGCATGCCGGCGCGATGAACAAGACCTCCCTTCCTCCGATTGATTCGATCGACCGCCAGTGGTACGTGGTGGACGCTGCGAATCAGACCCTCGGCCGCTTGGCCACTGAAGTTGCTGCCGTCTTGCGCGGCAAAAACAATCCGAGCTTCACCCCTCACCTCGACACCGGCGATTTCGTCGTCGTGGTGAATGCGGAGAAGATCAAGGTGAGTGGCAACAAGCCTCAGCAAAAGTTGTACCGCCGCCACTCCGGTCGCCCCGGTGGAATGAAGGTTGAGACCTTCGAAGCACTCCAAGAGCGCATTCCCGAGCGCATTGTTGAAAAGGCAATCAAGGGCATGCTTCCCCACAACGCCTTGGGCCGCCAGATGTTCCGCAAGCTGAAGGTATACAAGGGCACCGAGCATCCCCATGCCGCCCAGAAGCCCCAGCCCCTGCAGCTCAACCCCTCCGCTTCCGCCAAATGAGCAACAACTCTGTCGTTTACTGGGGCACCGGTCGCCGCAAGACCTCCGTTGCCCGCGTTCGTCTCGTGCCTGGCAACGGAACGATCACCATCAACGGTCGCCCCGGTGACAACTATCTGAACTACAACCCGTCGTACTTGGCCGCGGTGAAGGCTCCCCTGGAGACCCTCGGTCTGACCAAGGAATACGACATCCTGGTGAATGTTCACGGTGGTGGTCTGACTGGACAATCCGGTGCCATCAAGCAGGGAGCTGCTCGCGCGTTGTGCGAGCTGTCTGCCGACAACCGCAAGCCTCTCAAAACCGAAGGGCATCTGAGCCGCGACCCCCGCGCCAAGGAGCGCCGTAAGTACGGTTTGAAGAAAGCCCGCAAGGCTCCTCAGTTCTCCAAGCGCTGATTTTTTTACTGATGCCAAAACCCGACATTCATCCCACCTGGTATCCCGAGGCCAAGGTGATCTGCAACGGCGAAGTGGTGATGACCACTGGCGCCACACAGCCGGAGATCCACGTCGACGTCTGGAGCGGCAATCACCCCTTCTTCACCGGTACCCAAAAGATTCTCGACACCGAGGGTCGAGTGGACCGTTTCATGAAGAAGTACGGCATGGGCACCAAGAAAAAGGGTGCCGACAAAGCCAAGGCAGAAGCCAAGGCCGAAGCCTGAGGATGAGACCGGGGCATGGACGCCTCGACCCTTTACACCAGGCTGGAAACAGCCACAGCCAGCTTCCGCAGCCTCGAGCGGCAGCTGGCTGACCCTGATGTTGCCGCTGATCCGAAGCGGTTGGAGACCATTGCCCGAGAGCGATCCCGTCTTGAGCCCCTTGTGCTCGATTTCGAGGCCTTGAAGCAGCTGGAGGAGGAGCAGCTATCTGCCCGCCAGATGCTCAAAGAAAGCCGTGGCGATACGGCCATGGAGGAACTTGCCCAGGATGAGCTGATCAACCTGCAGGAGCAACAAGATGAGTTGATCAAACGGCTCACACTTGCACTGCTCCCCAGAGATCCCCGGGATGATCGCAGTGTGATGCTGGAAATCAGAGCGGGTGCCGGCGGAGATGAGGCCTGCATCTGGGCCGGTGATCTGGCGCGCATGTACGAGCGTTACGGCCAGAAGGTCGGTTGGGCTGTGCAGCCGGTGAGTGCAACCGACGCAGATCTCGGTGGATTTCGCGAACTGATCCTGTCCGTACGAGGGGACAGTGTGTTCAGCCAGCTGAAGTTCGAGGCCGGGGTCCACCGTGTCCAACGGGTACCGGCCACCGAATCCCAGGGTCGGGTCCACACCTCCACCGCCACGGTGGCGGTGATGCCCGAGGCCGATGCCGTCGAAGTGCAGCTGGATCCCAAGGATCTCGACATCAGCACAGCTCGCTCCGGAGGAGCCGGAGGTCAGAACGTGAACAAAGTGGAGACAGCCGTTGATCTGCTCCATAAACCCACTGGCATCCGCGTGTTCTGCACCCAGGAACGCTCTCAGCTTCAGAACCGGGAACGAGCACTGGAGATCCTGAGAGCCAAGCTGCTGGAACGGGAACAGGCCGCCGCCGCAGAACGGGAAAGCAGCGACCGTCGCGCGCAAGTGGGCAGCGGCGATCGCTCAGAGAAGATCCGCACCTACAACTACAAAGACAACCGCACGACCGATCACCGGCTTGGTCGCAACTTCTCGCTGGAACCGGTGCTGCAGGGACAGCTGGAAGACTTGATCGGAGCTTGCATCGCGGAAGAACAGCGGCAGAAACTCGAAGCGCTCAGCGATCAGGCCGACAGCTGACGTTCAAGCGCCAATGACGTACTTGGCCCATTCCCGATGCCGACCCGCATGAATCTGTCGGGTGGCTTCAAAACTCAGGCTGCTGAGCGGCCGCCGCGGCGTTCGCCTCAGCGGCATCTCAGCTTCCTTGGGCGTGCGGTTGCCCTTGCGAACGTTGCAGCTAAGGCATGCCGTGGTCACGTTCTCCCACGTGTCACCTCCCCCCCGGCTGCGCGGCATCACATGATCGATCGACAACTGATCGACGCGGCTACCGCAGTACTGGCAGCTGTGGTTGTCGCGATGAAACACGTTGCGACGCGTGAGTGGCAACTGACGAAAGGGCACCCGAACGTACTGTCGCAGCCGAATCACTGTGGGGAGATGGGTTCCTTGCCGAATCTCCCGGCTTGAATCCTGCTCGAGGCTTTCAGCCTTGCCTTTCAACATCATCACCATGGCGCGGCGCCAGGTGGTGATATTGAGCGGCTCATAGGACGCATTGAGAACGAGAACCTGGCCCATGCCAGCCCCCTGTTTACGCGTCATGCTATCTGCCACACCAAGCACTTCTCGGTAACGCCGAGCACCGCCTGTGATTCCGGAGCTGAATCCACGCCAGCGAGCTTGGGTGGAAGTCTCACCCGCAGCAATCCGTGCCAACGCCGCTGCTTTGCGGGATCACCTCTCCGGCAGCACGGAATTGATGGCGGTGGTCAAGGCAGACGGCTACGGCCACGGCGCCGAAACCGTCGCATCTGCAGCGCTGCAAGGAGGGGCCCACAGCCTTGGCGTCGCCACGTTGCAGGAGGGGCTGGAACTCCGACGCGCCGGCATCGATGCTCCCGTGCTGCTGCTGAGCAATGTGCATGACCCAGAGGAGCTGCGCACCTGCCTGCATTGGAGGCTGATGCCAACCCTCAGCAGCCTGAATGATGCGGAACTCTGCAACCAACTGGCGGCCGGCAGCGGCCGTCGTTTCAATGTGCAGCTCAAGATCGACACCGGCATGACCAGGNTGGGATGCGACCTGGCGGACAGTCGGGAAACCGCGGTTNCTCTTCAAGCCATGCCCAACCTCAACCTGGCAGGCGTTTACAGCCATCTCGCCTGTGCTGATGAACCCGATGATCCGCTAACAACCNAGCAGCAACAGCGTTTCTGCGATGTGATTGCCAGCCTTCCGNGGGAGGAAAGCACGATCTGCCGTCANCTNGCCAACTCCGCCGGGACCCTTCTCAATCGGAACCTGCACCATGACTTGGTACGTGTGGGGCTGGCTCTCTATGGCCATGCACCCGCCCCGCACCTCAGCGGTGTNATTCCGCTGCAGCCGGCCCTCGCCGTACGGGCCAAGGTGAGTCTGATCCGCGAGGTTCCNGCAGGCACCGGTGTCAGCTATGGCCATCGCTTCATCACTGCTCGTCCCTCCCGGCTTGCAGTGGTGGGTATCGGCTATGCCGATGGCGTTCTGCGATCCCTCAGCAACAGGATCCACGCGCTCCATCACAACCGCACCCTGCCCCAGGTCGGTGCGATCACCATGGATCAGCTGTTACTGGATGCCACCGACGCGCCAGATCTCCACAGGGGAAGCACCGTCACGCTGTTGGGTCGGGATGGAGACCTGGAAGTCACACCGCAAAGCTGGAGCGATCATTCCGCTTCCATCCCCTGGGAAATCCTCTGCGGTTTCAAACGTCGTCTTCCAAGAGTGCAAGTCTGACCAGGCGCCCAGCAGTTGGTAGTCTGGTTGCGCTGCTGGAGAGGTGGCTGAGTGGTTGAAAGCGGCTCCCTGCTAAGGAGTTACAGGAGGCAACTCCTGTCGAGGGTTCGAATCCCTCCCTCTCCGTTCCCAATTCCAAGTCACTGACTTAGTTCGGCTCTTCAGAGCTCTCTTCGTTCAGTAGACGCGCCAGTTCAGGAAGAAGGTTTTCATCCTTCGCTCTGTCGGGCCCCGAAGCAAAAACCACCAACATCCTCGGTGGTTGATCGGGCCTCTGAAACCAGGCGGCATCATGGCGTGCCTGGCTCATCCAGCCGGCCTTGCTCCAAAGCCGCGCATCACTGGACAAGCCTTCCCCAAGAAATCCATCCACCTGATTCTCCGGATCCGCCCGACGCTGTTCGGGATCAAGAGAGCGATCCAAAAGGGCCTGAAGTCGGCGGCAGGCCGGTGGCGAGACAACACTTCCTGTCATCACCGCCTCAAGCATTCGCGCCGTGGCAGCTGTGGTCAACGCATTGCGATTGGAGTTGTCCGCTCCATAAAACGCTTTATCTCGGCCATAAGGTCCATCGCCCCAGGTTTTCTGGCAGCAGTTGATGGCATCAAGCTCAGGCCAGCCAAGCCCCTGAATCCAATCATTAACGAGAAACCGCTGCTGTTTCCATCGCTTCCAGCGGTCGCCCTGCAGATCAGGACCACTCGTTGTTCCTGTCAGCAGATCCACGACGAAGCCAGTGGCGTCGTTGCTGGAGTCGGCGATCATGTCTCTCAAAGCACGGCGCAGCTCGTCACTCTCAGGAATCAGATCCCTCTGGAGCCACTGTTCTGCAGCAACTGCGTAGAAGAGCTTCACCACACTGGCGGGATAAAGCACTTTGTTCGGATTCCAGGCTGCACCAATCCCCTGGCCCGCTTCGGGGGCGGCATCCGAATAGTGAACCCAGGTCACAGAAACAGAATTGCGCAACCCAGGCCTGCCTTCTGCATCCAACGCATCCAGAGCCGACTCAAGCCGGGCCGCCATTGCGGGGTCGGGACGGTAGAACGCCATGGCGGAAAGTTCAGGCCATGGCGACGTTAAGCACACTGCTGGCCCCAGACCTGATGACGCCCGGCAGCACCTGGCAACTGCTCAGCAGCATCAATGGTTTTGCGCGATCCACAGGGAACAGCCTCACAACCCAGGCCTGCCCTGGCAGACGGTTTCAGCTTCTCGGTCGCGACAGGTGCCGTCTACAGGTCCAGCTTCTGGAGGATGGCTACCGATGTTGGGTCCCCATCGACGAGCTTCTCGGTCAGGCCAAACAGTGCATTCCATGGCGACCACCCCAGCTCACGGAGGCAGAGATCCAACGGCGACTGCCAGCGGTGCAGAGCTGGAGCGCGCGCGCCGAGCAGCAGGTGAACCGCTATCTCTGGGGCGGCACCACCGAGCCGGATATGGACTGTTCCGGCTTGATGCAGATGGCCTTTGCCAGCCAGGGCATCTGGATTCCCCGGGACGCTTACCAACAGGAACGTTTCTGCCAACCGGTGGCTGTCACCGTCGGCGCGCTGGGGCTGCTGCGGCCGGGGGATCTGATTTTCTTCGGTTCAGCCCGGCGATGCACCCATGTGGGAATCCATCTCGGCGGGGGCTATTACCGCCACAGTTCCGGCCGGGAGCACGGCCGCAATGGCATCGGCATCGACAGTCTTCATCCCCAGGATGCCCATCCCGTGGCACGCCATTACCGCAGAGAACTTCGCGGAGCAGGGCGCGTGGTGCGCTGCCATGACGGCAGTCAGCTCAGCTGAGCTCCGATCAAGCCCCGATTAAGTTGACCGGATTCCGTCACTACCGGCATGACCGCACCCCTGGACCTCTCGGTGGTGGTGCCGCTCTACAACGAGGAGGAAAGCCTGCCCCATCTGGTGCAGCAGCTCACCGAAGCCCTACGTCCCAGTGGCGAGCACTTTGAGCTGGTTCTCGTGAACGATGGATCCAGTGATCGCTCCGCGGAGGTGCTCTCTGAGCTGAGCGGCCAGGTGCCCGAATTGGTGGCCGTTCTGCTCCGCAAGAACTACGGCCAAACCGCAGCAATGGCAGCGGGGTTCGATGTTGCCCAGGGCGAGGTGATCGTGAGCCTCGATGGCGACCTGCAGAACGACCCAGCCGACATCCCGATGCTGCTGAGCAAGCTGCGGGAGGGCTACGACCTGGTGAGTGGCTGGCGCCATCAGCGCCAGGATGCAGCACTACAGCGCAAGCTGCCGTCCAAAATTGCCAACCGGCTGATCGGACGCGTCACCGGCGTGAAGCTGCACGACTACGGATGTTCCCTCAAGGCCTACCGACGGGAAGTTCTGGCGGACATGCGCCTTTATGGAGAACTCCACCGTTTTCTGCCAGCACTGGCCTTCATCGAGGGAGCACGGATCACCGAGGTGAAGGTGAACCACCGCGCGCGGCAATTCGGCAGCAGCAAGTACGGCATTGACCGCACCTTCAGAGTGCTGATGGACCTCCTGACGGTGTGGTTCATGAAGCGCTTCCTCACCAGGCCGATGTATGTGTTCGGCTTTGGTGGGCTGATGGCCATTGCCGGCAGCTTGATCGCCAGCACCTACTTGCTCGCTGTGAAGGTGATGGGAGGAGACATCGCCAACCGGCCCCTCCTCACGCTGGCCGTGGTTCTGGGGCTCGCGGGGATTCAGCTGTTCTGCTTTGGGCTTCTCGGCGAGCTGCTGATCCGCACTTATCACGAAAGCCAGGATCGACCGATTTATCGCATCCGTGAAACATTGCGGGGCGGGCGGGCCACCTGAGTGGACACAGGCCCAGGGCGGCCCCGGTAAGGCTCAATCGCCGCAGCCGCCAGTTCCACCACCCGTGCATCCGTATCCCTCAACGCTTGGCGGAGAAGAGGCAGCACGCACCGATGCCTCCAATGCGAAGCGATGCGAACAGCCTGAAGCCTGGCTTCAGGACCCCCATTCATGGCAGCGCGCAGCTGATGTTGAAGAGCAAGCCTGTCCTTCTGGGTTTGGGGGGCAATCCAGGTGTCACCGGCTGACGCGGTGGAATCGGTTGAGGGATCCGGACCAGTGACCAGCTCAAGCTGAGCACGGTTGAGCTGTGCCACGACACTGGCATCAGTGCTGCTGAGCATCGGCTTTGCCGGCTTTCCCCGCAGCCAGAGCACCACCGTCAGCAGGACAACGGCACCAGGGAGGAGAACGTTCTGCATGCGGATTGAACTTTTATGTCGCCGTGGCGGCCGAAAGGAGGCCGTCAGAACAGTGCTCCCTACAGTAGCTGCGAAGCTTTTGGCCTCGACATGACTGGAGATTTCGCTGCTGCATGGCTGCCTGCGATTTTTGTGCCCATCACCGGAATCGTCTTCCCCGCAGTGTTCATCGTCCTCGTCGGTCGAGTGATCACCGCTGCCGAGTGACCGCGTCCTGCGGATCGTCTTCACCCCTCAGCATTCGTTTCCAATGACCGTCACTCCTGCTGCTGATCCTTGCGTCGGCAATCTCGCGACACCCGTGAACAGCGGGTATTTCATCAAGGGCCTGATCAACAACCTGCCCCTGTACCGCCCCGGCATTTCCCCAAACTTCCGTGGTCTTGAGACCGGTGCTGCTTTCGGGTACTTGCTGTACGGCCCCTTCACCATCTGCGGTCCCCTGCGGGCCACTGAATACCAGCAGACCGCTGGCCTGCTGGCCGCCATCGGTGCCGTTCACATCCTCAGCCTGCTCTTCCTGCTGTACAACCAGCCGGGCAAACAGCCCAACATCCCGCCAGCCGATGTGACTGTCGCCAATCCCCCTGCAGATCTGTTCACCCGCACCGGCTGGGCTGACTTCACCAGCGGCTTCTGGCTGGGTGGATGCGGCGGCGCTGTGTTCGCCTGGTTCCTCTGCAACACCGTTCACGTTCAAGAGCTGTTCAAGATTGCTGCAGGCGTGTGGAGCGTCGGCTGATCGCCTGATTTTCTGGATCCAATCCAATCGCTGACCCCCGGACGACCTTCAATCGGTCAACCGGGGGTTTTCTGCTGCCAAGATTTCAGCAACTCTGAATCGCCTCGGTGCGGTCGATCTCCCAGCCGTTCCTGCGGCGGCCGGTGTTCACCATTGTTTGCAGCCTGCTGATCCTGCTGGCAGGGCTCACGGCACTCGTTGGCTTGGGAGTGGAAGACCTGCCCCAGCTCGCTCCCACTCGTGTGAGCGTCAGCGCAACGTTTCCGGCAGCCTCACCCGAGGTGGTGGAACAGAGCGTGACCGCTGTTCTGGAACAGCAACTGAATGGCCTCGAAGGGCTCGAAAGCATTAGCTCCAGCAGCCGGCAAGGTGGAGCAACCATCAGTCTCCGCTTCAGCGAAGGCAACCCTGAGCTGAACGCGATCAAAGTTCAGAACGAGGTCAACCTCGCCACACGAAGACTTCCCCAGGCCGTGAGTCGTCAGGGTCTGCGGGTGCGTCGATCGTCAGATGATCTCCTGATGATCCTCGGCTTCAGTCATCCGCCGGATCAATATGTCCCCACCTTTCTCGGAGGCTGGCTTGACCAGGCACTCCGGGACGCTCTGCTCAGCACTCCCGGCGTGGGCGATGTCCGGATTTTCGGCACCACTGAGCTGTCCTTCCGTCTCTGGCTCGACCCCGAACGGCTGAAGCAAACCAACCTCACGATGGGGGATGTCAGCCGAGCTCTGGCTGAACAGAACGTGCTGGCCGCGATCGGCAGCATCGGTGCTGCACCGGCTCCCGAAGGACAACTGATCGCGNTGCCNGTTGAAGCGGAGGGTCGGCTCCGCAGCCAGGCCGAGTTTGAGAACCTTGTTCTGCGCCGATTGGACAACGGCGGCGTCTTGCGCCTCAAAGATGTNGGCCGCGTGTCGCTGGGACAACGCAATTACGGGCGCCAGGCGATGAACTTGCAGGGAGAACGCTCTGTTGCCGTGGGCCTCTATCAACGCGATGGCGCCAACGCTCTTGCTGTGAGTCAAGCCGTGAAGCAGAGCTTGCGCCGTTTGGAGCCCAGTTTCCCCCCNGGTGTCGAACTGTCGTTGATCGTGGATGTGGCCGACACNGTGCAGGCCAACCTCGATCGAACCCTTGGCACCCTCCGCGATGCCGTGGTGCTCGTGCTTCTGGTGCTGGTGCTGTTTCTCGGTCGTTGGCGGTTGGCCATGATTCCAGGCCTGGCGGTGCCGGTGGCCCTCATCGGCAGCCTGGTGCTGGTGCGGATCAGTGGCTCGAATCTCAACAGTCTGATCCTGTTTGGCCTGGTGTTGGCNACGGGGATCGTGGTGGATGACGCGATCGTGGTGAGTGAAGACATCGCCGGACGCATCGAGCGTGGCGATGCCCCNCAGCAGGCCGCAGAAGATGCCATGGCCGAGCTCTCGGGAGCGGTGCTGGCCACATCNCTTGTTTTGGCTGCGGTATTCATCCCGGTGCTGCTGATTCCAGGGTCGGTCGGACGCCTTTATCAACCGATCGCACTGGCCATCAGCGGCGCGATTCTGTTCTCCACCATCAATGCTCTCTCNTTCACGCCGATGGCCTGTGCNCGGGTGCTCGGCCCTGGAGGCGGGCGTTTGCCTGGTCCGATTCGCAGGCTGAGCCGATGGATGCGCGATGGCATGGGCATCCTGCAAGGGAGCTACGAACGATTGCTGCGTCAGTGGCTGCGACGCGGACGTTTGGTAGCCATCCTGCTTGTGGTGGGCTTGGGCCTCACAGCCGCAGGACTGACCAGCATGCCGACGGCCTTCATCCCCGATGAAGACCAAGGCCAGATCCGCGGGTACTTCACGCTCCCAGAAGGCGCAAGCCTGGAGCGCACCGTGGCGGTGATGGATCGAATCCGGGAGGTGGTGAACGAAGAACCAACGATCCGAACAGGGAATTTCTATGCCGGCAGCTCGTTCGGGCAGAGCGGCGAAGACCGCGGCTCGTTTTACCTGCGGCTACAACCGTTGAAGGACCGCCCCAGTTCCGACCAGAGCAGCGATGCCGTCAAACGGCGGCTGAACAAGACACTCCGTGAACGCATCGATAACGCCCGGGTGGTGGTCACGACACCACCCACTGTGCGCGGATTCAGCAGCGAGTCAGGGCTATCCCTCGAGCTGATGGACCGCAGTGGTGGCCAACTCAGTTTGGAGCAATTCGGAGCCGTGGCCGAGCAGTTCGTCACCACCGCTCAGGCCACGGGACGCTTCGAACGGGTCAGCACCCGCTTTGATGCCAGTGCTCCACGCTGGCGGCTGGAGTTGGATCGGGATCTGATGGCGGGGCTGGATCTGGACTATGGCGCGACCCTGCGAGAGATCGGAACCGCCATTGGGGGGCGCTACATCGACGACACCTACGAAGGCGGCCGGATCCGATCCATCGTTCTGCAGCTCGACGGCAGGGATCGCCGTGATCCGCAAGATCTGACGGGCCTGATGGTGCGGAATCGCTCCGGTGACTTGGTCTCCGTGGAGAACATTGCGCGCCTGAACCTCGAAGAGGGAGCCAACAGCATTCGGCACTATGGAATCAACCGGGCCATTCGCGTCACGGCCATTCCCAACCAGGGAGTCAGCAGTGGACAAGCCATCGATGCTCTGGAACTGGTTGGCAATCAGGTGGGTGGAAGCAACATCAGCCTGGCCTTCACCGGTCTCGCCCGCGAAGAGCAGCGAGCGGAACAAATCACCTGGGTTCTATTCGGCCTTGGGGTGGTGGTGGTTTATCTGCTGTTGGCGGCGCTCTACGAAAGCTTTCTCGATCCCCTAATCATCCTCCTCACGGTGCCGATTGCGCTGATGGGTGCCCTGATCGGCTTGAAGTTGAGGGGGCTGCCTCTGGATGTCTACGGCCAGATGGGGCTGTTGGTGCTGGTCAGCCTGGCGGCGAAAAACGGCATCCTGATCGTGGAATTCGCCAACCAGCGACTGGCCGCAGGGATCAAGCTGAGCGATGCCATTCTCGGCGCTGCCGTGAACAGGATGCGGCCGATCCTGCTCACAGCAGTGACCTCTCTGGCAGGTTTCCTGCCGCTTTTGCTAGCGCAAGGAACCGGATCAGCCAGCCGCATCAGCATTGGCACCGTGGTGTTCAGCGGTCTTCTGGTGTCCTCTTGGTTATCGCTGTTTGTGATTCCCGCCGTTTACCTCCTGCTCAAGCGGCAAACCCAGAAGTCACACCCTGCCGTTGCCAACTCGTAAGGTGCTGACCCTCTCGCGTCGCAGACGCTGCGTGCTCCAGGACCCATGACGATCTCCGCACGGACTGCAACCCCAACGAGTGCTCAGGCGCAATTCTTCGACTACGGCTCTGCCGCCAACCCACTGCAGAAAGGGTTGATCAGCAGGATTCCCTACCGGAGTTTCGCGGCGAGTTTCTTCGACGACGACGGAACCGCCCTGCAGCCCCTGGACCTCAGCGAAGAGCTCCTCTGCGAGGGTCCCGCGACAGGACCTTCACTCTGCGGGAATTTCATTCGTTTGGATCACGGCGCCTTGCGTACCAGCGCTGATGCCACCAGCCAACTGTTCTTTGTGGCACGAGGGCAGGGCCGCAGCGAGGCCTGCGGACAAACCTTTGAATGGAGCGAAGGGGACACATTCGTGTTGCCTGCTGGGGGTGATGCCATTCACAGCAGCGACAACCGTGCAGGGTTGTACTGGGTGCATGATGCGCCTCTGCTCCGCTATCTCGGCGTCAGTACGGTCAAACCAGTATTTGAACCCTGCTTTTACAGCCATCAGGATGCCCGGGCTGAACTGGAGGCGATCGCGAACCATCCCCGTGGCGCCAGTGCCAATCGCGTGAGTGTGCTGCTGGGCAACGATGCCTTCCCGCAGACGAGAACCGTGACCCACACCCTTTGGGCCATGCTTGGAATTCTTCCAGCGGGCCAGGTGCAGCGGCCTCATCGCCATCAATCGATCGCCCTTGATTTCGCGGTGGATTGCCAGCCTGGTTGCTACACCCTCATTGGCACGGAACTGGATGAAAACGGGATGATTCGCAATGGTCATCGAGAAGACTGGGTCTCCGGGGCAGCCTTCGTGACGCCACCTGGGTATTGGCATTCACACCACAATGAATCCGGCGCTGATGCTTACGTTCTGCCGATTCAAGACGCCGGGCTGCATACATACCTCCGCACCCTCGATATTGCCTTCAGCAATCGGGGCCGGGACGACGCTGGAACATTGAGCAACACCCCCTAATCGGAACAACGTCAACGGGTCAGCAGCTGATGCTCCACCGAGGCGAGGGCACCATTATCTGAATAACGTCGGGCAATGCGCTCGAGTCGCGTCAGACTCGACATCCAAAGCGCTTCGATGCTGAACGGCTGATTGGGATCAATCTGGACCGGCGCCAGCAATGCTCCTCCATCAGGCAAAAAGATCCAGTGGTCAAGATCTTTTGCCGAAATGAGAATGTTGTCTCCTGGCGAGGGAATCTCACAATTCCAGTCGCCGATCAGGTGATCAGCCTGAAGAGCAGGGCACTCCAGAGCTGAACTCCCCTCAAGAAACTCACGGATCAGGACGATCCGATCGAGCTGGCCTGCGCCGTCCCAGAGCAGAACTAAGCGATGCCGGCGTTGGCCATGCAGGAAGCCGAATTCGGCATAGAGCTTGGTCCAATTGGAGCGATAAAGCGTTCCCCTCGAGAAGCTGCCCGTGCCGAAAACCCCCATATCGGGATCCAAGCGCGTGAAGCTTTGGACGATGCGTTTTTCAGGCTCACCCGAAGGCATTTGATGGGGAGAAGACCCCACGCCCTCTGGCCAGAGCAACAACGTCAGCTGAATCGGAACTCCAGAGGGAGCTGGCTCCAGCGTGAGAAGAGATGGCTGATGCTTGATGAGCTGCAAAGCAGGATTCATCGTGTCAAAAGAACCTCGCCATTCACCGCAGTTGCGAAGGAGGTCATCCCACTGAGAAGACATCAGCAAATTCCTTGGGCAGCAACGCTAAGGAAAGCTCGGGGCTCAGAGACGCGATATCACGGCACAAACTCTGGTCCCAAAAAAACGGTTCTGCACCAGGTGTGCACAACAAATGCATCGCCAACTGAATTTCTTGCTAGGAGATAAGCTGATTTTTGTGCAACGATGGGTCGATTCGAAGGCTTACGCCCCCCCAATTTTCCCCCTTTCCCAGAGGATGGAACCAGCGGCAAGGACTGGCTCGAATGGGTGGACGAGTTCCTGGACGAACTTTTCGATGGAAGACCAACCTTTGACGATATTCGCGAATTCCTTGAAGACAACAGCTGGGAGGACTTTATTCCCGACAAGAGCGACATCGGCGAGGTAATTGGCGCTATTTACGACAAAATTGAGGACGAGATTGATCCATCTCAGTACATCCCCAAAAAGATCCTCAAAAAGATCGACAATATCGATATTGCCGAGGGGTTGGCCGAGCTTATGGCCTTTGGCTACGACAAGATCGATGCCAAAGGTCAATACATCGATCCATGGACCAATAGAGTTTTGGACTACGCAGATTTCAATATCGTGGTCCCAAAGTCAGGCAAGGTAAAAACAAAAGGAACAAAGAAAGATGATCTGATGTCTGGTCATTGGGAGAAGCATAAATACGAGGGCAGCAATGGCGACGACAGAATCTTCACCTGGTATGGGAAAGACACCTTGATTGGCGGAGGAGGAAACGACCATCTCTATGCCGACGGTGACGATTGCACCATGATTGGAGGCACCGGCAAAGATTATTTCTATCTTGACGGAGATTCCACTGCTCTGATCGAGGACTATGAGAAAAAAGATGTGATCCGAGTCGATGGATACGGCAAAGGAAACATCAAGATCACCAATAAAAAGGGCGACTCATTCATCAAAGCCGGCAAGCACATGCTCGCCAAAGTTGTCGACACGAAGCTCAGCACGAAGGATCTTCAATACTCGGGCGGAAACTCTAAAAACAGAAGTACTGAACCAGGCAATGTTGATTTAATCAACCAGATCTTGGCTCCAGTAACTGATCTTTAGGCGCCTTCAAGCTCAAGTCGATTCAGGCATTGAAGCGGGCCAAAAGGCCTGCTTCTTTCTCTAGCCAGAAGCAGACATTGTTGTGCTAGGAGTTACTGCAAAGAGTTCACGGTAAGCACGAGCAAAGTGATTCCGACTCGCAAACCCAAAGTACTGGGCTGCCTGCTGAACGGTATGACACCCGAGTTGTTGTTGAAGGCTGGGATTACTCAGAACTTCATGAACTTGCTGCAACCGAACACGACGCATCAATGCCATGGGTCCATAACCGAACATTTCACGACAACTCACAGTGAGTGTTGTTTTGGTGGTGAACAGAGCCTTGCAAACCGTGCTCAAACGAATGGGCTCGGTGCTCTCCTGGAAGGCAAAACGAACTAACTCCTTCACCAGATCACTGTGATGGGTCTTCAGCACAGGCTGCGCATGCGTTGAGCTCTGGGGTGAAAGACACTCAATCAATTTTGCTTCAAGCAATTCAGCCGGAAAGGGATATGACGCATCAACTCCACGCCAGGGAGGAGGAGCCATCAATTGGCTCAAGGCATGATGATCACTTGAGCAAAGAAGGGCTGTATTGTTCTTCTCAACTCGATCGGATATTTCAGCACTTCGGCCAAGCTCAGCCCAAGAATCGACGCGTCGACGATCAATCAGAACAGCCCCAATATGATTCCCACCCGGCGATGTTCTCATCAGAGATTCCTTCAATTGACTGTTGAACCCAGCCAATGCATTCGGCGCGAGCGACTCACCAAAATGACGGTGGTCGCCATAATTATCAGTGTGTTCAATCGTGAAAGGTAACCAACGAGGGTTACGGGCTCCCTCCACCAACAAAGCTTGATTGGCTTGCATCGAAACAAGCAGGATTCCATCCTGGCAATTAACCCGTAGACGCCCATGAAGGGGCCCTGGCGACACCTGGATGACGTTGTAGTCACACCCAAGTTTCCTCCACAAACGCGCACACTCCTCTGCACTGCTAAACAAGCGGTCGCAGCACGACAGCACGGCAGTTGGTGGCGCGCTTGAAGTAATCAGGCCTGAAAGAAATAATCTCAGAGTCAAATTAGCTACAAACCGCAGAAAAAATGGCAGTCAGTGGCCAGATTTCCCAATAAAGATCATCGTCCCAAAACAAAAAACCCCANCCGGAGAACCGGATGGGGAGGAAAGTAACGAGGAACGACTCGTTGTTCAACCGTTGAATTCAGATATGAATCAACCGAACTTGCCTGAGGTGGAGGCNATCAGGAAGGCNGCNTANGTNAGAACGTAACCGACCGAGAAGTGGGCGAGACCCACAACACGAGCCTGAACAATCGAGAGAGCCACGGGCTTGTCGCGCCAGCCCATCATGTTGGCGATGGGGCTGCGCTGGTGAGCCCAGACGATGGTCTCGATCAGCTCCTGCCAGTAACCACGCCAGGAGATCAGGAACA
>NZHI01000019.1 GCA_002691345.1 Synechococcus sp. MED650 | reverse complement strand
CATTGGCGCTGCCCTTCGTGCTGTTTCAGCTCTTGGCCTTCGTTCTCCCCGGCCTCACCCTGCGAGAACGGCGCCTGATTGCACCTGCTGTGGCTGGATCTGCCGTTCTGTTTCTGGCCGGGCTGACCTTCGCTTGGTGGGCTCTGGTGCCGGCAGCTCTGCGCTTCCTGGTGAGCTACGGAGCCGATGTCGTGGAGCCGCTGTGGTCGATCGAGAGATACCTCGACTTTGTTCTTTTATTGATGCTGGCCACCGGGTTGGCCTTTCAACTGCCAGTGCTCCAGCTGTTGCTTGGCGCCCTGGGGTTGGTGCGCTGGCGCACGATGCTCAGCTCCTGGCGCTGGGTGGTGCTGGGCTCAGCACTGGCTGGAGCCGTGCTGACTCCCTCAACCGACCCAATCACAATGCTGTTACTCGCTGGAGCGATCACAGCGTTGTTCCTGATCGGCGTCGGACTGGTGGCACTGACTGAAAGCCTCAGACCAGAAACTCCCTGAGCAGGCTGTCTGCTTCCGGCCCCATCGCTTCAAGTTGAAGGCTTAAAGCTTTCCCAAGACGAGGTTTATCCCGGGTGGAAGCGAGCCATTCACGCACTTCACCGGCCAAACCAAGACGATTCACAACATCCAGCACTTCGCCAATGTGCTCGCGATAGGTGGTGAGGTCCATCGGAAAGGACTGTTGCTCCAAATAGGCCCACATCACCTGGAGGTACAAACGGCGCCGCCGAACCACGAGCTGAAGGTCGTAAGTCGCCCGCCAGCGCTGGCGTAAGCAGCCAATCACCTCATCGACCGTGAGCGGCGGCTGGGGGGTTGAAGTTGCGAGATCAAGCACAGAAGCCGAGGCGGCGGGCAGCATGAGACACCAGTCGTTGCAAAGCGTGACAGGCACTTAAGCGTCCATAATGATCCCCATTCCGTGCTGGATGAACGTCCGCCATGACCCAACTCCCCTCGAGCGATGTGCCCGGAATGGGTCGTCGGCAGTTCATGAATCTGCTGACGTTCGGCTCTGTGACCGGCGTTGCCCTGGGAGCGCTTTACCCGGTGGCCAATTACTTCATCCCCCCAAAGGCTGCCGGCAGCGGCGGCGGCACCAGTGCCAAGGACGAACTCGGCAATCCCATTACAGCCAGCGGCTGGCTATCCAGCCATCCGGAGGGCGATCGGAGCCTGGTACAAGGTCTCAAAGGTGATCCCACCTACCTGATTGTTGAGGGAGAAGACGCCATCGGCAGCTACGGCATCAACGCCATCTGCACCCATCTGGGTTGCGTCGTGCCCTGGAACAGCGGCGCCAACAAGTTCATGTGCCCCTGTCACGGCAGTCAGTACGACGCCACCGGCAAGGTGGTGCGCGGCCCTGCTCCCCTCTCCCTTGCCCTCGCCAACGTCAGCGTCGAAAACGACAACGTTTTCATGAGCCAATGGACTGAGACCGATTTCCGCACCGGTGACAAGCCCTGGTGGGCCTGATCGTCGTCTTTAACGCCTGCATCCCCTCTCCCCGTCCCATGCGTCGCCACCTCTCCCTTCTGCTCGGATCGCTGGTCCTCGGCCTGGCGCTTCTGATCGCTCCCTCCGCTAGCTGGGCTTATCCCTTCTGGGCTCAGCAGAATTACGACAGCCCGCGTGAAGCCACCGGCAAGATCGTGTGCGCGAACTGTCACCTTGCCAAAAAGCTGACCCAAGCAGAAGTGCCTCAGTCGGTTCTTCCCGACAGTGTTTTCACAGCAAGCGTGAAGATGCCTTACGAGGAGGGCCTTCAGGAAATCGGTGCTGACGGGAGCGACGTTGGCCTACAGGTTGGAGCTGTGGTGATGCTTCCCGATGGTTTCACCCTTGCCCCTCAAGACCGTTGGACTGATGAAATCAAAGAAGAGACCGAGGGGGTGTATTTCACGCAATACAGCGATGATCAGCCCAACATCCTTTTAGTGGGCCCGATCCCCGGCGATCAACATCAAGAAGTGGTNTTCCCGNTNNTGTCNCCNGANCCNGCNACCGACAGCAACATTCACTTCGGCAAATATCAAATTCACGTTGGTGGCAACCGCGGCCGAGGCCAGGTTTATCCCACGGGAGAAAAGAGCAATAACACCGTTTACACAGCACCAGCTGAAGGAACCATTGCAGCAATCGAACCTGGCGATAACGGTGCCAGCATTGTGACCATCAATGGTGCTGATGGATCCACGGCAACCGAAACCATTCCCGTTGGTCCTCAACTACTGGTGGGTGTTGGTGATGCTGTTGACGCCGGCGCTGCTCTGACGAACGACCCCAACGTGGGTGGGTTCGGCCAGGTTGACGCTGAAATCGTTCTTCAGAACCCAGTTCGGATCTACGGCCTCCTTGCTTTCTTCGCGGCTGTTGCACTGGCCCAAATCATGCTGGTTCTCAAGAAGAAGCAGGTCGAAAAGGTTCAGGCTGCTGAAGGCAACTTCTGATCCAGATGTTCACTTCCCCAGGGCCCGAGCTGGTTCAGCTTGGGCCTTTAACNTTGCGNTGGTANGGCCTTCTNATTGCCGCGGCCGTGTTGATCGGCCTCAACCTCTCGAGTTGGCTTGCGCAGCAACGAAAACTNGAAAACGGGCTGATCAGCGATCTNCTGCCGCTGCTCGTTCTCTTCTCCGTCATCGGAGCAAGAATTTATTACGTCGGTTTTGAGTGGCACAACTATGCATCCACTCCGCTGAAGGCCCTGGCGATCTGGGAAGGAGGAATCGCCATCCATGGTGCACTCATCGCCGGCACACTCACCTTGATTTTGTTCTGCCGGTGGCGTCGACAACCGTTCTGGGATGTCTTGGACGTTCTGGTCCCCTCNGTCGCCCTCGGACAAGCCATTGGTCGCTGGGGCAACTTCTTCAACTCCGAAGCCTTTGGAGTTCCCACGGATCTTCCCTGGAAGTTGTTTATCCCAGCCCAAAACCGTCCGGTTCTTTTCAGCGACGCTGAATATTTCCACCCGACNTTTCTCTACGAATCGGCNTGGAACCTCATTCTCTTTATCTGCTTACTGCTGTTGTTCCGCCGAGGTCTTCGCCATCCCAAAGCAATTCCTGCCGGTGCGATCAGCTGCATTTATCTGATCGGTTACAGCCTGGGAAGGGTCTGGATCGAAGGGCTTCGCATCGATCCGCTGTGCATTGGTTCATTGCCACCGGCCTGCGACGGGGGCATCCGCATTGCCCAGCTGATGAGTTGCCTGCTGGTTGTTTTGGGCNCATTCGGGCTCTGGTGGCTATACGGACGGAAACGTCCCTTGCCTGATCCTTCAGGTCTTCGCACTTGAGTCACCCTGTCAGTTTTGTCGGAGCAGGGCCGGGGGCACCNGACCTGCTCACCCTNAGGGCAGCCGAACGACTCAGCCAGGCGGATGTTCTGATTTGGACCGATTCATTGGTGTGTCCTGCTCTTGCTGATCGCGTCCCCGCGCATTGCGAACGGATCCGCACCAGCACGTTGACGCTGGAGGATGTGATTCCGCTGCTCGTTGATCGGCAACGCGCTGGTCAGCGGGTTGTCCGTCTGCACGATGGTGATACGGCTCTGTACAGCGCCATCAACGAACAAATCTGCGCTTTGGCTGACGCAGATATCCCTGTTGATGTTGTTCCAGGCTTAAGTGCCTACCAGGCAGCTGCTGCTGGCCTGTCNGCCGAACTCACCATCCCCGGTGTGGTCCAAACAATCGTGCTGGGCCGTGCTGGAGGCCGAACGGGAGTCCCAGAGAAAGAAGATCTCAGCCGGCTGGCCGCCTTGCAGGCCAGTCTTTGTCTGTACCTCAGCGCACGGCACGTTGAAGAGGTGCAGCGCACCCTGCTTGAGCACTACCCACCTGAAACGCCCGTAGCCATTGGCTACAGGGTCAGCTGGCCAGATCAACTGCTCAAAATTGTGCCTTTAACGGACATGGCCTCGTTCAGCCAGAGTCACGACTTGATCCGAACCACCCTGTACTTGATTAGTCCCGCACTGGCGCGTAGCCCGCAGCGTTCGAAGCTTTACTCACCTGATCACGACCACCTGTTTCGTCCGAAGCGCCCCTAGGCCGTGGTTTAAGATCAGTTTGTGCGGGCGATTAGCACAGTGGTAGCGCACTTCCTTCACACGGAAGGGGTCACTGGTTCGAATCCAGTATCGCCCATGTTTTTTGATGGTTTTTTTGCACCATCGATGATTAATTTCGGCTGACTGTTCAGCCGTTTGCGCTTAAGTTCGCATTAACAAAGAATAATCACCATCCATGGGTGCCGGGAGGATGCCTGCAGAACACGACTCTGATCATGGTTTGGTCATGGTCGGTCGAAAGCTTGCCGAACAGCGCGCCGCTCACAATCTCAGCCAAGAGCAGCTTGCCGCTCAGATGCACATGGGCATCGAACAGCTCTCAGCCCTCGAACGCGGTGATGTTGGCAAGCTTCCCGAACCCGTTTTCATCAAAGCGATGGTGAGACGGCTGAGCTCCCACCTCGGGCTCGATGCCGACGCGATGGTGAGCCAACTGGGCCAAATCCCCCTCGCCACACCGAAAAACGATCTCCTTACCGCGCACTCGGGACCATCGATCGAACCTTCAAGATCAATCCCCCGCTTCAATCCGCTCCCACTGCTTGCGGTAGCCGGAGTCTGCGGCGTTGCGGTAGCGGCCTGGATCGGCACCCCGAAACTGATTGAGCTGGTTCGTCAATTCCCACCTCGCCAGCAGGCCACCCTGCCAGCCAACTCCGCCGACTTGACCCTTGAGTCCGAGCCCGAGGCTTCTGAAATTGTTGCCGATCAAGCTGAGCCTGCAACGACCGAATCATTGGTTCTCACCATCAGCAGCGGCGAACCAAGCTGGATCGCCTTACGTCGAAATGGGGTAATCGAATTCGAGGGACTTCTCGACGGTGAACGGCAAATTGAACAGCCCGATGGTGTCGAGATCTACGCCGGCCGTCCCGATCTCATTCAAGTGAAGAGGCCCGAGCAGACCGGGCAAGTTCTTGGAGGCGTGAAAGACATTCGCTGGATCCCACTCAATGCTGAACGCTGACGCTCAAGATCACACCTGAGGCTTCACGAACCACATCTGCACAGCTTTCCAGGCTCCACTGCTCCAGGCTGAGGTTCTGATTCAAGCGTTCCGGCACCAGCTCGAGTTGCAAGTGTCCCGGTGATGAAGACACCCGAAGTGATTCGACGACAGGCTCAGGGCGTCGATCCAGGGCGGCGGCCAGACGCAGCAGTAGGGCCATTTCGTTGACCAGTCGTCGATTCTCCCGCGTGGCAAGGGCCTGCCATGACTCATGCCGCTTCTTCGGAAGACTGCGGCGGTGGTACCGAGCGATGGCGGCCACCATCAGGTGCTCTGCTTCGGAATAGCCCAACAGCTCACCATGCCTGATCAGATACCACGTGTGCTTGTGATAAGCGCTCAGGTTGATGTGCTGGCCGCAAGCGTGGAGCATCGCTGCAGCCCAAAGCAGCTCCCGGCCCTGACCGTCGTCGTGATGCATGACCCCCTTGCTGGCGTCGTAGAGGCTGAGCGCATGGGTCGCAACTCGCTCAGCCCGACGCTGATTGACGGCGAACCGCTGCACCTGATGGATGACGGTGCGCTGACGAATGCTGCTTTGAAAGCTGAACCGATCTTCCAGAAGCCCGTGCCGCAGCATCCAGTCCACGATCAAGCCTTCCCGCAGTGCTCGCTCGCTGAGCACAAGTTCATCCACGCCGAGCATCTGCATCGTCGTCTGCAGAATCAAGGCTCCAGGAACGATGATCTCGGCACGACGATCATTGATCGACGACAACTCCCGGCGTTGTTCAGGCGTCATCGTGCTGAGACGATCCACCACACGGTCGAGCCGCTGTCGGGAGACGCGGTATCCGTGCAGTTTCAACGGTGGCCGTTCGTCCTCACTGGCCGCTAGGGCACCGATGGCCATCGCCGTGCCACTCGTTGCCACCAGCACCGGAATCTCCCCGGGTTTGATGCGGCGATGCACCTTGTCAACCGCCGGCTCCAGAGAGCCCTGGATGAAAGCCTGCAGAAACGACCGTCGCTGCGGAGGGATCGGGTCATCCTTGACGAAGTCGCGCTGAAGTCTCACCGCTCCAACGCGGGTGCTGGTGAGGGCCCGGGCATCACGGCCGTCGGCCAGGATCAATTCCGTGGACCCACCGCCGATATCCAGGAGGAGGTGGGGGCGATCGCCGAATGACATCCCGGACAGAACCCCGAGGTAAATCAGCCGCGCCTCCTCCGGGCCACTGACCAGATCCACCTCCATACCGAGACCGTCCTGGATCTTCTGAAGAAAGTCGCGGCCATTGGAGGCTTCGCGGACGGCACTGGTAGCCGCGGTGACGATCTGCTCCACCTGGTGGCTGGTGGCCAGATCCCGAAAGCGTCGGAGCGTTTCGTAGCCCCGCTGCATCGCAGAGGGCGTCAGTTCACCGCTGTCGGGGTCTCGCTCTCCAAGCCGGGTCGTGGACTTCTCCGCTTGAAGGATGCTGAATGTGCGCAGGGTGGTGTCCACCTGAGCGACCAGCAGATGGGTCGAATTGGTGCCGATGTCGATGGCCGCAATCCGACGCAATCTCTGCGACTCATCCGTCGTCTGGGCTGAGGCTTCAGCATCCAGCATCGACACCGATCCAAAGACGTCTCACTTTGCCACCCATGGCAACGTTCACCTTGCTCTGACTAGTGTTCTTCAAATCGAAGTAACAGTGATCAGCAGCTCCACCCGCCTCCGGCCCTGGATTGAACTGCTCCGCTGGAACAAACCCAGCGGTCGACTGATCCTGTTAGTTCCCGCCGGATGGGCACTTTGGCTCAATCCCTCAGCTCCCCCTGATCCACTGCTGGTTCTGCAGATCATCGCTGGGGGGCTGGCCGTGAGCGGAGCAGGTTGCATTGCCAATGACCTCTGGGATCAGCGATTCGACGGCCATGTGGAGCGAACCAGATCCCGGCCCCTCGCCCAGGGCAGCCTGAGCCGATGGTCCGCCCTGACTCTGCTTCTGCTTCTGCTGACAGTCAGTCTTGGTGTGGTGCTGACCCTACCCAGAAACAGCCTCAACATCTGCCTTCAGCTGGCTATCGCAGCGCTCATTCCAATCCTGTTCTACCCATCAGCGAAACGCTGGTTCCCGTTTCCACAGGCAATCCTGGCGATGTGCTGGGGATTCGCTGTTCTCATTCCATGGGCAGCAGCAACAGCAGCCCTTGAGATCAGCCTCCCTTTGTTGGGCTGCTGGCTGGCAACGCTGCTCTGGACCTTTGGCTTCGACACGGTGTATGCCATGGCGGATCGTCGTGATGACGCCAAGCTCGGTCTGCGCAGCAGCGCCCTCACACTTGGACGCCTGGCCGTCCCTGTGGTGCGGCTCTGCTACGCCACGAGCGCTCTGTGTCTCGGGATTGCAGCTCTGCAGGCAGAAGTCGCAGCTCCCTTCTGGCCATTCTGGGTGCTCGCTTCAGGCTTGATGCAACTGAGCTGCAGACCTCTCAGCCATGGCGAAACCTCCATGGCCGTCTTCGGTCGTCACTTCGCCCGACAGGTTCAAGTCGGAGCACTGTTCTGGGTCGGTCTGGTCTTGGCGGGTGGATGGTTTTGATGGCGATCCATCGCCCCGCATCTCCATTGCGACGCGGTGATTCCGTGGCTTGCGTCGCAGCAAGTTCCGCTCTCGCCGATGAACAGACGCTGAATCAAGGCATCACCGAATTGGAATCCTGGGGGCTGCAGGTGCTTCCCCAGACTCTGGCCTCAAGACGCTGGGGTTACCTCGCCGGCCGAGATCATGACCGCAGCCTCGACCTTCAGCCAGACCATCCAGCTGCCCTGCTGGCCTGTGCCCGCGGTGGGTGGGGTGCTGCCAGGTTGCTGGAACATTCGATTCGCTGGCAACCCGGTTGGATCCTGGGCTTTTCCGATGTCACCGCCCTGCTCTGGGCTCGCCTGTCGGCAGGGTTCGGTGGTGGAGTTCATGGTCCACTGCTCACAACCCTGCCGACCGAACCGGACTGGAGTCGAGAGCGTTTAAGGCGATTGTTGTTCGGCGAATCCGTCCCTGATCTGCAAGGGAGTGGCGCCGGCGGCGGCAGGTGCCAGGGACCACTGGTGGTGGCCAATCTGACGGTGGCGAGCCACCTGCTCTCCACGCCTTACGTTCCCGACCTGAACGGAGCAATCCTGGTGCTGGAAGACGTTGGGGAAGCTCCATACCGGATCGATCGAATGCTGACCCAATGGCGGCTGGCCGGGATCCTGCAGCGACTGGCGGGAATCGGTTTCGGCAACTTCGAGGGTTGTGACGATGAGCAGGTGTCAACGCTTGGCTTCAGCCTTCAAGAGGTGCTTGAAGAACGAACAGGAGATCTTGGAATCCCAAGGGTGCTGAATCTGCCGGTGGGTCACCGTTCGGGCAACGCGGCTCTTCCGATGGGAGCTCTCGCTTGCCTGGACGGTGATCAAGGAACACTCAGCTTGCTGCCCTGAGACGCAACACGGCTTCCGCGACCGTGAGATCAAAGGGGGTCGTGACCTTGATATTCGATGGGCCTGCATCAAGAACCTGGACGGGCCAACCCAACCGCTCGTAAAGAGAAGCGTCGTCGGTGACGCTCCATCCCTGGGCCGTGGCCTCCGCATGGCCCCGACGCAACTGATCAACAGAAAAACCCTGAGGTGTCTGAGCGGCCCAGAGTTCAGAACGATCGGGTGTCTCGCGGATGTGATGGTCATCACCGACTCGCTTGATGGTGTCGGTGACCGGTGTGGCAGCAATCAAGGCTGCACCCGCCTCGACAGCATCCGCACAACGATCAAACAAGGCCGGCTCCGCGAGACAGCGCGCACCGTCGTGGATCAAAACGTGGCGTGCCGCCTCCGGCAAACCGGCGAGGCCGCGCTGCACTGATTCTTGGCGCGTGCTCCCTCCCTGGATCCACTCCACCGGTTTCGGTGGAGCATTCACAAGAGCCAGGATGTCCTCACGGTCAATCTCCTGGCCCACGATGCCGATCCAGCTGATCCGCTCGGCGTGCAGGGCCGCCTGCAGTGTCCAGAAGATCACAGGACGGCCCGCCAGAGGCAAAAGCAATTTGTTGCGGTCCGCCCCCATGCGCCGACCGCTACCCGCCGCTGCAATCAACAGATGCACAAGCGACTCCTGCCATGGGCAGGCGGAAACGACCTCCATACAATCAGCTCGCACCTTGGTTCACGGCGCTGCGATGCGAGTTCTTGCCCTCAGCCCGGGTTCGCTTCAACAGCAGCTGGAACGATTACCGGCACTGGCCGGACTTTGCGAGCAACTGGATGCCTCGCTGCAGGTGGCCTGTGATCCGCTCCAGGCCGCAGTCTGGACCCTGCTTCCCAGCCTGGAAAAAGTGCTGCCGTTCAGCTTCGAGAACAATCCAACCCTTGCGGATTGGGCCAATCTGCTCGGCTGTGTGCGGGAACCTGACTTTCAGGTCTGCATCAACTTCGCCGAAGGGCAGCAGGTCAACCTGATGCTGTCCATGAGTCACATCCCCAAGCGGCTCGCCAAGGGTGGGTTCGCCTGCACGGATCCAATCACGGATGTCTCAGGCTGGCCGGCCCAGCGGCTAGCGCCTTACCTCGAAGCTCTGGGCTGCTCTCTGCAAGCCGACAGCTTCCGCCTGTCTCTCCCCAGTGATGCACTGGACGCTGCTCGAGCCGAGCAGCCGTCCGGCGATGGTCCTCTGCTGCTGCTGGCCCCCTCAGCTCAAGTGGATGATTGGCCGGAGGCTGAATGGACTGCCTTGCCTGAACGCATCCGCAGTCGCCTCGCCGGACTCCGCACGGTCGCCCTCAAACCGGGGTTCAGCCTGCTGAAGCGAGCCGCTGCAATCGCCTGCTCCGACGTGGTGTTGAGCAGTTGTCCGGTGAGTCAGCTACTCGCGACTTACACCGGAATCCCTTTGGTCGCCCTTGGAACGGCACCATCGGAGCTTCCAGAGCGACCAGACCTTCGCTGCCTCGGCACCAAGCGGGATCTGAACCGTCTGGACAGTAGTGACGTGCTCAACGCACTGGGTTTCTGAGCCGGACGCACATGAAACGCCGCAAGGCCGGGGCGCAACTGAAGCTCCTCACCGCTCCATGGCGGGGACCATTGAGCGCTCTGAGTGCGGTGATTATTTTTGGCGGTATTGGGTACCGCATCACAGAAGGCTGGGACTGGGGGGATTCTCTGTGGATGGTGTTGATCACCATCAGCACGATTGGCTACGGAGAAGTTGCGCCGCTGACGCCTGCGGGGCGGGTGGTCACCGTGTTGATCGTGGTCGGAGGATTGGTGGTCGTCCAGCTGGCCATCCAGCGGGTCCTTGGGCTGAAGGAGTCAGGTTATTTCCGCAGACTGCGGGAATTCCGCTTTCACCGCATGCTGGAGCGCATGCACGACCACGTCATCCTCTGCGGCTATGGCCGCATCGGCCAGGAAATCGCGGCCCAGCTCCAGCGGGATGCCGTTGGCTTGGTTGTGATCGAAACAGATCCCAATCGTCGGGAGGTTGCTGAAGCGAACGGTCTGCATGTGCTGCAGGCCGACGCAACCCTCGACGAAACACTTCTGGACGCTGGCCTCAAACAATGCTGCAGCCTCGTGGCCGCTCTCCCTGGAGATGCGTCCAATCTCTATGTCGTGCTCAGTGCGCGAGACCTCAGGCCAGATTGCAGGCTGATCGCACGCGCGAACAGTGATGAAGCTGCAGCGAAGCTGCGGCTCGCTGGCGCCACCGTCGTGGTGAGTCCCTATGTAGCCGGCGGACGGGTGATGGCGGCCTCTGCTCTGCGCCCTTTGGCCCTGAATTTCATGGAGCTTCTGGCTGGCTCTAACTATGAGATCGAAGAGTTCCAACTCAGCCATGATCCGTTGCATCTCATGGACATCTCGGGCCGCACTCTCTCCGAACTGGAGCTTGGCCGCCGCAGTGGAGCCATGGTGTTGGCCATTCGAGATCGCGGTGAATTGATCGCCAACCCTGGCGGAGAGATGCGACTGGCACCGGGTCAGCTGCTGGTTGTGCTGGGAAGCAAACGGCAACTCCTCACCTTCCAGGAGCTGCTTGGCGAAGCCGTGGAAACGATCGAAACCATGCCTGGTTGAGACATCAACCAGCGGCTCCCTACGATCCTGCGATCGAAACAGCCGTCATGTCCTCCCTTACATCCCTTGCAGGCCAGACCGCACTGGTGACCGGCGGAGGTCGAGGCATCGGACGGGCCATTTCCCTCGCGCTGGCGGAAGCCGGAGCGGAAGTGGTTGTGAACTATGCCAATTCCGCCGGCGCCGCCGACGAGGTGGTGGCCACGATCAGCGCTGCTGGTGGAAAGGCCTACGCCCTGAAGGCCAATGTCTCGCTTGAAGAGGAGGTGGACGGACTGATCAAAACCGTGCTGGAGCGCAGCGGACGCTTGGACGTTCTGGTCAACAACGCCGGCATCACCAGGGATGGATTGCTGATGCGCATGAAAACCAGCGACTGGCAGGCGGTGATCGATCTCAATCTCACCGGTGTGTTTTTGTGCAGCCGCGCCGTGGCACGGCCGATGTTGAAGCAGAAAAGCGGCCGCATCATCAACATCACCTCTGTGGTGGGGCTGATGGGGAATGCCGGTCAGGCGAATTACGCCGCAGCCAAAGCGGGAGTGATCGGCCTGACGCGAAGCACCGCGAAGGAACTGGCCAGCCGGGGCATCACCGTCAATGCCGTCGCCCCGGGCTTCATCGCCACGGACATGACCAAAGATCTCGATGCAGAAGCCATCCTCAAAGACATCCCGCTTGGCAGCTTCGGAACCCAGGAACAGGTGGCGGGTGCCGTTCGTTTCCTCGCCGCCGACCCCGCAGCGGCTTACATCACCGGCCAGGTTCTCCAGGTTGATGGGGGCATGGTGATGGCGTGATCACCGGATCAGGTATCCAAAGGCTGTGCAAGTTCCTCTCGAAGCCGTCGAATTCGCTGCAACAACCGCAGGCGACGGCTCCGGGCTGTGGCTGTGAGAAAAATTCGCAGCGGCACATAGACCAGGGCCATCGTTCCAGCCAAGCCCGTGATCAGGACAAAAGAAAAGGCACCTGAATCAGCCATGGCCGGACGTTAACCAGATCGGTGCAGCCCGGCATCACGCAGGCCTCCAAGCATTCGGCTTTCCCCACCGCTGAGGCCCTCCACGAGAGCCCCATCGCTATGGGACAGTGACCAACGGCTGATCGGCGAAAATGGCCAAACTCCTCTCTTTTTCAGACGAATCCCGCGGTGCTCTCGAGCGGGGTGTCGATGCACTGGCAAACGCTGTCCGCGTGACGATCGGTCCACGGGGCCGCAACGTGGTGCTCGAAAAGAAATTCGGAGCTCCAGACATCGTCAATGACGGTGACACCATTGCTCGTGAGATCGAGCTTGACGATCCCTTCGAAAATCTGGGCGCCAAGCTGATGCAGCAGGTGGCCTCGAAAACCAAGGACAAAGCCGGCGATGGCACCACAACCGCCACCGTTCTGGCTCAGGCCATGGTGCGGGAAGGGCTGCGCAACACGGCTGCCGGTGCCAGCCCCGTGGAACTCCGCCGCGGGATGGACAAAGCCGTTGCCCACGTGGTTCAGGGACTGAACGACAGAAGTCAAGCTGTGGCGGGTGATGCCATTCGTCAGGTCGCCACCGTCAGTTCCGGTGGGGATGAGGAAGTCGGCCGGATGATTGCCGAAGCCATGGAGAAGGTGAGCACCGATGGCGTGATCACCGTCGAGGAGTCGACATCCCTGGCAACCGAGCTGGAAATCACGGAAGGGATGGCCTTCGACCGTGGCTACAGCTCGCCCTATTTCGTCACCGACAGCGAGCGTCAGGTCTGCGAATTCGAGAATCCTCTGATCCTGCTCACCGATCGCAAGATCAGCACCATCACCGATCTGGTGCCGGTGCTGGAAACCGTGCAGAAGAGCGGTTCACCCTTGCTGATCCTCTCCGAGGAAGTGGAAGGGGAAGCTCTCGCCACCCTTGTGATGAACAAGAGCCGCGGAGTCCTTCAGGTTGCAGCCGTCCGAGCCCCCGCCTTCGGCGAACGCCGCAAGGCAGCCCTCGCCGACATCGCGATCTTGACCGGGGGAACGCTGATCAGCGAAGACAAGGCCATGACTCTCGACAAAGTCACCCTGGAAGACTTGGGCAAGGCACGTCGCATCACCATCAGTAAGGAATCCACAACAATCGTCGCCAACGATGATCACCGCCAAGCCGTTGGTGATCGTGTGGCCGCAATCCGCCGCGAACTTGAGGCCACCGATTCGGATTACGACCGCGAAAAGCTCCAAGAGCGCATCGCCAAGTTGGCCGGCGGAGTTGCCGTGATCAAGGTTGGGGCACCGACGGAAACCGAACTCAAGAACCGCAAGCTGCGGATCGAGGATGCCCTCAACGCCACCAGAGCAGCCGTGGAGGAAGGGATCGTTGCCGGAGGAGGCAGCACATTGCTGCAGCTTGCTGATGGGTTGAACGATCTCCGGAACAGCCTCAGCGGCGATCACCGCACCGGCGTTGAGATCGTTCAACGGGCCCTAACGGCACCGATCCACCAGATTGCAACCAATGCTGGTGAGAATGGTGATGTGGTGATTGCCGCCATGCAAGAAAGCGGCAAGGGATTCAATGCCCTCACTGGAACGTACGAGGACCTGCAAGCGGCCGGAATTGTTGATGCGGCGAAAGTGGTGCGACTCGCTGTTCAGGACGCAGCATCGATCTCCGGTCTTCTGATCACCACCGAAGTGGTGATCGCCGACAAGCCCGAGCCTCCTGCTCCAGCGCCTGAGGGCGGCGGCGACCCGATGGGCGGCATGGGTGGTATGGGCATGCCCGGCATGGGTGGCATGGGCATGCCAGGGATGATGTGATCAACCCGCCATCCCGNGGCAGTAGGCGGTCACCTGGAGATCCACTCCNGTGATCGCCGTTCCCACAACNACGTTGTCGGCTCCGGCATGAAGAGCCGCACGTGCCGCTTCCGGTGACGCNATGCCTCCTTCGCAGATCAGACGAACAGAAGCTGGNAGTTGAGACCGCAGCTCAGGGAGCAANTGCAAACCGGGTGGACATTCAGCCGAAGTCTCCTCGGTGTAGCCGTACAAGGTNGTGCCGACCCAATCACAGCCGAGTTGNGCAGCGCGAAGGCCATTGGCCACCGAATCGATATCGGCCATCAGCGNTGCACGCAGCTCCCCTCGAGCTCGTTGAATCAGATCAGCAAGATCCTGCTCATCCGGACGGCCACGCTCCGTTGCATCCAGAGCAATCACATCAGCTCCCGCCGACCACACCGCCTGGATTTCCCTCCAGCCCGGCGTGATGTACACAGAGCTTCCAGGGAAGGAACACTTCCACANGCCAACAATGAGTGCCTGNGGNCAGCGACGGCGCACAGCCCCAATGTGCTCAGGACTTTCAAGACGCACGCCTACAGCACCGTTGCGGAGTGCTGCTTCGGCCATCGCAGCAATGACATCGGGATGGTGCATGGGAGATCCCATCGGCGCCTGGACCGAGACAATCAGTCCGTTTTGGAGCGCTTCAGCAGTTGGAATCATGGGGAGTTCAGGATGCNTTTGGCAGGGCATCTCCACCCTGGGGAAGCCAGCGGCGCAGAAANCGCGGGGTCGGGATCGGCGGATCCGCAACAACNGTTGGCTCGTNGGTTGTGGATGTCATCTCCGGCTGAGATAAGGAAGCAACACCAAAACGATGCACCCATTGACTGGTGAGTCGCATCAAACCCTGTTCATCGCCGTTTTCTCGGGCGAGCTGGATCTGTTGAGCCAGAAGGTTTTGACGGATCGANGCTGTTTGCAATGGATGGGAAGACACGNTGTCAGGNGAGCTTGCGATTAAGCAGAGGACGAATCAACAGGAACAACCCGAGGGTGAGAACCACAAGAATCAGGAGACAACCTGAGCCAGTCACATTCCCGTAAGGAGCCTCAAGTAGAACCATCGATAGGTCGAGGGGGCCTTGGTAGGCGGCCCGAATGGGCTCAATGGCGAAGGTAAGAGGATTCAGCGCTGCCAGCCACCCCAGCCAGCCGGGCATGAACGCCAGAGGAGCCAGAGCAGTGCTGGCGAACAGAAGCGGCAGGTTGGCCACGAAGATGACAGCAATGAGCTCGATATGACCCGGTAGAGCGAAAGCCAGACCGAGACTGAGGGCCGTGACGGCAAAGACAAGGAGCAACAGGGTCACAAGCACCAAGGCCAGGCCNGCGACTCCTGGCCAGCCGTAGCCAAGAGCTGCTGCAGTCACCATGATCGCCAGGCTCTGCAGAAGGCTCAGTGCCGTGATGTAGATCACGGAGGCCAGCACGATCGAACTACGGCTGCGCAAAGGGGCCACAAGCAGGCGATTCAGAAACCCGAATTCCCGATCGAACATCACCGGAAGTCCGGCATTGAGAGCTCCACTGAAGGCGGTGAAAACAATCACGCCGGCCCCAAGGAAGCGGCCGTAACTCATACCACCAGGCAGCAATCCTTCAGGGGCCTTGGCAAACAGCGCCCCAAAAAGAATCAACCAGATCAAGGGTTGCAGGATCCCTGCAACCAAGGTGGAAGGACGGCGGACGAGCTGCAAAAACAAGCGCCGGGTGAGTGCCAGGGTCTCCTGGGTGAGCTCAGCGACTGCACCAGAGCTCTGGGCTTCAAGGCCTGAGGAGGCTGTGGAAGAGGTCATCGAAGGGATCAACGCATGGACTGACGCTTTTCCTGCTTGACATCCCGCTGACCAGCGATGGCCAGTTCGGCATCCATCAGGGTGCGTCCTGTTGCCTGAAGGTAGACGTCATCCAGGCTGGGTCGACTCTGAGCAAGGGCAAACACAGGAATGCCAGCACNCTCAAGCGTCGACTCAAGCTGTTGGATCACGAGGCCTCCCTCCACAACAAGNTTGAGNGAAAAACCCTGNGCTCGATTAATGACAACCTGCCGGACGCCATGAATCGGCTCCAGCAGAGCACGCACACGAGCGGCCTCATCGAAATCGCTGAACTCACGAACCCTCAGGGTGACGCGATCACCACCGAGTCGTTGCTTGAGCTCGGTCGGCGTCCCCTCAGCAATGACGCGTCCGTCGTCGATGATTGCCATGCGATCGGCAAGAGCTTCCACTTCTTCGAGGTAGTGGCTGCTCAGCAGAACAGTGGTGCCCTCCTGAACGAGCTGACGCAGCAACTGCCAGATGGCGCTGCGACTTTCGATATCGAGACCAACGGTCGGTTCATCCAGTACAAGGAGGCGGGGTCGGTGCAGCAAACCAGCGGCGAGATCCAACCGNCGACGCATGCCACCTGAATAAGTGCCGCAGCGGCGATCGATCCAATCAGCCATGTCGAGCCTCCGGATCAGNTCCGCGATCCGCTCGTCGCGATGCCCGCGTCGAAGGTGATAAAGATCGCCTTGAAGCTGAAGCAGTTCACGGCCGCTGAGAATCTTGTCTATGGCTACGTCCTGAGCCACGTAACCCAGTAGCCGACGAACAGCTCGGGGGTCGGCCAGAGCATCAACTCCATCCACATGAACCGAGCCTTGTTCCGGAGCCAGGAGTGTTGCCAGGATCCGCATTGCCGTGGTNTTTCCGGCTCCATTGGGCCCCAGCAGGCCATAGAGACAACCTTCCGGAACAGTCAGATCCAGTTCNCGCAGCGCCGTGACGTTGCCGTAGGTCTTGGAGATGTTCCGGAGTTCAATCAACGCCATCAGGCACCGTCGCAGGAATGCACTGCAGGTTCAGGGGAATCTAGGGACTGTTCAGCGCAACATCAGAAGCTGCAATCCCAGATGCTGCACCTGCAGATCAAAACCACTGGCGAGATCCGTGCGACTGAGAATCAACAGCAGACAAATGCCGAACAGATAGAGAATCGACCAGCGGAAGAGAGCCTTGGCATTGGTAAGGCTGTCTGGATCAAGCGACAAACGTTGCACGAGCTGCACCAACCTTCCGTTGTAGGGAAGCAACATCAAGCCGTAGAAAACACCACCTGATGGGAGGGCCAAGACCCCAAAAGCACTTAGCAAAACGGTGATCCAGCCATAGGTGCGGATTGCCCGTGCCGTCACAACAGGGCCCCGGACCACGGGAAGCATGGGGATGCCAACGGCCCTGTAGTCCTCTCGAAGCAACAGAGCCAGTGCCCAGAAATGAGCGGGAGTCCAGACCATCACAAGAGCGAACAACCACCAGCTGCTGAGGCCGAGATGGCCCGTCGCTGCTGCCGCACCCACCANGGGAGGAATGGCACCTGCGACTCCGCCAATCACGATGTTCTGGGAGGTCCGAGGTTTCAAGAGGGCTGTGTAGAGCAACACATAACTGCAAAGGCCCAACAGGGAGAGTCCGGCGGCCAAGCAGTTCACCCCACCCACCAGAAGCATCGACGCGGCAAAGGTGCAGGCGATCGCACCGATGAAGGCACTNGTCGGGGAGAGGCGTCCGGATGGCAAGGCCCGGCCACTGGTTCGGGCCATCCGGCCATCCAGATCTTGTTCCCACAAACAATTCAGCACGCCCGCTGCCGCTGAAGCNAGAGCGCCACCACCCAATGTGCACACCAGGCGAGGTGANGGGATAGGCCAGGCCTCACTCAAAGCCATCCCACCCAGCGTTGTGGCGAGNAGAAGTGGGATCAATCGCGGCTTGGCCACCTCCAACCAGGGAGGCAACTTCACACGTTTTCGAGAGGGAACAACTTCCTCACGGGTGGGACGTGTTGCAGCAGAAAGTTCAGCCATGGGAAGGTTCCAGAGAGAGATCGTCCAAGACGACAGGACAGGGTTCCGGNCTCGAATTCGGAGAGCGGGCCATCAGGGCCGCAAGCAGGGCCACGAGCAAGGCGGCCACCAGCTGATGCACNACCGTCACCGCTGGCTGGGCAAGGCCAAGGCGCAAGGTGAGCACCCCAAGGGCCACCTGCAGGCCCATCAGTGCCACGACTCCGAGAAGCAGCGGCCACTGACGGCGGGCCCAGCCCCCCGCCAGCAGAGCAACCACAACGAACAGCAACACCGTGGCGGCAGCCGGCATCGCCGTGAATCGGTGAACCGACACCCATCGGCAAGCATCCCCACCACTGAGACAGCGTTGTGCCGCCCAGGCCGTCGCCATCCGAGCCCCGAAAAGGCATTGGCCAAACACCGCCAGCAGAGAAGCACCGCAGAGAAAACGCCACCAGAACGGAGCGACATCGGCCAGTGGATTGAGAAGGCGCTGCGTGAGGCCACTGAGAAGAGCCACAAGGGTCAGCGCCATGGCCAGGTGTGCCATGACAATCCCGGTGGGCAGGAGCTGCAGCACAGTCAGCGCTCCCAACCCGCCCTGGAGAGCGACAAGCACCACCAGAGCCACTGCAAGCCAAGGGAGCCAACGGGGAAGCTGACGGCGAAGCAGGACCGACGTGACTGCCATCACCAACATGGCGACACCGACGATGAAGGCATCAAGCCGATGAAACCACTCGAGAAACACCTGAACGTTCATCTGACGTCCAGGGAGAAGGGAGCCGTAGCAGAGAGGCCAGTCTGGACAGGCAAGACCGGCTTCCATGACCCTGGTTGCACCCCCGATCACCACCAAGGCAATGACCGCAACAACAAGATGAGCCGAAAGTTGTGCCAGTCGCTGACGGGCATTTGGCAAGGGTGACAACGTCATCGAACTGGCTCCATCCGATGCGACCAATGGGTACTGATCGGAACGTAGCGATGTACCGAACATCGGCACGATGTGTGGACGAGTACAACACAAAAAGGAGCTCACACATGCCCTTTTCCTGACACCAGCAGTGACTTAACAATCACTTCATGGAGATAGGCAGCACGCTCCATACGCTGAATGGAATCAGGGATATTTCAGGTGCAGATCCCTTCGTCCATACTCACGCTTGTGATCGGGATGGTCCTCGTTCTCGGGGGGCTTTGGGTTGGCCAGAACATCAACCTTCTACCGATCGACGCCAGCAGCAACGCCCCGATTTACGACGAACTCTTTAAGGTTCTGTTCACAATCGGGGTCATTCTGTTTGTCGGAATTGTGGGTTTGCTGGTGTTCAGCTTGGTCCGCTTTCGAAGACGAAGTGGCCAATTGGGTGACGGCATCGCCATCGAAGGGAATCTTCCCTTGGAAATCTTCTGGACGGCTGTTCCCGCCATTGTTGTGCTGTTTGTAGGCCTGTACAGCTACGACATTTATGACCGAATGGGCGGAATGGTTCCTCTCTCCCATGACCACATGAGTGGAGCCAAAACTGAGCGAGTCTGGGGAGGGATCAGCTCCGGTTCCGTCCAATCGCAAGGACCAATCAATGCTCTTCCCATTGATGTCACAGCCATGCAATTTGCATTCCTGTTTCACTACCCAGACGGAGACATCACCTCCGGTGAACTGCATGTGCCTGCGGACCGACCCATCACCCTGCGCATGGAAGCCAAAGATGTCATTCATGCCTTTTGGGTGCCTGAATTCCGGCTCAAGCAAGACGTCATCCCTGGACAACCGACCCAATTGAGTTTTACCCCGACCCGGCCAGGTCGTTATCCCATCGTGTGCGCGGAACTCTGCGGGCCATATCACGGCGGAATGCGTTCAACCGTTGTTGTGGAGTCACCAGAGGACTGGGACAACTGGTTCACCAACAACGCCAAACCGCCACCAGCCGCAACCGAATCGGACAACAGCCCCGTCACCACAGCCTGAAATGACCATCGCAATCCCACCCGAATCACCCAGACTCCAACCCACAGGCTGGCTGCGCTATTTCAGCTTCAGCGTTGATCACAAGGTGATTGGCCTTCAGTACTTGGTCTGTGGCTTCGCCTTTTACCTCGTGGGAGGTGCACTGGCTGGAGCAATCCGCACGGAACTGGCCAGCCCCGTCTCCGACTTTATGGCCAGAGATGTGTACAACCAAGTGCTCACTCTGCACGGCACGGTGATGATTTTCCTCTGGATTGTGCCGGTCGTGAATGGTGCCTTCGGAAATTATCTGATCCCGTTCTACGTTGGCGCCAGGGACATGGCCTTCCCAAGGCTGAACGCCGTTGCTTTTTGGTTGATTCCTCCGGCGGGTCTGATGCTGATCACCAGCTATTTCCTCACCGGTGCGGCGCAATCAGGATGGACCGCTTATCCCCCACTGAGCATCACAACACCCGCAACAGGGCAGATCATCTGGATTCTCAGTGTTCTTCTTTTAGGTGGAAGCTCGATCTTCGGTGGCATCAATTTCATTGCCACAATCCTGAAGTTGAGAAGACCCGGGCTGAAGCTCATGCAGTTACCGATGTACTGCTGGGCCATGCTGGGAACCAGCATTCTTGTGGTTCTCTCCACACCTGTTCTTGCGGGAACACTTGTGCTTCTGAGCTTCGACATTGTTGCCCACACAGGTTTCTTCAATCCAGCGCTCGGCGGCAACGTTGTCGTTTACCAACATCTTTTCTGGTTCTATTCCCACCCGGCGGTCTACATCATGGTGCTGCCGGCCTTTGGACTTGTCAGTGAGATCCTGCCGGTCCATGCACGTAAACCGCTGTTCGGATACGTGACGATGGTGTACTCCATCATGGCCATCGTTGGCTTGGGCCTCGTTGTTTGGGCGCATCACATGTTCACCAGCGGTACGCCGCCATGGATGCGTCTGTTCTTCACGATTGCCACCGCTTTTATCGCCGTTCCTACTGGCATTAAATTTTTCAATTGGCTAGCAACGCTCTGGGGAGGGCGAATCAGCCTGAACAGCGCCATGTTGTTTTCCTGCGGCTTCATCGTGAATTTCGTGCTGGGAGGCATCACTGGAGTCGCCCTCGCTCAGGTGCCGTTCGACATCCATGTTCACGACACCTACTTCGTGGTTGCTCACTTTCACTACATCGTCTTTGGCGGTTCGGTGTTCGTGATCTTTGCCTCGGTGTACCACTGGTATCCCAAGTTCACGGGCCGCTTGCTCAATGAAGACTTGGGCCGCTTGCATTGCGCACTTACGTTCATCGGCTTCAATCTCTGCTTCGGCCCGCAGCACTGGCTGGGTCTCAACGGCATGCCACGCCGCGTTGCTGAGTACGACCCGCAATTCACCCTGATCAACCAGATCAGTTCCGTGGGAGCGCTGCTCATGGCGATCAGCACCCTTCCATTCCTTTGGAATGTGATCCAGAGCGCCTTCACGGGGCCCGTCGCTGGCGACAACCCCTGGAATGCCCTCACGCCCGAATGGCTCACCAGCTCTCCTCCTCCGGTGGAGAACTGGATCGGCGAGGCACCCCTTGTAGAAGAGCCCTACGGCTATGGAATCTCACCTGACGAACTTGATTTAGCCGCCACAAGCGGCCGTGACCTCTGGAGCAGCGGCAAATGACCACCACTCTTCCCATCAGCGAACAAGACCAGAGCCATCCTGATTCCGGTCATGAAGACCATCCGGATCACCGGATGTTCGGCCTGGCCACCTTCCTCGTGGCTGACGCCATGACTTTCGCCGGCTTTTTCGCCGCCTACCTCACCTTCAAGGCTGTCAATCCACTGCCAGACGGGGCCATCTATGAACTCGAACTACCTCTGCCGATCCTGAACACGATTCTGCTGCTCGTGAGCAGTGCCACCTTCCACAAAGCCGGACAAGCCATTCGGAAAGACGATCACAGCCTGTGTCGTCGCTGGCTTCTGATCACCGCGGGGCTGGGGATCGCATTTCTGGTCAGCCAGATGGTCGAATATTTCACGCTTCCATTCGGGCTCACCGACAACCTTTACGCCAGCACATTCTTTGCAGCAACGGGTTTCCACGGCCTCCACGTGACGTTGGGGGCACTGATGACCTTGATTGTGTGGTGGCAGGCCCGCCAACCCGAAGGACGTTTAAGCGCAGCCAACCACTTCCCCTTAGAAGCCGCAGAGCTTTATTGGCATTTTGTGGATGGAATCTGGGTGGTTCTGTTCGTGATCCTTTATTTGCTCTGATCCCTTGCCACGATTGGCCAGCCTGGCCAGAATTCGATTGAATTAAGAGCGGCAATGCTGGTCGGCAAAGAACTGCTGGACAAAGCCAGATCGTTGAGCAATCGACCTGAAGACGACATTGCTCGTGGCTGCGGCTACGTCGGACCCAGCGGTCGACTGCTCAAAAAAAGCTTTTACCGCGCCCTTGTGGAGGCCAAAGCAGAAGCTCAGGGCTGGCAGCTCCCCAAAAGCAGCAGCAGCTCCTCAGGGGCAAGCCGCGGAAGGCAGGCTGAATTTCGAACCCGCGTTCACGGCAACGGCAACCTGCTAATCGGTCATGCCTACACCCGCCAGCTCGGTCTTGAACCGGGGCAGGAATTCAGGATTGAACTCCAACAGGACTCTGGAACCATCGTTTTGCAGCAACTCGATCAAGACCAACCATGAGCCGCCAGCCAGTCGGCGGTTAGATCCGGCTCTGACGATTGCCGGTTTTCAGCTGGAACAAGCAAGCGCTCGGCATAACGGGCCAGCTGATCGGCTTCCAGATTGACGACATCTCCTACAACCAACTCTCGCAGCGTTGTGGCATCCCAACTGTGGGGAATCACAGCCAAGGAAAAGGTCACCCCGTCATCGCTGCAGTGGGCCACGGTGAGGCTGATGCCATCCACCGCAATGCTGGCTTTTTCACAGACATAACGCCCGAAACGGGGATCACGCCAACGAATCGTGAGGGACCAGGACTTGGGCAGGGCCTCAAGGCCCACGACCTCTCCAGTGGCATCAACGTGGCCGCTCACCAGATGCCCACCCAGACGGTCACTGAGCCGAAGCGCAGGCTCGAGATTCACAGCGCCACCGCGATCTGCCTTACGGCCGAGGGTGGTGCGGTTCAGGGTCTCCTCGCTCACATCGGCGCGGAAGCCATCGGAAACCAGCTCGGCGGCTGTGAGACAGACCCCATCCACCGCCACGCTGTCACCAACCGCCAGGGGTGCAAAGGGCTTGCAGCCACTCACCAAGACCGCTCCTGAACGCCGTTCAATCCGACCGACTGACTGCACAAGGCCTGTAAACATCTACCCAGCACAACCTCTGGTCATAATCGGACAGAGCCGTGCCCGACGACATGGTTGAGATGAGCGTCGCCGGAATCGCCCTCGACGGAGCGAGCCGCACCCCAATCGTGCTGCTGAGAGATCCGAGTGGTCGGCGCCAGGTTCCGATTTGGATCGACCAAACCCAGGCCCACAACATCATGGCGGGACTCCAGGGCAGTTCACCCCCGCGCCCGCTCAGCCATGACCTGATGGCGGCTCTGTTGGTGGCCGGAGGCCTGGAACTTGATCGCGTGATCGTGCATGCCATCGAGGACAACACCTTTCACGCTGTGCTCAAGCTGCGACCCGACCTTGAGCCAACGGAGGCGGAGGAAGGATTGGAGTTGATCGAGGTGGACGCCAGACCCAGTGATGCGATCGCCTTAGCCGTTCGAACAGGAAGCAGCATCTGGATGTTGGAAGAAGTGGTTGCCGAAGCCTCGATCCCTGTGGATGCCGAAGCGGATGCCAAAGACCAAAGCGATTTCAGCCGCTTTGTGGATGACCTCAGCCCTGCGGCGCTGGTGAGGCATCTGCGCAAGCGGGACGGCGATCCAACGGATGAGGTGTGAACCATCGCCTCTTCGGTAAGGGACGGGCAGTCAGTCCCTTCACGCTTGGAACGATGCGAGCCCTCGACTCAGCCGAGCAAATGGGAGAGGTGCTCGATGCCGCTGCAGTGGCAGGGATCAATCATCTGGAGACGGCTCCGGCCTACGGACCAGCCGAGCAATTTCTGGGTGAGGCTCTGGGCAACAAACAGATCCGATCTCCTGAAAACGGCTGGGTGATCACCAGCAAGATCCTGCCGGGGCTGACCCTCGAGGACGGACAGAGACAGCTCGACGGCATCCTCAACCGTTTGGGCCGCAGCCAGATTGACAACCTGGCAGTGCACGGCATCAATCGGACCCATCATCTGGACTGGGCCCTGCAGGGTGAGGGTTCCCAGCTTCTGGACTGGGCCCTGAGCAGCGGCCGGGTTGGCCAAGTGGGCTTCAGCAGCCATGGTGCGGAACCACTCATCGAGACAGCGCTGCGGAGCCGCCGGTTCGACTTCTGCAGCCTTCATCTGCATCTGCTGGATCAGCAACGTCTCCCGTTGGCTCGCTGGGCCCTTGATCAAGGCCTCGGGGTCATGGCGATATCACCGGCTGACAAGGGCGGACGGCTACAGGCTCCGAGTCAGANCCTGGTGCAGGACTGCGCACCCTTCAGGCCTCTGCACCTCGCATACCGCTTTCTCCTGGCTCAAGGAATCAGCACCCTCACGGTGGGTGCTGCAACAGCGGCCGATCTCGANCTTGCCAAGGCCATGGCTGACGATCTCGGCCCGCTGCNTGATGCCGAAGCGCAGGCCATCAAGGAGCTGGCCACGCGACAGGAGGAACGGCTGGGGGAAAGCTGGTGCGGTCAATGCCGGGCCTGCCTGCCCTGCCCTCAACAGGTGCCGATTCCGGAACTCCTGCGGCTGCGGAATCTGACCATCGGACATGACTTGAAGGAGTTCGCCGAGGAGCGTTACAACCTGATCGGCCGTGCCGGTCACTGGTGGGAGGAANACAACGCCGCGGCCTGCGAGCGCTGCGGCGACTGCTTGCCGCGATGTCCGCATCAACTCCCCATCCCGGATCTCCTGGCCGACACCCACCAACGGCTGAAGGCCACCCCACGCCGCCGGCTATGGAGCTGAGCGACTCCAGCGCTCGAGAAGAGCAGCTCTGGCCTCCTCCTTGAGCGGAGGCAACGACCAACACCGCTCCCAGACAGCCGCTGNCGGGAACAACAAGGAGCGCATGGATGCTGGAACCGCCTGCTTGAGGGGTGATGAAATTGGCGGTCTCCAGCCCCCCTGAAGCAGGGAGCGCCGCAGGGAACCGCTCCATCCCTCCTGAACCCAGGCCTGAGGCAGCGGTTCCCGCGTGGATTGCGGGCGCAGCAGCATGATCCAGTGAAGCGGTGCCCCTTCTGAGGGCAGAACGGCGGTGAAGCGCGGATCACGCTTGAGTAGGGCTGCACAACGGTGCAAGGGCAGCACCGCAACACGGGCATCCCCCTTGAGCAACCAGTTCGTGGCCTGACGGTCGTCAAAGGTGAGCACCTGACGGCGCAGAGCCTTCAAGGANAGCTCTCCGCTGAGCTGATCCGCCAGGCTGATCACNAGACGGGGACTGTCTGGAAGCACCACGCGCCCTTTCAAACTTGGATCCAGCAGCAGCTGCCATCCCTCTGCAACATCTGCAGTAACCCTTGGGTCCCGGCGAAGCAGGATCACCCAGGGGCTGACCGCGATGGGGAGCACCTGCCGACGGAGTTCACCGCAGCCAGCCATCAGACGCAGGGCCTGACCATCCAGCTCACCAATCAACGGATCCGCCGCAACCGGCTGGAGCGGAACTGTTGAGACGGCATCCAGCCANCCGTCTGACACAGCCAGAAGGTCCGCCCCATNGCGGTCCATCTGCTCCCACTGCTCGACGGACGTGGCCGAGCTCAGCTGCCAAGGATCGGGCAAAGCTGCCCCCCAGGCTTTTGGAAGANCACCCCNTGGAGCGATCANGNGAGGAGCCGCATCGCTCCGCCGACACCCTGCCAGCGTCGCAACACCCGACGCTCCGAGCATCAAGAGCAGTTGTCGTCGCTTGATCAGACCTAAACGGTCCTGCCGAATCGTCATGACCCTGACCTTACGGAGGGGGAAAACAACTGTTGAACTGCACGGCCGCAATCGGCCACCAGCTCCTGGCGACCAGCACCCCGAAGCTGCGCCAGCAGGAGCAGTCCACCCGCCCCGACCCCCTCCTTCACATGGCCATCCTCATAATCCCGGAGCTGCTGCTGATCACTGTTGTGAAAGCGAACGCCACTGGCGACGGCTGCAAGGGGACGATCAAANTGCTCCCCCACCGCATTCACCAACCGAGCCAGGGATGAACCAGAGCCNGCGGGGCTCTGCTCCTGTGCCAGCCAGGCGGTGGTCCCCAGCAGAACCTGACTTGTAAGCCTGCACTGCTCAGACGGAGGCAGCGCCTGAAGCGACAGAGCCAGCACCGCCAGCATCTGACTGCCACCGGCCAACAACACCGGCTGCCGGGAATGAACCGTTCCCACCAGCAGGCCTGCAGCGAAGGCCTGGAAAGGATCTCCAACGGCAGCCAGCACAGCTTCTGTACCCGGAGATTCACCAAGATCCGCCTGGGCCAAACCAGACCGCACCAGGGCGTGCTTCAGATCCCGAGGGGGCAGACGTGCACTGCCGCTCACCCAGTCAGCCACTCCAACCCCGAGGGCTGTGAGCACCGCCTGAGCCGTGGTTGTTCCTCCTGGCACGCACTCCGCCAGCAGCAAAGGGCGGTTGAGCCGTGAACCCACACGAACGCCCTGCTGCCAAAGACGACGCACCCGCAACGCCGGCATCGCACGGCCGGACGACAAGCAATCAGACGGACCCTGGTTGGCGGGCTCCATGCGGAGATGCGGAAAGTCCGGTTGCTGTTCCAACCCCAGTGCCGCCACCTGAGGCTGAAGGTTTAAATGCTTCGCAGCAACATGACTGAGCAAGGCTGGCGAGACGCCTGCAGGAAGCGGTGGGAGCGACCAGCGCCGCTGGCCGCCGGGCCCGCGCAGCAGCAATTCAGCATCGGCTAACGCTGTGAAACGGCGCGAGGCAGCCGTTGCTCCAGCAGCGGAAATCCCTTCGTGTTCGGCCGTTCGCGTCGCCGCCAGCACAAGCAGACAATCCAGCTCTCCCGTGCACCACGATCGAAGGAACGCCTTGATTCGAGGCTCTGAAAGACCGCACCCGAGCTGCAGACATCCCTCCGGAAAAGTCACGAGTTAGAGAGGGTCAAGAGCGACAAGTCCATGCAGAAGCCGCGGCGGCTCCGGAATAGGCGAGCGCAAGCGAGGAAAAATCCAGTACGCAAGGGCATGAAGGGAAAGCACGTAAATGACTTCCTGAATCACCACGAGCAAGAGGGCCATCAACTGAACCTGTTGGAGATCAGGGGTGATGGGCAGATGCAGGACGGTGATCACACGATCGAGCAGCGCTGAGCCAGCCCGCGTGATCACGACCCAGAGGTTCTCTCCCACCAGCAGCGAGAGAACCACGACCCGCACCAGGAAGCCTGCCGTTCCAAGCAGCACACCTCCGCTCCAACTCAGCCACCAGCTGAAACCACGACACCAACTCCAGCCCAGCCAAAGCGACAACAGGCCGTAGGGGAACAACAGCAGCGGCCCCCGCANCGGNCCCATCAAGGCTGTGAGCAACAGCACGGCCAGCAGAAGGCCTTCGGCACCGGAACGACTGCCCCGGCGCAGCTGCAGCAGGATCAGTGGGAGCGGCAAAGCGAGGCGGAACAAGGCCCCACCCACTGGCAGGTAATACAACGCCAACCAGATCAAACCGGTGGCTGCGGCGAGATAAGCCCCCTCAACCAAGCGCAAAGCCTGTTGACGGCTNAGCCGGGGAGGTTGAGACGTCATGGCTCAACCCGCTCGATCCGCTCCACAGCGAATCCCACATCCGCATCACGCAGGGCACGGGTTACAGCTTCGGCAGGTGCTGCGGGATCAGCACCTGCCAGGCGAATGGTGATGCGATACGGCGCAGGGGGCTGACGCTGCAACTCTGCGCTAGGTGGGGGAGGCTCCTGAGTGGCAACGNCAGGCTGGATCGGCTCCGGGTCTGGCTCCGGGTCTGGCTCGGGGTCTGGCTCCGGCACCGGGTCTGACTCCGGCTTCGATTGGGCCACGGCTGGAGATGGTGCCACAGATTCCTGAGGCACCGCGAAGCTGCTTTCCAGCTGCTCAGCAACCCGACTGCCTGCACAGGCCTGGAGCGACAACAGCAGCAACAGCCAGAGCAGGCGAGGCATCAGCTTTCGCCTGGCTTGATCACCCGCACCGCACTCGCCCGGAGTCGACCTGTCTTGGTGGTGGCGGGAGGCTTTTTCGCCGCTGGCTTTTTGGCCGCCGGCTTCTTGGCCGTGGATTTAGTGGTGGTTGATTTGGTGGTGGTTGATTTCCGGCGAGACGACTTCTTGGCCTCAGCCTTGGCTGCCAAGAGCTCCACAGCTTCAGCGAGCGTGATGTCATCCGCCCCCTTGCCTTCCGGCAGCGAGGCATTGACCTTGCCCTGCTTGACGTAGAGACCATAGGGGCCGTCGTAGACCTGCACGGTCTCTTCACTGCCCTCCGGCACACCAAGATCCTTCAAAGCAGTGCGACCGCCGCGGCCCCGCTTGGGCATGGCCAGCAGCTCAAGGGCGCGGCTCAAGCCAACGGCCAGAACATCGTCATCACCCTTGAGGGAGCGGTAATCCTTTTCGCCCTTTCCCTTGTCCCAGACCACATAGGGGCCAAAGCGGCCAAGGCCTGCCTGCACGCGGCCTCCATCAGGGTGTTCCCCCAGCAGACGCGGAAGACGCAGCAGCCCCAGCGCATCTTCAAGGGTTAGATCCTCAGGCTTTTGACCCTTCGGAAGCGACGCGCGCTTGGGCTTGGGATTCTCATCACTGACCTGACCCCGTTGAACATAAGGGCCGTACTGGCCGAAGAGGAGATACACCAGATCTCCAGTTTCAGGATCTTCTCCAATGGCTTCTGGCCCATCAGCCTTCTGCTTGAGGATGAGTTCCGCCTGATCCTCATCCAGATCCGCTGGCGTGATTTCTTGCGGCAGCGTCGCCTTGATCAGCTCCTCTTCCCCGTCGTCGCTGACCCGCTTGGCCTCCAGATAAGCCCCAAAGCGGCCAATGCGAACAACGGAGGANAGNCCCTCCAAATCGATGGTTCGGGANGCACCCGGATCGATGTCTCCCTCCCGCTGCTGCACCTGGGTCTCTAGACCNTCATCGCCCTTGTAGAAGCCCTCGAGGTAGGGCAGGTACTGCACCTTGCCGTGGGAGATCTCATCCAGGGTGTTTTCCATCCGGGCCGTGAAGCTGGTGTCCACAAGATCCGGGAAGTGCTCTTCCAGAAGAGCCGTCACCGCAAAAGCAGTGAAGCTTGGGGTGAGGGCATTGCCGAGCAGGGTGGCGTAACCGCGATCCACGATCGTGCCGATGATCGAGGCGTAGGTGGAGGGTCGCCCGATCCCTTCCTTCTCCAGCATCTTGACCAGGGAAGCCTCGCTGAAACGGGCCGGTGGCTGCGTCTGGTGACCGAGCGGCTCAACCTCTTTGGGTTTCGGAGCATCACCGACCGCGAGGGCCGGCAGGAGCACTTCCTGCCCTTCCAGAGCTGCATCAGGGTCATCACTTCCTTCCACGTAGGCGCGGAAGAAACCTGGAAAATCGATGCGCTTGCCGCCAGCCCGGAAGCTCGCCTTGCCGGAGCTGAGATCAACGGACAGCATCGTGAGCCTGGCTTCCGCCATCTGACTGGCAACGGTGCGCTTCCAGATCAGCTCATAGACCGCGAGATCACGACCCTCAAGCCCAGTGTCTCCAGGGGTGCGGAAGCTTTCGCCGGAGGGACGAATCGCCTCATGGGCTTCCTGGGCATTGCGGGCCTTGGTGTTGAACTGACGGGGGCCCTTGCTCAGGTACTCCTTTCCGTAGAGCGATTCCACGCAGCTGCGAGACGCACTGATCGCTTGATCGGAGAGATGCACCGAGTCGGTGCGCATGTACGTGATGAAACCGCGCTCATAAAGCCCTTGGGCGCAGCGCATGGTTTCGCGGGCGGAAAGCCGCAATTTGCGGTTGGCCTCCTGCTGCAGCGTGCTGGTGGTGAAGGGTGGGACGGGCTTGCGAACCGTCGGTTTCTCTTCAACGGCGTCCACTCTCCATGGGGTCTCGGTGACCGAGACCGCCAGGGCGCGAGCTTCTTCTTCACTCAGGAGCCGAACCGCACTACCAGCTTTAAGCCCACCGGTGCTTTCATCAAAATCATTGCCGTTGGCAATCCTCTGGCCATCGACATGGGTGAGTTTGGCGTCGAACGAGCCACCGCCCTGTTCGAGTTTTGCCTTCAGATCCCAATAACTTCCGCTGCGAAAGGCACGACGGGCACGCTCACGCTGCACCAGAAGACGCACAGCAACCGATTGCACCCGACCCGCAGAAAGTCCCCAGGCAACCTTTTTCCAGAGCAACGGAGACAGGGTGTAGCCAACAAGCCGATCAAGGATGCGCCGGGTTTCCTGGGCATGAACGAGCTCCATGTCCAGATCGCGTGTCTGATCAAGGGCTTTCGCAATTGCCTCTTTGGTGATCTCGTGAAACACCATCCTTTTCACCGGCACCTTGGGTGAAAGCAGCTGCAGCAGATGCCAGCTGATGCTTTCACCTTCGCGATCTTCATCCGTCGCCAACAGCAGTTGTTCGGCACCTTTCAGAGCATCTTTGAGCTCTCGGACAACTTTTTTCTTGTCCTTCGGAACGACATACAGAGGCTCGAAATCCGCCTCAGTATTCACGCCAAGATTGGCCCATTTCTGGCCTTTCGCCGAAGCCGGAATCTCGCTGGCGTTATTGGGAAGGTCACGGACGTGGCCCATGGACGCCTCGACCTTGAATCCCTTCGGGAGAAAGCCGCGGATGGTGCGGGCTTTCGTGGGGCTTTCAACGATGACGAGGGTGTGCGCCACAGGCGGGCAATGAACCGTTCACCCTCTTTATCGCACCGACCTGCGTTGTGCATGATCCGTATCGGCTTCAAGCGCGGCTACAGTCGCCTCAGCGCAATGGATTCAGGCCGCCATGCCCGAGATGGGTGCTTTTCTTCTCGCCACCCAGGCGATGGCTGCCCCTGGTGAGCTGCTGAATCTCTCTCTGAACGCATCAGCCGTTCTGCCGGAAGGAGCCGTTTTGCTGGCGATGATCGCCACACTCCTCGTGGATTTGGCCGGCGAGAAAGCAGCTGCACGCTGGGTCCCACCGATTTGTTACCTGGGCTTGGGTGGATCCCTGGTGCTTCTGGCCCTCCAGTGGAATGCCCCGATTGAGCCCTCCTTCCTCGGGGCTTTCCTCGCCGACAACCTGGCGGTGGCCTTCCGGGCTGTGATCGCCACCTCGACCCTTCTCTCTCTGCTGATCAGCTGGCGATATGCCGAGAAAAGCGGCACGCCGGTGGGGGAATACGCGGCCATTCTTTTGGCCGCAACTCTTGGCGCGATGGTCCTTTGCGGGGCAACCGATCTCGTCAGCGTGTTCATCTCGCTGGAAACCCTTTCAGTCGCTAGCTACCTGTTGTCGGGCTACATGAAGCGCGACGCACGCAGTTCGGAAGCTGCTCTCAAATATTTGTTGGTGGGCTCTGCAGCAGCAGCAGTTTTCCTTTACGGGTCATCGCTGCTCTACGGGCTCAGCGGAAGCACCAGCCTGGAAACCATCGGGCTTGCCCTCCAATCCAGCACCACACCTCTGGCAGCGCTGTCGCTGGTGTTTGTTCTTGCGACGGTGGCCTTCAAAATCGCAGCCGTCCCGTTCCATCAATGGACACCTGATGTTTACGAAGGTTCGCCTACCCCTGTGGTGGCCTTTCTGTCGGTTGGATCCAAGGCTGCTGGTTTTGCCCTCGCCTTACGCATTCTGGTGGGTTGCTTCGGTGCCTTCGATGGCCAATGGAAGTTGCTGTTCACAGTGCTCGCTGTGCTGAGCATGACCCTGGGCAATGTCGTTGCTCTTGCGCAGACATCGATGAAGCGGATGTTGGCCTACAGCTCGATTGGTCAGGCTGGCTTCGTGATGATCGGAATGGTTTGCGGCACCGAGGACGGTTTCGCAGCAATGGTTCTCTACATGGCGGCCTATCTGTTCATGAACCTGGGCGCTTTCGCCTGCATCATCCTGTTCTCGATCCGCACCGGCAGTGATCGGATTTCTGATTACGCCGGCCTGTATCAAAAGGATCCGCTGATCACCTTGGGGCTGAGCCTCTGTTTGCTGTCGCTCGGGGGAATTCCGCCCATGCTGGGCTTCTTCGGCAAGATTTACCTGTTCTTCGCTGGATGGGCGAACCACCAATACCTCCTGGTCGTGGTGGGCTTGGTCACATCTGTGGTGTCGATCTATTACTACATTTCCGTCATCAAAATGATGGTGGTGAAAGAACCTCAGGAAGCATCCGATGTGGTGAAGTCCTACCCAGAGGTGAACTGGTCCTTGATGGGAATGCAGCCTCTACGTGTGGCCTTGATCGGCTGCGTTGCGATTACGGCTGTTGGCGGAATTCTCTCCAACCCACTGTTCCAGTGGGCCAACACGGCTGTGACCCAAACACCTCTGCTGCAACAGGCCATCGCCCTCTCAACCTTGAAGGGTCTTGGTTGATCAGGTCGCTCCAGGTGTTGCTGAACTGCGCAGCATCACCAAGGTTTACGGGTCTGGAGACCTTGAGGTCAGAGCTCTCGATGGCGTCAACCTCACCGTCCGCGAAGGCGACTACATCGCCGTGATGGGGGCCAGCGGTTCGGGCAAAAGCACCGCAATGAACATCCTCGGCTGCCTCGACCGTCCCACGAGTGGCAACTACAACCTCAACGGAACGGCCGTCGAACAGCTCAGTGACGACGCCCTCGCCGATCTCCGCAACCAGTCCTTGGGTTTCGTGTTTCAGCAGTTCCATCTGCTTGGCCATGCGTCCGCCATGGATAACGTGATGCTGCCGATGATCTACGCCGGCATCCCTCTGGAGGAGCGGCAAGAACGGGCCAAGGCGGCCCTAACCCGGGTTGGACTGGCCAAAAGGCTGGAGAACCGCCCCAATCAACTCTCTGGTGGGCAGCAACAAAGGGTCGCCATTGCACGAGCGATCATTAATCGCCCAAGCCTTCTTTTGGCCGATGAGCCCACAGGGGCGCTTGACTCCAGCACCACAGCAGAGGTTCTGGAATTGTTTGATGAGCTGCATCAGCAGGGCATCACCCTCGTGATGGTCACCCACGAGGACGACGTCGCGGCCAGGGCCCAAAAAGTGGCCAGATTTCAGGATGGCCGCGTTCTGGCCGAATGAGCAGAATGGCTTCAGTCGCCGAGGGGTGATGCAGGACACCTCCGACGCTCTGCATGTGGCGGTGGTCGAGGATGACCCACGAATTCAGCAGCTCATCAGCGCGGAAATTCGTGATGAGGGTCACACCTGTGAGGCCTTCGTCTCCGCTGAGGCATTTCTTCAGGCATCCGATCACAACCGCTTCGATCTTGTTCTGCTGGATCTGATGCTCCCGGGCATGAATGGAATCGACTGCCTCAGGAACTTGCACTTGTGCCCCGATGTGACCACGCCTCGGGTCGTCATCGTTACAGCGCTCAATGATGCGGAGAAAAAACGAGAAGCCCTCGAAAACGGAGCCGAGGCCTATGTTCTCAAGCCGGATCTGTTTGAGCAGCTGCCGGGGCTGTTGAAGTCGATGCCTGCGCACTGAGAGGCAGCGAAATCCTGACGACGGTCTCCGTTCCCGTTTCGGATGGGTGTTGATTCACCGCCAAATCGCCCCCCCATCCGAGGGTGAGTTGCCGGGCAACAGACAGTCCAAGACCGGGGCCTTCCACCTGCTCACCATCGCGTTGCAAACCTCCCTTCGTGAAGGGAGACAACCATGCTTCGATCACATCAGGATCGACAATCGCATCATCGCTGCAACTGGACAACTCCAATGTGCAGTATCCGCTCCCATCCAAGGGAAGAACCTGAAGCTTCAGGGGCTTGTCTACCTCACCGTGCTGAAGTGCATTGTCGAGAAGATGGTCCAGGGCCAGCATCAACGCCCCAGGATCAATGTGAACCACCGCAGAATCAATCGTGTTGCCCCAAAGAAGCTCGAGGGCAGCAGACCGCTCTCCTGAGAGATGGCACCACTGTTGAAGCAATGGAAGCAACGGTTGGTCACTGCAGGCGAGAACATCTGGATCCACCTCGAGGCGCGTCAGCAGGGTGAGGTTCTCGAGCAAGCGCTGAATCCGGACCATCTCTTCGCGGGCCATCGTCAACCGCTTGCTGATCGCATCAGACAACGGACTCAGGCGAGCCATTCTCTGAAGGTTGCCGCTCACGATCGCTAAAGGTGTTCGTAATTCATGGGTGAGGCTGGTCATGAACCGCTGCTGTTGGACGAGGGCCCGCTCCTCTGGGCTGAGATCCCGAATGGTCATCAGCACGAATGGCGCCTGAATCAGCTCAACGGGGCGCCAGCGAAGCAATTGAACGGGAGAGGATTTCCCCCCTGGAAGCAACAAATGACAGCGGCTTTCTCCAGCTGAGCGGGGTAGTGACTGACCAGGGTCAAGAAGACCTCGAGCCGCCAAAGCGTGTGAATCCAGCGCTTGCACCTCCATCAGATCCGCAAGAGTGCGGTTCACCACCTGAATGGGCACACCTCCCACGAGAAGCTCGGCAGAAGCCTGATTGGCCCAGTGCACCTTTCGATCCACATCCACGATCAACATCGCTTCGCTGGCAGCATCGAAGGCGACCTGAAGCATCCCCAAGGACTGCCTTAGCTGCTGCACCAGATTGCTCTCGTGCGGTGATGGCACTGGTGAGGATGCACTGCTCATGCCAAACCGTGCAGATCAGGGGGATACAGGCAAGGGCCTCAGGGTCGCAGCGAAGGACCAACTTCCATCGTCGGCTTTCTCAGCGACGATGAAATGCTCGCTGTCCAACGCCCGACCATCGGCACAGTACGTGGCCAGTTTCAGGGGGTGATTGAGCACCTTCGACACTTCGGTGAGCTTGAAACGGGCAAAGCCTGCATGGTGTGAATCGCGGAAGCTGGGAGGAAGGATTAAGCCAAGCGACTGACCGAGCAACTGGTCGCAGGTCCAGCCATAAACATCGGTGAACCTTGCATTGATTTCCTGAACGATGCCGACGGCATCAGCACGCACAAAAGGCAGATCCTCCTGTTCCCGGAGTTGCCGGATTCGATCCTCCGTCCAAGCAACTTGCGAGGTCATGCCGATCCGCCACCGAATTCAATGTAGGAAGAGAATCGGCATAAAACTGCCTCATGCCTAAGGTGGAATGACGTTTGTCAGGCGCGATGTCACCGGATTCCAATCCCCGACTCCGTGTCCTGGTGGTGGACGATGAGAATCGACTAACCGATCTCCTGAAATTAGAGCTGGACGTTGAGGGTTACGACGTTGATATCGCCAAAGACGGTGCAAGTGGCCTCATCCGAAGCCGCACAGAACCAGTACCCGACCTGATCATTCTGGATTGGAATCTGCCCGACTTCAGTGGAATCGATATCTGCCAAAGGATCCGGGCCAGTGGCGTTACCATCCCGATCCTGATGCTCACAGGGCACGACGAGATCACCGATCGGGTTAAAGCCCTTGATGCTGGAGTCGACGACTATCTCGTTAAACCGTTTTCCATCGATGAACTGATGGCTCGTCTACGGGCCATGCATCGCCGGGCAGAAACATTTTCAGGTCCAGCGAATGGATCCGAGCACTCTGAACAGCTGCATGTCGCTGATCTCACCATGAACACCCGCACACGGGATGTGTGCCGTGGAGAACGCTCCATTCAACTCTCCGTCAAGGAATACGACCTGCTTAATTTCCTGATGCGCGGTGCTGGCCGTGTGCTCGAACGTCACGAAATCATGCGCGGCGTCTGGGGTGAGAACTTTTTTGGAGATGACAATCTTCTCGATGTCTACATCCGCTACCTAAGGCAAAAAATCGAAATCGATGAGGCGCCAACGCTCATTCATACCGTTCGCGGCGTTGGATTCATCCTCCGCGACCAATCGACCCCATCGAACTGACCCTGTTGATTCTTCGAGACTCTGCCCCAGTTGGGATGATGCTTGAAAGGTCGAGATCGACTGGATCGACAGCCCGCCAGCCATCGGATGTGGGGATCAGAAGCTCGAAATGAAGGTGAGGGCCAGTGCTCATTCCTGTGCTCCCTACCCGTCCAATCACATCCCCCTGCTGCACCCGTTCGCCGGCTCTGACATAAAGCTCCGAAAGGTGGCCGTAGAGGGTGCGCCGTGTTGGGTTGCGGTGTTCGACCTCAATAGCAAGGCCATAGCCACCAAGCCGACCACTACTCACCACACGGCCGGAAAGCGCAGCAACCACTGGAGTGCCCGTTGCTGCAGCGTAATCACGACCTGCGTGCATCAACCAGCGACCCAGAATCGGATGGTGTCGCCAACCAAAGCCACTGCTGAGGTAGGCCTGGCCAATAACAGGAAAAAGCAACCGCTTGTCGCCATTTCCTGAATGACGCCGAGGCCTCGGCTTCATCGCTGAAACCCCCACCTGCGATGGTTTCCTCAAACGCTGAGCAAGCCCCCTGGAACACTCCTGCCGGGACAACGCACCGGATTGGCAGGCCCGCTCNAAGCGTTTGCGATCGATCGGCACAACCTGCGGGTTTCTTCCCTCCAAGACGCGACGCTCTCGCGAGGTGATCACCCGCTGGCGTTCCAATGCGTCCAACGAACGGTCGAAAGCCTTGGGGGAGTGAATCTGCCCTGGGATCAGATTCAGCATCCAAATCATGGACAACCAGCTCAGCACCGGTGGAGATCCAGGGGCGACTGGATTGTATGGACCCCGTCACGGATTTAGGGCCAGCGGTGCCAGCGTTCGATCCGATCGCCCAGGCAAAGCNGAAGGGCACCATCCGCATCGACCCCAGCGATCTGCCAGATCTGACCATCGCGCGGATGACGCAGATGATCAGCCCAGAGTCGCTTCTTCAAACCCTCCAGGCACCAGGTGCCATCCCCACCTGCTTGCTGGCAGCGATCGAGAGCGAGGAGAACTTCAGCGACCCAGTGATCGGGATGAACCATCGAGATTCCAGAGCACTGCCGCAACGCCACCGCCCCCANCGGTACGCGATTGCTCACATTGAGGCCAAGGCCAATCCGCAGCAAACGGATGTCACAGCCCCGCTGCACCACGGCCGGCAGCAAGCCCGCCAGCTTGCGCCCTTCCACAAGCAGATCATTCGGCCATTTGATCTGCACAGACACCCCGTGATATTCCAACCGCTCGGCCATGGACACCGCCAGAGCAAGGCCAAGCAGACCGGCCCGTCCGCCCCCCCGGCCATTCCAAGGCAGGGCAGCACTGATCCAAACTCCACCAGGGGGAGAGAGCCAGCGTCGCCCCCACTGGCCCGTGCCCCTGCGCTGCCGAGTGGCGATCACCGCGCGCGGTCCATCCAGAGATGGTTTGTCGCGGAGCCAGGCTCCAAGCAGTGGCTCCGTGCTGCTGCAGACAGGAACCGAACGCAGATGCCAGGGNTGAACAGCCCCCCCNCCGATGTGGCGGTAACGAGCCAGNACGCNCCCGGCTCGGCGACTGGGTTGGCTGAGATCAGCCATCCANGGCATCGGCCAGCCGCGTCGCAGCGGCCACCAGCTCATCCACAGGCCGCACCAGAGCCATCCTCAGCCAGTCGCGTCCACCCGCACCGAAGCCGGAGCCGGGGGTCAGCGCGACCCCACTGCGCGTCAAGAGTTCTGCAGCGGTGACCCCATCACTCCACCCCCGCAGGCGGGCCGCCGCAGGAACGGGCATCCAGAGGTACATCGCCATTTCAGATCGTGGAACCTGCCAGCCACGAGCTGAGAGCGTGTCCACAACACGGTCGCGGCGCTCGCGGTAGATGGGATGCAACTCCAGAGGCCATTGTGAAAACTCCCTCAGAGCCCGAATCGCCCCCTGTTGAAGGGCTGTGCTCTGGTTGAAATCGATCACAGCCTTGGCCCGACGCAGCGCCTCGATCAACGGCGCCGCACCAACGGCGAATCCGAGCCGGAATCCCCCCAGGCACCAGCCCTTCGAGAGGGAAAAGAACTCAATTCCGGATGTTCGCCATTGCGACGTTCTCAGGAGACAGGGGGATGTTCCATCCAGAGCAAGATCCAGATAGGGGTTGTCGTGAGCAATCACCAGATCATGGCGATCGCCCAGAGCCATGATTCGATTCAGATCCTCTTGATCTCCCACTCGGGCTGATGGGTTATGTGGGTATCCCAGAACGAACAGCTTCAGCTGATTCCACTGCTCAGCACTCAGGGCAGACAAATCAGGCCTCCAGGCCCGTTCACTTTCAAGCGGCAGGGCTTGCAGGCAAGCGCCAGCGAGATGCAATCCACCGGTGTGGGATGGGTAGCAGGGATCGAGATGAAGGCCCAGATCTCCTGGGTTGAGCACTGCGAGAGGAAGGTGGGCCGTTCCTTCCTGAGACCCCACCAGAAACTGCACCTCAGAATCGGGGTTCACTGCAACGCCGAAGCGTTCAAGGCACCAGTCAGCAACAGCTGCATGAAATGGTCGAAGACCGGTTTGCAGGCAATAGGAGGAACTGCTGCGGTCGAGGACGGCAGCAGCCATGGTGTTTAGCAATGCCTGCGGTGGCGAAAGATCGGCGGAGCCGATCGAGAGATCAACCAGCGGGGGTTTGTCAGAACCTGACGAACCATCGTGATAAACCCGCTTTGCTGCATCGATGCGCGCGAAGACAGCGCTTCCGATGGCCTCAAGCCGATCAGAGATTGGCATCCAAGAAGGACTGCAGCTGAGGTTTGGCGATGGCACCTTCGTGGCGAGCTACCACCTCACCATTCCGGAACAAAATCAACGTGGGTATGCCCTGCACCTGGTAGGCGTCACGAATTTTCGGATTGCCATCCACCTCCAACTTGCCAACGCTGAGGCGATCGGCATAGGTCTCGGCAGCCCAGTCCATCAGGGGTGCAATCAACCGGCAAGGCCCGCACCAGGCGGCCCAGAAGTCCACCAGAACGGTGCCGGAACACTTCAGCACTCCGGCATCAAAACCAGCATCCGTGAAATCTGAAACAGCTCCAGCCAAGGGATCGCTCTAACTGAACAGATCCTATGGAACTCTCTGCAGGTTCCAACCAACAATCAGAGCTTGTCGATCGATCGTTTCAGATCTTCCAGCTCTGCATCGACCTCCTCAACCTTCACAGGCTTGACGGCCTCGGTTCCGGAACCGGCAGGGAGCGCAACTGCTTCTGGCCCCCCTTTCAGTTGAGCGCGCAATGCCTCAAGGTCGTCTTCGACACCTCCACCGCTTTCCAACGCCGCAAACTGACTTTCCAGATCCGAACCAGCCAGCTCAGCCGCAGCCTGCCCGGTGGCTTCAAGGGCCTCCACCTTCTCCTCCATCCGCTCGAATGCCGCCATGGCGGAATCCGTACCGATGTTGCCGACAGCACTCTGCAGCTGCTGCTGGGCCTTTGCCGCTTGAGCGCGGGCCTTGAGCATGTCTTTTTTGGTCTTCGCCTCAGCGATCTTTCCTTCCAGGGCGACCAGATTCTTTTTGAGTAATTCGACTTGGCCGACCTGAGACTTGACCTGGGCCGACAGGGTGGTGGCTGTCTCCTGGAATGTCTTGCGCCGAGCAAGAGCCTCACGGGCCAGATCCTCCTCACCCTTCTTGAGCGCCAGTTCAGCCCGCTCGTACCAGGTTTTGGCCTGGGCTGAAGCCTGATCTGCCTGGTTGGTCAAACGCTTCTGGCTGGCGATCGCTAGGGCCACGGCCTGACGCAGCTTCACCAGGTCCGCCTGCATATCTGCAACGGACTGGTCGAGGATCTTGGAGGGGTCCTCCATGCTGCTCACGGCGGCATTGGCGTTCGCCCGCACAAGCCTGCTTAGCCGATCAAAGAAACCCATTCCGTGGCGTCGGATCTTTGTTGGAGATTAGCGAGATCAACAGTGGCAACCTGCTTATGGTGCGCTGATGGCCATCGCTCCCGATTCCCAACGCCGACGCTTGCCGGGTCTGGAGCTGCTTCAGCCACCCAGCCCCTCTCCTGCGGAGCAGCTGAAAAGCTGTCTCGGCTCGCTTCAGCAGGACTGGCGCCGCGACCACCACTTAGCAGCGCTCTGGCAGGACTGGCCGGAGATCGCCGGGCCTCAGCTCGCCCCCCATTGCCGACCACTGGAGCTTCAACGCGGCATTCTCACGGTGGGCGCGAGTCACCCCCAGTGGCGTCAAGCGCTGCTGTACAACCGCCCTCAGCTGATCAGCGCGTTGCACCGAGCTGGTCACGCTGTGCGAGACCTTCGGATTCAGCAACATCACGCAGCCCAATCCGCTGCTTTGGAGAGTGAAAAAAGCATCTGGGCCCGGCACCCGAGCCGCACAGACATCCATGGCATGGGCACTTGTCCCCAATGCAATCGCCCTGCTCCAAACGGGGAGATCCAACTTTGGTCACGTTGTGGGTTCTGCCACCGGCAGCAGCTAGCCGTGCCCCAGGCCCAGGAGGCCTGAGAACCCAGAATCAAAAGCGCTCAGGCCGAGGACGACGCCAGTCGGGATCGACCCCCTCCCCTTGAAGCGACATCGCACGCTGCTGAAGCCGCTGGCGGTCCAACCGCCAGATCTCGTAAATACCGAATTGGCCCAAGCGCTGGGGATCCAGTCCTTGCCAGTGCTTTCGCTGGGCTGTGCCGCTGTCGATCACCAGCAGCACAGTGTCGGAGGCTCCAGGGGTATTGAGGGGCTTGCCACTCCAGCCCTGGCGCTGTTCATGGGACAAACGATCCGACAGGTTGACCAGAGCCCCATCGGAACGCCCCTCAAACAACACCACCTGACGGGTGAAGAAATGCAGCGAGGGCTTCATGGCACCAACCATGGCCAAGGGCTCTCCCTCCCGCTGCTGATCCACCATCAGAGCGGCTGACTGTCGAACAGGGCGCTGGCGAAGCTGATCAGCCAGTTGTGCGATCGGGACCAGCGCCGTGAGGTGGAAGAGCAAAAGACTGGCCTGGATCGACAGCAGGCCGAGCCCTGCAGGCCTGCCTCGACGCAGACACAGCCACCCCAGCAACGCAGCGACGCTGAACCAAACCGCAGCACGGATCACCAGTCCACTGCCGAGGAGATCCACCGCCAAGGTGGGCATCTCCGGATCATTGATCAGTGGGATCCAGAGGGGTGAGCACCAGAACCCGACCGCAAGAGCAGCCGTCAGAACGATGCTTCCGATCCATGCAGCCCGCTGAAGTCGACTGCGCTCGAGGGTCGCCATGGCAACCAACAAGGCACCGGCCGGGGTGGCCGGCAACCAATAGCTGGGCAGTTTGGTGGCCGCAGTGGTGAACAGCAGGAACACGGCCATCAGCCAACACGCGGCGAACTGATGCAGGGAGTGCTGCGGTTCAGGTCGACCCCGGGGAACCCGAACCAGACCGACCAGCAAGAAGGCCGTGAGCGGCAGAGCAGCCACCAACATCACAGGGATGAAGAACCACCAGGGTTGAAGGTGATCGTTCACCACGGAGGTGAAACGCTGGAGATTGTGGTATCCGAAAAAGCTGTCCCAGAAGGGCTGCCCCTCCACAACGAGTTCGATCACATACCAAGGGAGGCTGACAACAGCAGTGATCAGCAACCCTGAGATCGGCCGCAGCCGCTTCCATGGCAGGGCAATGTCCCGGCGCAAGGCACTGAACAACAGAAGGGTGATGCCGGACAGCACCACGGCCACAGGGCCTTTGGCCAAAACGGCAAACCCCAGCACAACCCAGGCCGGCCACCAGGAAACTTGCTGCGGCGCTGCGAATCGGCGCCACTGGAGCAGAAGGCTGATCCCCAGAAGTCCACTGAGCAAGGCGTCACTCACCGCCGTTCGGCTCCACACCAGAACCAGTGGTGAGAGCACGAAGGCCAGCGAGGCAACCACCGCTGTACGCCGAGGAGCAGCATCCCTCGGATCAGGCCAGCGCAACAGCGTGTCCGCGATGGCGACCATCAGAGCAATGGTGGAGAGAGCCGAAGGCAAGCGTGCTGCCCAGCTCCCCAGCGGATCCCAGACCTGCTGCCAGGGGAGGGCGTACACCAACCCCATCAGCCAGTAGACCAGTGGCGGCTTATCAAATCGAGGCAGGCCATTGACCCGTGGGGTGAGCCAGTCGCCGGTGTCCGCCATGGCGCGCCCCGCAGCGGCGAAGAGCGGCGGCGTCTCATCGACAACCCCCGTGCTTCCAAGACCCCAAAGCGTGACAAGACTTGCCAGACCGAGCACGAGCGCCAGGGTTCTGCGTCGCTGTTGTGCTGAAACATCCACGATCAAGGGGCCTCAGCGCGTGGAGTTGATGCTGGCATCCATCTCCAAACCGGCCAGGATCCAGGCCTCCACCCGCTCACTGAAGACGGATCGGGAGGCATTCTGCTCAACCCAGCTGCGACAGCGCTGACGGTCAAGATCAGCGACCTGCTGCAGGGCATCGGTGAGGGCGCTCACATCATCAGCGGGGACGAGCCAACCGGTCTCGCCGTTCTGGACCAGCTCACCAGGTCCCCCGCGGTCGTACGCCACCACGGGAACTCCACAGGCCAGGGCCTCGATCACGACATTGCCGTAGGCCTCATTCCACTTGGGAGTGTTGATCAGCGCACGGCAAGCTCCAAGCTCACGCTGAAGATCAGCCGTGGCCCGAAAGCCGCGCCAGTCGATCGTTCCAGGCGGCACGCCAGCCTCCACGTTTTTGGCGTAGGCATCATCTTCCCGTAGCCCCCAGACGAGAAGCCGTTCACCCAGGGCAGCTGCCGCTGCTGCTGCATCCTCCAACCCCTTCTCAGGAGCGATACGCCCGGCCCAGCCCAGGGGGCCACTGGTGCCGAGCTGAAGGGTGTAGTTGGCCAGATCAAACCCATTTCCAACCACCGTTGGCGGAAGAGGAAGCGCAAAATCCGAGGCCTGGCGAAGGGTATGAAACGCCAGCCGCTTCGGGTTCCATGCCCCCACTGCCTCAATCACCTCGCGCATCACCGAGGCAACATCTCCCATGCTCACCAGGTGAAACAACCGGGGCTTGACGCGGGGAGTCAGCCAAAGAGGAAGCCAGTCGTATCCGCCGTTGATCACCGCATCGGCTTGCTCCCCGAGATCCAGAGCCGCCTCCCACAAAGCCTGCAGGAGGCCATGTCGAGGCATCACCACAGCTGCATCCTCTGCGGCGTGCTGCCAGCTGGGTTGGTTGACACCCTCCACTTCCACCAGCTCAACGGCTTCACAACCGGCTGGGAGTGTTGAACCACGGGCCGCGACCAACGTGATGTGATGGCCGCGCAGCACAAGACCCTGAATCAGCGAACGGAGGGTCAGCTCCACCCCGCCACCCTCTCCGCTACCCAGGGCGCCGATCGGCGTGTTGACCACCACAAGGCGCAGCGGCCCGCCGTTATGGGCGACTGAATCACTCATGGGCCGGTTCCCAGATTTTTTGCCGCTGACTGACACAGATCACCGACAGCAGCACGAGGCCTACACCAATCCATTGCAAAAGATCCAGCCGCTCCCCCAGCAGCCAGCCACCCGTGGCAAGGGCAAAAACTGGGGTGAGAAAACCAAGACTGCTGAAGCTGGTGAGGTCGCGCTGGTTGGCGAACCAAAAGAACAAGCCGTAGGCCAAGGCACTGCCCAGGAAGCTGGCATATCCCATCCGCCCCCAGTCCCCCAGAGACCAAGCGAGGTCGGCTGCGTCTTGCTGGAGACCGAAGACCAGCAGAAGTGGAATTCCCCCGAGAAGCATGTGCCACGCGGTGACCGAAACAGGATCACTGTGACGGGAGGCAAACCGAATCAGAACGGTGCCACCGGCCATGGCCAGGGCAGCCAGCAGCATCCAGCCCTCGCCAGGCTGCAGCAGTTTCTGCACAGCAGGCGGATCAGCCAGCAGCCACCAGTGCCCCAGGAGCTCAGCGGGGACGCCGATGCACACAATCCCAGCCAGACCGATGGCCAGCCCCAGCCAGCCCACAGGATTGATCGATTCAGCGAACAGTGCTCGTGCCAGCAGCGCCACCAGCATCGGTTGACAATCAATTAACACCGACCCCAAGCCGGCTCCAGTGCCCGACAACCCCTGGGCCAGAAGGCCCTGAAACAAGGTTGCATCCACCAGCGTGAACAGGGCGAACCAGCCCAGATCCCTTGCATCCAGCCCCATTCCCCGACCGCTGAATCGTCCCCAGATCAGCAGGGCGATTCCAGCAGGCAAGAGTCGAAGACCGGAGACCAGCCAGGGACCACCGGTCGCAAGCAAGGGAGCCATGGCTGTCATGGCCGTGCCCCACAGCGCAAAGGGCAGCAACATCAAAAGCCAGAGGCGAAGGGATGGCATGGGGGAAGGCTGCGGTGGCCTTTTTAAGATCAGATGCGAAGCGAATGCGCAAAATGATCTGGCCCTTGAGGCGAAAGTCGCGACGACGGATGGCGCGCATCGTTGTTGATGGTCCAATCACTGGGGCTACACGCAAGCGGGTGCTGAAGGCTCTACGGGAGGTGAAGCAGCGAGAATTCCCGGCTTTGCTCCTTCGGATCGACAGCCCCGGAGGAACCGTGGGCGACAGCCAGGAGATCCATGCTGCGCTGATGCGACTGCGGGAGCAGGGATGCCGAGTGGTGGCCAGCTTCGGCAACATTTCGGCTTCGGGGGGGGTTTACATCGGCGTGGCCGCGGAAAAGATCGTGGCCAATCCCGGAACCATCACCGGCTCCATCGGCGTGATCCTGCGGGGCAATGATCTTTCCAAAGTGTTTGAACGCATCGGGATCCGCTTTGACACGGTCAAAAGCGGGGTTTTCAAAGACATCCTTTCGCCGGATCGTCCCCTCAGTGATGCGGAACGTTCGCTGCTGCAAGAACTGATCGACAGCAGCTATGGCCAATTCGTTGGCGTCGTGGCGAAAGGGCGCAATCTTGATCCGAACGTGGTGAAACGCTTCGCCGACGGCCGCGTGTTCAGTGGCGAGCAGGCCCAATCTCTGGGATTGGTCGACGAGTTGGGCGATGAAGACCATGCCTTGCGTCTTGCGGCCAGGCTTGCTGACCTTGATGAAGAGGACATCCGACCGGTGACTCTTGGCAAGCAGCGTCGCCGTCTCTCCGGTTTGCTTCCCGGATCTCAAATACTTCAGCAGTTGCAGCAACGCCTATCTCTCGAACTGATGGGGAGCGGTCAAGTGCTTTGGCTGTACCGCCCATGAGCAGCACGACGCATGCACTTGTCGGATTGCGGGGGGCCACAACCTGCCCGGAAAACAGCATTGATGCGATTCGATTGGCTGTATCGCAGTTGATGGATGCCCTGATGGAGCAAAATCAACTCACCCCAGATCGGCTGGTTTCTGTGACTTTTTCCGTCACAGCCGACTTGGATGCTTGTTTCCCGGCAGCCGTGGCCCGTCAACGCCAAGGGTGGGACGCCGTAGCCCTGTTGGATTGCCAGCAGATGGCCGTGCAGGGAGACCTGGAGCGCTGTATTCGCGTGTTAGCCCATGCCTGGCTTCCGCAGGATCGCCAGCCAGTGCATCCCTACCAAGCGGACGCGATGCGACTGCGTCCAGACCGATCTGGTCACAACTGACAGATGAGCCTCCGGCCCCTGAAGGGGCCGGCCCGCCGTTGGACTCAGGAGAATCTCTGGAAGCACAACGATGTTCAGTTATGGCCGGATCCCTTCTGCGTCGAATCCTTCCTGGAGCTGCTGCAGCTGGTGCACTGTTCATCAGCGCTGCGTTCAACGGTTCCACCTCAAACCCTGCTGTTGCCCAGGGCAGCACCCCAGGCCTGCTGGAGTTCCGCTGGGACACCGATCGGGATTACCGGAAGCTCTATTACTTCCTCACCTCATCCCTTGAAAACGATCGATCTGAATGGTTTCTGACCCTTCGCAAGAAAGACCGCAAGACAGCCATTCTCAAGTTGACCGTCACGGTGCCTGAGTACTTCGATTCCAAGCTGAAGGCCAACCGGATGAAGTTGTGCCGCACTTCACCAGGCGGAATGATGAGCCGCAGCAAGTGTCTGGAAACCATTCCAGCCACAATCGAGGTCAACGAGAACCAAACCGCGATCGAGGTTTTTCCCGATCAACCCCTTCCTTCGGATAGTGATTATTCGCTCTACATCAAGCTGTTCAATCCGCAGGGGAAGCGGATGTACCAATTCAATGCGCTGGTCCAGGCCCCTGGCGATGTTCCGATGTCCGGCTATCGGGGCAGCTGGCTGATTGACGTGGACTGACTGATAAAATCGTTCGTTCTGATCGGCCGGACGCCAGGAGACCGTAATGACCAAACGCACCCTCGGGGGAACCAGCCGCAAGCGCAAGCGCGTTTCGGGCTTCCGCGTGCGGATGCGCTCCCACACCGGGCGACGGGTGATCCGCACCCGTCGCAAGCGCGGTCGGGCCCGTCTGGCGGCTTGAAGCTCTCTGGGGTGAACGGCCTGCATTCACCCCTCATTCTCTTCAGCAAAGCGATTGATGGCACTGCCCGCACAGATGCGACTGCGCGGCCATCGCTGCTTCAACCTCCTCCACCGTTCGGGGCGTCGCCACCACGGAACGCTGATGATTCTGCGTGTGGTCAATGGTGACGCACGGCTCCTGCGAAAAGAACTGCGCGACGTTCCATCGCGGGGATGCCGTTGCGCACTCGTGATCAGCAGCAAAGTGAGCAAACGCGCTGTTCGACGGAACCGCCTCAGGCGACTGCTCCACGCTCATCTGCGCGAGCGTCTGGAACATCGTTCCGATCTGGCAAATCGCTGGTTGCTGCTGAGCCTTCGACCGGAAGCCGCGGAAGCCGAACCAGCGCAGTTGCTCGAAGAATGCGACAGTCTCTTGAGATCTGCCGGATTGGAGACATGACCACCATTCAGGAAGACGTCCACTACGACGGCGGTCCTGCCCGTGGTGACCTCATTTTCAACATTCTGCTCGGGTTCACGCTGATCGGCCTTCCCTTCACCATCGGTGCTGTTGTGAGGGCCCTCTGGCTGCGATTCCGCATCACCAGTCGCCGGCTTTCCGTGAGTGGCGGCTGGATGGGCAAGGACAAGACGCAAGTCGTCTATTCCCAGATCAGTGAAGTGCGCACCGTGCCTCGCGGTTTCGGCGCCTGGGGTGACATGGTTTTGGTGCTCAACGATGGCGCCAAACTTGAACTCCGCTCCATGCCGCGGTTCCGAGAGGTTGAGGCTTACATCCTGGAGCGCATGAGCAGTCGCGCCTCTGCTCAGGCCAACAAGTCAGTGGAAGGTTTCGCCGCCTGACCCTCTTGTTCATGCACACTGGCCCCACAACGACCCCTCCCGTTTCTCCAACGTGATCGGATACATCTCCGACAACCTGCTGATTCCAATCCTGGATTTCTTCTACGGATTGGTACCGAGCTACGGCTTAGCGATTGTCGCCCTGACGCTTGTCATACGGATCGCGCTCTACCCGTTGAGTGCAGGTTCGATTCGAAGTGCTCGCCGCATGCGGATCGCCCAGCCCGTGATCCAAAAGCGTCAGGCCGAAATCAAGAGCCGCTTTGCCAACAACCCCCAGAAGCAGCAAGAGGAGATTGGCAAGGTCATGAAGGAATTCGGCAGCCCTCTGGCTGGCTGCCTTCCGCTGATCGTTCAGATGCCGATCCTGTTCGCACTGTTCGCAACCTTGCGGGGGTCACCGTTTGCCGATGTGCCTTACACCTTGAACATGAAGGTGCTGCCGGCCGACCAAATCGCAGCGGTGGAGCCCAAGCCTTTCAACAGCGCGAGCCACTCCATTTTTATTGGAGAAACAGACCACGTTCCAGTGATCGCAAGCCTTCCTCGCGGCACCAAAATTGGTGTTGGGGAAAGCGCCACGGTGAACCTCCACACGAAAGACGGTCGTCCTTTCACTGATGTGCTGAGTGGACTGGAGACTCCTGATCGCTTCACCCCGACCTGGGAAGTCACCAAAGGGGATGACATCGTGAGTGTCAGCCCGGACGGGATGATCACCGCCCTTGGAGCTGGTGACGCCACCGTTGAGGCCAANATTCCNGGCCTGGCAGCCCGCAGCGGGTTCCTCTTCATCAAAGCCCTTGGCCAGGTGGGCTTTTACGCCGATGGCGCCATCAACTGGGATATCGCGATTCTGGTGGGCGGCTTTGGTCTGACGTTGTTCGTCTCGCAGTTGCTTTCGGGAATGGGCATGCCTGCCAACCCTCAGCAGGCAACAGCGAACAAGATCACCCCGGTGATGATCACTGGCATGTTCCTGTTCTTCCCATTGCCAGCGGGCGTNCTGCTTTACATGGTGATTGCCAACGTCTTCCAGGGATTGCAGACGTTCATCCTCACCAGGGAAGCGCTGCCTGAGAATCTCCAGAAGATTCTTGATCAGCAGATGGCCCAGCAGCCGGTCAACGTCACCGCCACTGCTGGCGGAGCACCAGGATCACGCCTCCCTTTCGAGCCCAAAGGCGGTAAATGATCGAGGGACTGGAGCCTGTTGCCCTTCAGGAACTCCGGGCCCTCGGTGCCGCCAGGGTTTGGCCGGTTGAGGGGAGGCTTGAAGCTCTGCCCTCCCTCACTCCGGTGCGCGGCTCGATCAGTGCAGAACATCGCGGCAATGTGCTGGCCGTGGAAGGCCAATTGAGCACGATCGTCAGCCTCAGCTGTGATCGCTGCCTCCAGCAATTCAACCAGCAGCTGGAATGCGAGCCAAGTGAATTGATCTGGCTGGGCGATGCCCCGCCAACGGATGAACAACTGCAGCACTCGCAAGAGATTGCAGCGATGGAAGGCCTGGTGGAGGTGCTGAATCCACGCGGAACCTTTGATCCTCAGCAATGGGCCTTCGAGCAGTTGAATCTGCTGTTGCCCGTTGTGAACTTCTGCGGAGATCACTGTCCTGGCCCCCCTGGCCTGAACACGGAAGATCTCCAGGCATCCCAGCAGGTGGTGGATCCGCGCTGGCAAGCCCTCCGCAGCCTNCAGCAAGGCAACGAACCATGAGCAGCGCAGCCTGGGCGACACAGCTGGATCTTTTGGTGCGCGCCCGCACGCCCTTGATCTGGATCCGCAGCAGTGAGGAAGCGCGGGTCGAGGCATTACTCAACCAGGCTGTTCAGCGGCTGAACCGGCAACTGGTCACCTGGAATTTCATCGACGGGATCCGCGGGCCAGCCAACGCTGACGGCATGGGGAGTCGCCAACCCATGGCCATGCTCCAGTGGCTGCAACAACTGGACGCCGCTTCGCCCACNCTGCTGTTGGCGAAGGATTTTCATCGTTTCTGTGAAGACCCTGGGGTCGCTCGAATGCTGCGCAATCTGGAAGGATCCCTGCGCAGCACCCCCCACAGCCTCATTCTCTGCTGTGGGCAATGGACCCCACCTACGGATCTTGAGGAAAGTCTGACGTTGCTGGATCTGCCACTTCCAGACAGCGAAGACCTACGGGATTTGCTGAGCAGCATCGGCGTCAGCAGCGGGACACCGCTCAGCAGTTCGGTACTTGCAGACCTCACCCAGGCCTGCAGTGGNCTCAGCGAGATGCGGGTGCGCCAGGTTGCTGCAAGAGCACTGGCACGCCGCGGCCAACTCGGTGCAGAAGACCTGAGCGATGTGCTGGATGAAAAGCGGCAGACGATCGCCCGCAGCGAGGTGCTGGAGTTTTGCAACAGTGATGCCGGCACCGAATCCATCGGAGGTCTGGATGCCCTCAAAACCTGGTTGCAGCAGCGCCACCGGGCATTCTCTGAAGAGGCGCAACGGTTCGGCCTCCCGCTTCCCCGTGGGGTGCTGCTGGTCGGCCCCCAGGGGACTGGTAAATCGTTGACAGCCAAGGCGATCGCCCGCAGNTGGTCGATGCCGCTGCTCCGCCTGGATGTTGGCCGTCTGTTTGCCGGTCTGGTGGGGGCCAGCGAAGCGAGAACCCGCGACATGATTCAGCGCGCCGAAGCCATGGCGCCTTGTGTTCTCTGGATCGATGAGATCGACAAGGGCTTCGGGGGGGATGGCCGCAGCGATGGGGGGACCAGCCAAAGAGTGCTGGCGAATGTGCTCACTTGGATGGCTGAGAAACAATCTCCGGTGTTTGTTGTGGCCACAGCGAACGGCGTGGAACAACTCCCCCCGGAACTCCTGCGCAAAGGGCGCTTCGACGAAATCTTTCTGCTGGATCTTCCAACTCGAGACGANCGCGAGAGCATTCTTCAGCTTCANCTGGCACAGCGACGGCCTGGACTGGGACTCCCCCTCGACACCGTGGTGAGCCGCAGCGAGGGATTTTCCGGCGCTGAGCTGGAGCAGACGGTGATCGAAGCGATGCATCTGGCCTTCGCCGAACACCGTGAACTCAGTGAAACGGATCTGATCCGCGCCGCTTCGCAGCTCATCCCGCTGTCGCGCACGGCCAGCGAACCGCTGGAACGGCTCAAGCAATGGGCCTCCAGCGGNCGAGCCCGGCCCGCTTCTGTTGCTTCAGGTAACGAACCCTGACGCGGCGTAACGAACAGTCTTCTTTGTCAAGACTGNGTTAAGCGCACTCCCTACGGTCCGCTCAGCCGACTTAATCCCTTGCAGCGACCCAACGACCTCACCTCCCAGCTGTGCGTGGCTTGTCTCGGAGCCGGCGTGATCACCACTGTTGCTGTTGCGCAGGGCCAGAATCCCCTTACAGCCCTGGGAATCACCGTGTTTTCTGCCGTGGCCGCGGTCATGCTCGGCCAGGTGCTCTGAACGGACTGCCATAGGCTGCCCGCGCTGTAGCCCCTGGAATCGTGCTCGATCAGCGTCTTGTACGTGACAATCCCGATGTNATTGCCCAACAGTTGCAACGCCGGGGCAAAGCCGTTGATCTCACCAAGCTCCAGCTGATCGCTCAGCAGCAGCGTCAGCTGGAGGAACAGCGGAGCAATCTGCAGGCCGACGGCAACCGGATCGGCAAAGAAGTGGGCCAGCGGATCAAAGCTGGAGCCGATCCCAAAGGCGATGAGGTGGCGGAGCTTCGCCAACAGGGCAATGCCATCAAGAAGAAAGTTTCGGTCCTCGAAGACGAGGAAAAGCACCTCGCGGCTGAACTCCGCCAACAACTGCTGGGATTTCCAAACTTGCCCGCCGAAGAGTGCCCGGACGGAGCCAGCGAGGACGACAACGTCGAAGTGCGCCGGTGGGGGCAGCCTCGCCAGGAAGAGAATCTGGAGGAGCANTGGCAGATCGCCGAACGTCTCCAGCTGTTCGATACGGAGCGGTCGGTGCGAATCGCGCAGAGCCGTTTCGTCACGCTGATGGGGCAAGGGGCCCGACTGGAACGGGGCCTGATCAATTTCATGCTGGATCTGCACACCAGCAAGGGCTACCGGGAGGTGCTTCCGCCTGTTCTGGTGAACAGCGCCAGCCTCACCGGGTCAGGCCAATTGCCCAAGTTCGCGGAAGAAAGCTTCCGCTGCGCCGAAGACGACCTCTGGCTGACCCCCACAGCCGAGGTGCCGGTGACCTCCCTGCACCGCGATGAAATCATCCCGGTGGATCAGCTGCCCCTTCGCTACGCCGCCTACAGCCCTTGTTTTCGTCGTGAAGCCGGCAGCTACGGCCGAGATACCCGAGGGCTGATCCGACTGCATCAGTTCAACAAGGTGGAGCTCTACTGGTTCAGCCACCCCGATCATTCCTCCGAAGCCCACCAACAGATCACGGCAGATGCCGAGGCCGTTCTGCAGGCACTCAACCTGCCGTACCGCGTGCTTGACCTTTGCACGGCAGACCTGGGCTTTTCCGCACGACGCACCTATGACCTGGAAGTGTGGCTACCCGGAGCAGGCGCTTACCGGGAAATCTCCAGCTGCAGCGTTTGTGGTGATTTCCAGGCGAGGCGCTCCTCGATCCGCACCAAGGACGGCAAACACACCANCCTCGTGCACACGCTCAACGGCAGCGGCCTGGCCGTGGGCCGGACGATGGCGGCANTGCTTGAGAACGGTCAGCAACCGGATGGGAGCGTTTTACTNCCCGATGTTTTGGTGCCTTACGTCGGCTGCGATCGACTCCAGCCAGAATGATCTGAATGGTTTGCTGAAGGCTGTATGAACGTATTGGCCGCCCTTCTGGTGCTCGCTCTGCTCATCGTTGTTCATGAAGCAGGACATTTTTTGGCGGCCACGACGCAGGGGATCCGCGTTAGCGGCTTTTCCATCGGTTTTGGCCCCGCTCTGATCAAGCGACAACGTCGGGGAGTCACCTATGCGCTCCGACTGCTGCCTCTGGGCGGTTTCGTTGCCTTCCCCGATGACGATGAGGACAGCACGATCCCTGCNGATGATCCCGATCTGCTGCGTAACCGCCCGCTTCCCCAGCAAGCTGTGGTGATTGCCGCAGGCGTGGCAGCCAATCTGCTGCTCGCATTCGTGGTGCTATTCGGCCAAGCCGCAATTGTGGGAGTGGCGCAGGATCCCGATCCAGGTGTTCTGGTGATGCAGGTGCAGCCAGGTGGAGCAGCCGATCGCTCTGGCCTCAAGCCCGGCGACCAGATCCTCAGCCTGGATGCTGTACCGCTCGCCGCAGGCCAGGCCGGGGTCGAGGCCATGGTTCGCGATGTCAAGAANGCGCCCCTGCAGACGATTCGTGTTGAACGCCAACGCGGCGAGCAAAAGGAACAAATCACCCTGGTGCCAGACGATCAACAAGGCATGGGACGAATCGGTGCCCAGCTGCAGGCCAACATCACTGGTGAGACACGTCGGGTTCGCGGCGTTGGCGAATTGGTCGTCACCACCGTCAATCAGTTCCGTCAACTCCTGCAACAAACGGTGAGCGGGTATGGGGGTCTGGTGACCAATTTCCAGGCGACAGCGGGCCAAGTGAGCGGTCCGGTGAAAATCGTGGAGATGGGAGCGCAGCTCAGTGAACAGGGCGGATCAGGGCTGGTGCTCTTCGGTGCCCTGATTTCGATCAACCTGGCGGTGCTCAACTCGCTACCCCTGCCGCTCCTGGATGGAGGGCAGATGCTGATGTTGCTCATTCAGGCCGTTCGGGGACGGCCCGTACCAGAACGGTTGCAGCTGGCTTTCGCCCAGTCGGGCTTTCTCTTACTCGTGGGCCTCACGTTGGTGTTGATCGTGCGCGATACCAGCCAGCTGCCTGTGGTGCAGCAATTGATCGGTCAATGAACTGCATCAGGGTGAGCATGTAAAGTTGGCGATTCGTTCATTCGCTGCTCTCCGCTGCATGGCCAAGAAGTCAATGATCGCCCGCGACGTGAAGCGCAANAAGATGGCTGAGCGCTACGCGGCCAAGCGCGCTGCGCTGATGAAGGCGTTCAATGCAGCNGANGACCCGATGGATCGTCTGGAGATTCACCGCAAGATCCAGGCTCTTCCACGCAACAGTGCACCGACACGCATCCGCAACCGTTGCTGGGCCACTGGCAAACCCCGTGGCGTCTACCGCGACTTCGGGCTGTGCCGGAACCAGCTGCGTGAACGGGCTCACAAAGGTGAACTTCCCGGGGTGGTGAAGTCCAGCTGGTGATCAGCCGATTCCAGATCAAAAAAGGGGAGGCTCACCTCCCCTTTTTTTGTGCGGCGATACCGTGAAATGTCAAACTATTGATTGAAAAAGGACATAAGCCGTCGTGCAAGGACAAACCCAGTCGATTTCGTTTGACGGACGAGAAATTCGACTGACCACCGGACGATTCGCCCCCCAGGCGGGAGGTTCCGTTCTGGTGGAATGCGGCGATACCGCCGTGCTCGTCACAGCCACCCGCTCAGGCGGGCGGGAAGGAATCGATTTTCTTCCCCTGATCTGCGATTACGAAGAACGGCTTTATGCCGCTGGCCGCATTCCCGGCAGCTACATGCGCCGCGAAAGTCGCCCTCCAGAGCGCGCCACGCTCACGGCACGCCTGATCGACCGCCCCATGCGGCCGTTGTTCCCGAGCTGGATGCGGGACGACCTTCAGGTCGTGGCNACCTGTCTTTCTCTGGATGAGCGAGTTCCAGCCGATGTTCTTGCGGTGACGGGCGCATCCATCGCCACTTTGCTGGCGGGGATCCCCTTCAACGGCCCNATGGCAGCGGTTCGCGTCGGCCTGCTCGGTGACGACTTCGTTCTCAATCCAAGCTACCGAGAGATTGAACGGGGAGACCTCGATCTCGTCGTGGCGGGAACCCCGGANGGGGTGGTGATGGTGGAGGCAGGCGCCAACCAACTTCCCGAACAGGATGTGATCGAAGCGATCGACTTCGGCTANGAAGCGATCTGCGAACTGATCAAGGCGCAACAGACTCTGCTCAAGGATCTCGGCATCGAGCAGGTGAAGGTNGAGCCTCCTGAGCAGGACAACACCGTTCCGGCCTATCTGGAAAAACAGTGCACCAAAGCCATCAGCGCGGTGCTCAGCAAATTCGANCAGAGCAAGGAAGANAGGGATACNGCCCTTGAAGCGGTGAAGGGCGAAACGGCTGAGGCGATTGCAGCCCTCAAGGACGACAACGCCGTGCGTCAGGCCGTTGGCGGTAACGGCAAGCTGCTGGGGAANAGCTTCAAGGCGCTGACCAAAAAGCTGATGCGTCAGCAGATCCTCAAGGACGGCAAACGCGTGGATGGCCGTTCCCTCGACGAGGTGCGCCCCATCAGCGCCCTGGCTGGTGTGCTNCCTCGCCGTGTGCATGGATCTGGCCTGTTCCAACGTGGACTGACGCAAGTGCTGTCCACCGCGACGCTCGGCACCCCCAGTGATGCGCAGGAGATGGACGACCTCCATCCCAACACCGAGAAGCTCTANCTGCACCACTACAACTTCCCGCCGTACTCNGTTGGCGAAACCCGTCCGATGCGCTCNCCTGGGCGACGCGAAATCGGTCATGGCGCCCTGGCTGAACGAGCCATCCTCCCGGTGCTTCCCGAGAAGGACACCTTCCCCTACGTGGTGCGTGTGGTGAGTGAGGTGCTGAGCTCGAATGGCTCCACCTCCATGGGTTCAGTCTGCGGCAGCACCCTGTCNCTGATGGATGCCGGCGTGCCGTTGAANGCACCGNTCAGCGGNGCTGCCATGGGCCTGATCAAGGAAGGAGATGANGTGCGGATCCTCACTGATATCCAGGGCATCGAAGACTTCCTTGGCGANATGGACTTCAAGGTGGCCGGCAGTGAAAAGGGCATCACGGCCCTTCAGATGGACATGAAAATCACGGGTCTCTCCGTGAAAACCATTGCCGAAGCCGTCAACCAGGCGCGTCCCGCCCGGCTGCACATCCTCGAAAAAATGCTCGAGGCGATCGACACCCCCCGCGACAACCTGTCGCCTCATGCTCCGCGACTGCTGAGCTTCCGCATCGATCCTGANCTGATCGGCACGGTGATTGGCCCCGGTGGACGCACCATCAAGGGAATTACCGAGCGCACNAACACCAAGATCGACATCGAAGACAGCGGCATCGTCACCATCGCGTCCCACGACGGTGCAGCAGCGGAAGAGGCNCAAAAGATCATTGAAGGCCTCACCCGGAAGGTGAATGAGGGCGAGGTGTTCTCGGGATCCATTACTCGGATCATCCCCATCGGTGCATTCGTGGAGATCCTTCCCGGCAAGGAAGGCATGATCCACATCTCACAGCTTTCTGAAGCCCGCGTCGAGAAAGTCGAGGATGTGGTGAAGGTTGGTGATGAGGTAACCGTTCGCGTTCGCGAGATCGACAACCGAGGCNGAATCAACCTCACCTTGCGCGGCGTCCCCCAGGGGGGAGACACCGCCGGAGTGGAACCTCAGCCCACCCCGGTGGCNCCTCTGAGCTGATCAGACCGCAAAGCCGGGATCAATCTCGGCCATGGCCCGCGTCGCACGCTCTCCGAGCTCGGCGTGGGCTTTTCCATGGCTGGCGATCAAACATCCGGCCTGACGAACATCCCCGGTGTTGTAAGTGAGCTCGGCCTGATCGGCATGGGTGAACTGGCCACCAGCCGCCAGAAGCACCGCCTCAGGGGCGGCCATATCCCAATCTTTGGGAGCACTTTTGCCAGAAAGNGANACGTAGAGGTCCGTCTCNCCACGCAGGATCGTGGCCACTTTGCAACCAACGCTGCCCACTGCCTTGGAGCCACCCAAACCAAGGGCTGCAATCAGCTTCTCGAGCCGGTCGTCCCGATGACTTCGGCTGGCCACCAGGATCAAATCGGAGAGGTTGCTCCGATCGCTGAACCGAACCGNAGAACGCTCACCCTGGCGGTCTTCGCACCACGCCCCTTCTCCGACGATGCCGATCCAAAGCTCATCCGCTTCCGGAAGAAGCACCACGCCAAGCACCGGACGCTGNCCCTTCACCAGAGCGAGATGAACGGCGTATTCACCGGTGCCNTGCAGAAAATCCTTGGTGCCATCCAGNGGATCAAGAATCCAGAGCCACTCAGCGGGCAGAGGTTGACCTTCGGTCAGCTGCTCCTTCGCCGTCTCTTCACTCAGCAAGGTCCATCCGGCATCCGGAAAGGCTCCAGACAGGCCATCCAGCAACCACTGGTTCACCGCAAGGTCAGCCGCAGACACCGGACCTTCCCCTCCGTCATCAACACTGAGGGCCTTGGAGAAGCCNTGGGGAGGCTGTTCACCGCGGGCATAGGCCCGCAGGATGTCAGCGGCTCCCCAGCTGAGGCGGCGCAATTCCGCGAGCAGGGCGTCTTGACTGACGCCGACTGGAAGAACGGCAGAGCTAGGCATCATGATCAATGCAGGCGCTGGCCATTGTGATGCAGCGGGATGAACCGAGCGGCGGCAGCCTTTACCTGGTTGGGACACCCATCGGCCATCTCGGCGATTTGTCCCCCCGAGCAACGGCATTGCTGCGGGCTGCTGACGTGATCGCCTGTGAAGACACACGCCACAGCGGACAACTGCTCAGCAAGCTTGAGGCTCGAGGNCGCCGGTTGTCGTTTCATCAGCACAACACCCGAAGCCGACTNCCCCAGCTGCTGGAGTGCCTGGCAGAAGGTCAAAGCGTGGCGGTGATCAGTGATGCCGGACTTCCAGGCATCAGCGACCCTGGAGAGGAGCTGGTCGCAGCCGCTCGCGACGCCGGATATCCAGCGATCTGCATCCCCGGCCCCTGTGCAGCNACCACAGCGTTGGTGAGCAGTGGCTTGCCCAGTGGCCGCTTCTGCTTTGAAGGTTTCCTACCAGCGAAAGGCCGTGAGCGGCAGGCACGACTGATGGACATCAGTCGAGAACCCAAAACCACCGTTCTGTACGAGGCACCACATCGCCTTGTGACCCTGCTGGAGGAACTCGAGCAGCACTGTGGTCCGACTCGCCCGCTGCAGGTCGCGAGGGAGCTCACCAAGCGACACGAACAGCAGGTGGGCCCAACGGTTGAGGCAGCCCTGAGCCACTTCCGCCAGACCGCTCCCCAAGGGGAATGCACCGTTGTTCTCGGAGGAGCCGTTTCNGAGGCNCCAGAACCTCTCGATGACGCAGCACTGCTCGCCCAGCTCACCCAACTGGTGAGCGACGGACTGAGTGCGAGCGATGCGGCNCGGCAGCTGGCCCAAACAACAGGCCAATCCCGACGACACCTCTACGCCCTGCTGCACCAGAACACGGCAGACTGACTTTACCCATCATGTCCAACTGTGGTGCTCCGCCTGCGTTTGCTGCTGCTGAGTGTGGGGGGTGGTTTGTTTCTGCTGCTGCTGCTCTGCCTCGGGGCCCAGAANCTGCAGGATCGTCACGTGATCCAAGTGGCTGGCTTTCGNTCCGTTCCACTGCCNAGTGGGTTTCTTGTGGGAGTGGCATTGGTGGTCGGCGTGATCAGCGGCGGTAGTGCCACTGCCGTGCTGCTTCCAAACCAGCAGGATCGCTTCGACTGATCAAGGTTCAGCTGTCGAGGGCGATCAAGGTTCCCTCCACGACGAGCCGGGTGATGCCACGGGCCAGAAGGTAACGGCTCGTGCGTTCAAAAACGCCAGTGTCGGGCACCTTAATCACACGCTGGCTGCGGCCGCATTGCTGTTTGGCAGCCCTTGGGTTGGTGAACAGGCAGATGCCCTGGCGATCCAGCTCAGCATCATCCAAGACACCCAGTTCCGGAAACTCTTTGAGTGGCCGAGCATCCAGCTCCACCACCTTGTCGACCAGCATGTAAGCGCTGTCTGGAACAAGGCCTGCACTGAAGGGTTGCGCCACATTGCATGGGCGATCCGAAAAATCGCCAACCCCCAGCAGAGGCACNAACTCCGTGAACGTCTCTACAGGAGAGGCATCCTCCTCATCGGAGANATCATCATCTGGTTCATCGCCGAAATCATCGGCATCGTCCAACGCCAAGCTGCTGACGTCGTCNGTGGGCAACGGNTCAGAGCTGGGCTCTGNCTCATTCTTGAATTCCGCTGACCNTGGAGACTCCTCGGCTTGCGACANAGCCTGAGTACCTTTCTGGCGACTGGCCTTCAGGGCGGCATAGGCATCCGCCGGAAGCAGCGCTTTCACGGTGCGACTCACCGTGTTGGGGCTGCAGCCAAAAGCCTCGGCAAGAGCGGCCGTGGACTCGCCAGCCTTGTAGCGGCCAACCATGTCCTGTTTCTCGCTGTCGTTCAGACGACGCGGCGCCATTGATGCCGTTCCAGAGCAAACAACCTTAGGAGGAGCAGGCAACAGTTTCCAGACCCAGACCGCTTCAACTGCCAAAATGGTTCTGAGGCTCCCTTAGCTCAGCTGGATAGAGCAACTGCCTTCTAAGCAGTCGGTCGATGGTTCGAATCCATCAGGGGGCGTAACAAAAACCCAGTCACAGCAAGGTCTTACACGCCTTCTCATCACGATGAAACCGGCAGACCCAACGCCGGTCTTGATCGATCAGCCAGCCCTCTCCCATCGAACTCGTGCAAGTACTTATGTACTAGCGAGGGTCGCGCTGAACGGTCAAGCGATGCCCTCAACTGCGCGAGGGGAGCCAGGCACGCCACCCCAAGAATCGATCGCTCAGGCCATCAAGGCAATGCGCCTTAATGCCGATGACTTTGTGCTCTCAAGGCACAAAACTGTGGACATCGAGATCGGAGGCGTTCATGAGAGACGACGGTCCAACCGAGCAGATTCCAGAAGCAGACTGACTTTCTGGCCCCCTGCTCCAACAGTCTCAAAAATGACCTGGGTTGGCCCTTTGGTAGGCACGCAGTGGTACGCCACGCCATTCGACGCTCCGTTTGCACCGCCTCAGGTGCCCTAGGAGAAAACGACCCATCCTCTAGAGCAAATGGCCCCAGGGCGCCTCTAGCCAGAAGCTTCGACCCTTTCTCTCTTCAGCAGTGATGGGTTGAACCATGCACAAACGAGCGAGCTAGGCCGTCTCTCCACCGGGAGGGGCGGCCTTCCTCTTGGGAATCGTGAATCATTAAACATTATTCCTAGAGTAAATAATTTTTATATTGATTATTTGATTAAATAGCCAAGAGCTTTAACCTTAATGCCTATTAGCACATCTTACTCGTGCCTTCCTCTCTGCTACCTGAAAATGAAGCGGAAAGGATTAATGCGCTCAATGAATATAGAATTTTAGGCACAAGCCCTGAGCAGTCGTATGACGATATAACGAAAATAGCCGCGACTGTATGCTCTGCACCCATTGCTCTTATGAGCCTTGTTGATGTAAATAGGCAGTGGTTCAAGTCAAAAGTAGGAGTTGATATTCAGGAGACACCAAGGGATTGGTCTTTTTGCGCTCACGCAATTCATTCCTCCGACCCCCTTATCGTTCCCGATGCAACGATGGACTCGCGCTTTATTGATAATCCTCTTGTTTGCGGCGACCCTCAGATAAGACTTTATGCAGGTTTTCCGCTGGAAAACAGTGCTTCATTAAGAGTAGGAACTTTGTGCGTGATAGATCGAAGACCTCGTTATTTGACCGATAGAGAATGCGATGTCATGAAAGCTCTTGCAAGGCAAGTCGTTGCTTTTCTCGAGTTGCGAAAAAAATCTATCAACCTAATTGAATCCTTTTGTACTCATAGCAGCGGAAATAGAATGATTTCTACGTGCTCTTATTGCAGGAAGGCTCAAGACCAGAATGGAGAATGGATGCATCTTGATAAATATCTTTCACAAAGGTCAAGCCTGAAATTCACACACGGCATCTGCGACTCCTGTATCGAGCAGCATTTCCCAGAGGTCCTAGACGTTTGGCGATCAGAGGATGAGCTAAAAGCCTCCGAACCTTAGCGCCGCCTCAAGTGCCCCTAGACCGAGAAGGAAGGTGCCACCTAGCAAAATCAACTCCTTGGGATTTTGAGCCATTGACATAAGGGCAGAGCCCACGAGTAGCGCTCCAAAAAACCTAAAGGGAATCTGCAGATCCAACATTTAGATGAATTACGTCTTTTGAGTATCGCACTCCGTATTTACACAAATTCATGAAATAGGCTTAATAACTCAGTGCCTTGGCCATTCTCTTTACAAAAGTCAATGCTTTGAGGCTGTCTGCCATTGTTGGTTCTGTATCTTCTAATCGCTTTAAGTCGCCGCAATAGTGGTAGCTATTTGGGTCCTTTGAGGGCGAGTTAGCAAAGGAGCATCAGAAGGCAAATTGATGTGCAAGATATTGGTGGACTGGTCTCTCAACCCCTAGTTACATCAAGGGTTCAACAATCAACAAGCGCGCGAGCTAGGCCGTCTCTCCACCGGGAAGGGCGGCCTTCCTCTTTGAGCCCTCACTCAGACAAACGATCTTTCGCTCGGATATCGACAATCCCAAAAAGCTCGCTCCCACCGACCGGCATATGCCAGTCAGATCCCCGGGATTTAGGCAGTGAGAAAAATCGCATAATTCTCGCCAGCACTGATGACAGAGGAGCAATCACTGGTCTTCAGGCATGGCGAACTGTTTTAGCCACCAATTACGGACTGGCGCTTTCGATACCGCCCTTAAGTGATTTCTCAAGCCAATCAACGTCCTTCTGCAGATCATTGACCCGCTGCTGCAGCTCTTGCTCGCGGGCGTGCTCAGCCTCATCCATCTGCTGGCGGCCGCCGTTCATCAT
>NZHI01000018.1 GCA_002691345.1 Synechococcus sp. MED650 | reverse complement strand
ACACCGGCATTGCGCACACGCTGCAGCGTTTCAAGCCGTTCCTGATACGTGCGTGTGGAAATGATCCGGTCGTAGTGCTCGGGGCTGGTATCGAGATTGTGGTTGTAGGCGGTGAGCCCGGCATCGGCCAGCCGTTCCGCCTGTTGATCGGTGAGCATCCCTGCGGTCACGCAGGCTTCCATTCCCATGCCGCGCACACCGCGCACCATCTCGAGCATCGCTTCAAACGGAGCTCCATCGCGGATCTCCCGCCAGGCCCAGCCCATGCAGAAGCGGTCGGCTCCAGCCTCCTTTGCCGCTCGTGCCCGCTGCAGCACGGGCTCCACCTGCATCTGGGCCTCGAAGGCCGTTACATCGCTGCTGTTGTGGATCGACTGCGAGCAGTAAGCACAGTCTTCTTCGCAGCCACCGGTTTTCACACTCAACAGTGAGGCCAACTGCACGCGATAGCCGGGATTTGCTTCCCGGTGCACGGTCTGTGCCTGCCACAGAAGCTCCATCAGCGGTAACTCCAGCAGGGCCTGGATCTCTTCGGTGGTCCAGTCGTGGCGAATGGTGAGCGTCATGGAGTGGTGGGATCGAGGCCGCCGAAGCGACGGTTGCGACTTTGAAAATCGAGCAAGGCTGTTTTCAAGGCCTCGGCATTGAAATCCGGCCAGCACACGTCTGTGACGTGAATTTCGGCATAGGCCAGCTGCCAGAGCAGGAAATTGCTGATCCGATGCTCTCCACTGGTGCGGATCAACAGATCCGGATCGTTCTCTCCAGCTGTAAATAGTTCAGCGGCGATGCTGTTTTCATCAATCGTGTCGGGGTCGAGCTCTCCTTTGGCCGTTCGCCTGGCCAGGTTTTGCGCTGCCCGCACCAGTTCACGGCGCCCGCCGTAATTCGTGCACACGTTGAAGTGAATGCCGCAGTTGGCTGCTGTGCACGCCGTGGCCTCAGCAATCAAGCGCTGGAGCTTCTCCGGCAGCTGATCAAGATCCCCGAGGAAGCGAATCCGAACCTGTTCGGCTTCCAAGGCCTTGAGCTCCGCTTGCAGCACCCGCTCAAACAGGGTCATCAGAAAATTCACTTCATCCCCCGGTCGCGACCAGTTCTCCGTCGAGAAGGCGTAGGCGGTGAGCGAGGAAATGCCCCAGTCGCTGCAGAGCCGCAGGGTTGATTTCAGGGCTTCCACACCAGCTCGGTGGCCCATCACGCGAGGCAGCCCACGGGCAGCGGCCCAACGGCCATTGCCATCCATGATCACCGCCACGTGTTGTGGCAAACGATCGGGATTCAGCTCCAGAGGGAGCAACGACCGGCCGGTCGCGTTGATGCTGGTAGCCGGAGGACGGCTCAAGACAGCGATTCGGACGGAGAGCTCCCCACCGTACGCCGCGCCGGAGGGAGAGAAACAGCGTTGCTGAACAGTTCCTGCAGGAGTTCCTGTAGTCGGGAGCTGGTGATTGGACGCTCGAGCTTTCCTTGATTGGCCAAAGACAATGTGCCGGTCTCTTCCGAGACCACGATGCAGATGCAGCGGTCGAATCGCTCGGTGATGCCAAGAGCGGCCAGATGGCGGGTGCCATAGCGGCTGACGCTGTGACGGGAGAGCGGCAGGATCACCCCCGCCGATTCGATCCGGTTCCCGCGCACCAGAACGGCTCCATCGTGCAAGGGCGTATCGGCTGCAAACAGATTCAGCAGGAGTTCTCGGCTGAGGATGGCGCTGATTGGTACCCCTGGATTGAGGAAGTCTTCCGGGCGCAGATCACTGCCGAGATCCACCACGATCAGTGCTCCACGGCGCAGTTGAGAAAGGCGACCCGCAGCCTCGGTGATTTGGGTCACGGTGCCGGTGGTCGCCCGAAATTCCCGTTGAGGATTTCCCAGCAGAACAGCAAGGCGGCCGGTTCCGAGCAGTTCCATCAGTCGCCGCAGTTCCCCCTGCCAGAGGATTGCCAGTGACAGGGAACATGCCATCACCAGTGCGTCCACAAATTTTGTGGTGAGCGGAAGATTGGCGAAGCGCTGAACGAACCAGGCCATCGACACCAGAAAGAGCCAGCCCCGCAGCAACCAGAGGGTGCGCTGCTCGTTGACGCGTGAAAACAGGAGGAAACCGATGGCAGAGGCAAAGAGAACGTCGAGAATCAGGCGCGGATCCACCACCGCCAACACGTTCACTCAGCCCTGCACCATTGCTGCATTTAACGTACCGCGTTGAAGCGCTCCGGCAAAACGTCGTAGCGCAGCAGATCATCCGGCTGTTCGCGTTTCTGCACCAGCTCGGAGCTTCCGTCGTGCACCAACACCGCAGCGGGTCTTGGGATCCGGTTGTAATTCGAGCTCATCGAGGCGTTGTAGGCCCCGGTGGCAAAAACCGCCACGATGTCTCCACTTTCGGTCGCGGGTAGTGGCAAATCCTTGAGCAGAACGTCTCCTGATTCGCAGTGCTTGCCAACGAGATTCACGGTTTCCTCGGCCTTCGCCAGGGGACGATCGGCAAGGCAGCAGGTGTAGAGAGATTGGTAGGTGATCGGACGGGGGTTGTCGCTCATGCCGCCGTCGATGGCGACATAGGTACGTACCCCGGGGATTGTCTTGCGAGCTCCAACGCTATAAAGCGTGACCCCAGCAGTGGCGACTAACGAACGGCCTGGTTCGCACATCAACCGTGGCAACGCAAGCCCACGATCCTGGCAGGCAGCCGTGACCGCTTCAGCCACCACTTGGATCCACTGGTCGATGCTCGGCGGATCATCGGATTCCACATAGCGAATGCCCAGTCCACCGCCCACGTTGAGGTCGTCGACGGGATGTCCCAAGTCGCGAGCCAATTTGAGTTTGTCGGCCATCACGGCCGCCAGATCCCGATGGGGTTCNANTTCGAAGATCTGTGATCCGATGTGAGCATGCAGGCCGGTGAGTCGGGCCCAGGGCTGGTCGATCAGACCGCGCAGCACAGACTCCACCTGCTCGGGATCAAAACCGAATTTGCTGTCGAGATGACCGGTGCGGATGTACTCATGCGTATGGCACTCGATNCCAGGGGTGAAGCGCAGCATCAAACGTGCTGGTTCTGCTCCGGTCGGAACAAGTTCCGCCAGGCGATCGAGGTCGTGCTGGTTGTCGACAACGACCGTGACTCCGTTGTTGTAAGCGAGGAGCAGTTCCTCATCTGACTTGTTGTTCCCATGCAGAACCATGCGCTCGCCAGGCATGCCGCCGCGCAGCGCTGTGAGCAGCTCGCCAGCGGACACCGCGTCAAGGCCAAACCCCTCGGATGCGGCGATGCTGCTCATCACCAGGGAGCTGTTGGCCTTGGAGGCATAAACCGGCAACGANGGGCCGGAGTAATGGCGTTCCAGAGCCGTGCGATAGGCCCGACAGGTGCTGCGCAGGGTGGCTTCGTCCAGCACATACAACGGTGTGCCGTAGCGCTTNGCGAGGTCGCTCAATCGGCAGCCCCCCACCGCCAGACGCTCGGNGTCATCGAGAACCGTTGTCACCGGCGTCAAATTGCGGTTCGGACTCGCCTCATCCCTCTGCGCCTCGAAGGGCCGTTGACTGGTGATGGTTTGGGTCACGGAGTGGCGGCATCGAAGGGCAATTTAGGGAGTGACCCTGCATCGCCAGGGTTGGAACATCAGCTCAAGCAGCTGGATACGTCCTGGCTGCAGGCCTGCNATCAGCTCGACCAACGGGCGCTGCANGGTCTATGGAGCTTGGATCAGTGGCGGCGTGAACTGGNGGAGCCGCGCAGGCTGTGCCTGGGTCTGGTGCANGCCACAGGTTTGCTTGGGGTGGCCTGTGGATGGCTTGTGGCCGATGAATTGCACATCACCGTGGTGGCGGTGGATCCTNCAGCCCGACGCTGCGGCCATGGCAGGACGCTTCTGCGGGCACTGTTGCAACGGGCACGACAGGCTGGTGCCATGCACGCCACCCTCGAGGTCGCCAGTGAGAACGAAGCCGCCATCGCGCTCTATGCCGATAGTGGTTTTCAGACTGCCGGCACCCGTTCNGGGTACTACAGCGATGGCAGCGACGCACTGATTCAGTGGTGTCGTCTCTCCCAACGCGATTGACCAAGGTTGAGANTTAGCTGTTGTTCGGTTTCCCGTCCTCGGGAGACAAAAAAGGCTGTAAATCTTTTCGGATTTATTGATATTTTTTGTGCGGTTTAGCCCTGTCTCCGACTGGNGAGTGACCGTANAAACCGAACACTCGCAAGCGCTTCTCAACCCTGATAGCTTGGTGACATCACTGCATCGGCCTTAACGATGTTCGAACGTTTTACAGAAAAGGCCATCAAGGTGATCATGCTCGCCCAGGAAGAGGCACGGCGGCTTGGTCACAACTTTGTGGGCACAGAGCAGATCCTTCTCGGTCTGATTGGCGAGGGCACNGGCGTTGCCGCCAAGGTTCTCAAGTCGATGGGGGTGAACCTCAAGGACGCTCGGGTTGAGGTGGAGAAAATCATTGGCCGTGGCTCGGGCTTCGTTGCGGTTGAAATTCCTTTCACGCCCCGTGCCAAGCGGGTGCTTGAGCTCTCGCTCGAAGAAGCCCGCCAACTCGGTCACAACTACATCGGTACCGAGCACCTGCTGCTGGGCTTGATCCGCGAAGGTGAAGGCGTCGCTGCACGGGTTCTGGAGAACCTTGGNGTTGATTTGGCCAAGGTGCGCACCCAGGTGATTCGCATGCTCGGCGAAACCGCTGAGGTTTCAGCCGGCGGCGGCGGCGGTGGCGGCAAGGGTTCCACCAAGACCCCAACCCTCGACGAATTCGGAAACAATCTCACGCAGTTGGCCACTGAGGCCAAGCTGGATCCGGTTGTGGGCCGCCACAACGAGATTGATCGTGTGATCCAGATTCTNGGTCGTCGCACCAAGAACAATCCCGTGCTGATCGGCGAACCCGGTGTTGGTAAAACAGCCATCGCTGAAGGCCTGGCTCAGCGCATTCAGCAGGGAGACATTCCCGACATCCTTGAGGACAAGCGTGTTCTCACCCTGGATATCGGCCTGCTGGTGGCCGGTACCAAATACCGGGGTGAATTCGAAGAGCGCCTGAAAAAGATCATGGAGGAGATCAAGTCCGCCGGAAATGTGATCCTCGTGATCGATGAGGTTCACACCCTGATCGGTGCNGGAGCTGCCGAAGGAGCAATTGATGCCGCCAANATTTTGAAGCCAGCCCTGGCGCGGGGTGAGCTNCANTGCATTGGCGCCACAACCTTGGATGAATATCGGAAGCACATCGAGCGCGACGCCGCTCTGGAGCGCCGCTTCCAGCCCGTCAACGTTGGGGAACCTTCGATCGACGACACCATCGAAATTCTTCGTGGTCTGCGTGAGCGCTATGAGCAGCATCACCGTCTGAAAATNACGGATGAGGCTCTTGTGGCAGCAGCCACGCTTGGTGATCGGTATATCTCAGATCGTTTCCTGCCTGATAAGGCNATTGATCTGATTGATGAGGCTGGATCACGGGTGCGACTGCTCAATTCCAAACTTCCTCCAGCGGCAAAGGAGGTGGATAAGCAGCTGCGTGTTGTTCAAAAGGACAAAGAAGACGCAGTCCGCGAACAGGACTTCAACAAAGCCGGTGAGTTGCGGGAGAAGGAAGTGGAACTGCGGGAGCAGATTCGCTCCTTGCTTCAGGCCAATCGCGATGAAGCCGTTGCTGACGCATCCCCGGATGCGGCGCCCTCNGTTCTGGGTACAGCCGATGCTCCGGCCCCTGACACCACCCCGATGGTGAATGAAGAAGACATCGCTCAGATCGTGGCCTCCTGGACTGGTGTTCCGGTTCAGAAGCTCACCGAAAGCGAGTCGGTCAAGCTGCTCAACATGGAAGACACGCTGCACAAGCGTCTGATCGGTCAAGACGAAGCGGTGAAGGCGGTGTCGAAGGCAATTCGCAGGGCCCGTGTGGGTCTGAAGAACCCCAATCGTCCGATTGCCAGCTTCATCTTCTCCGGCCCGACCGGTGTGGGCAAAACCGAGCTCACCAAGGCCCTTGCCACTTACTTCTTCGGCAGCGAAGAGGCGATGATCCGGCTTGACATGTCGGAGTTCATGGAGCGCCACACGGTCAGCAAGCTGATCGGTTCCCCTCCGGGCTATGTGGGCTTCAACGAGGGAGGCCAGCTCACTGAGGCCGTGCGGCGTCGCCCTTACACCGTGGTGTTGTTCGATGAGATCGAGAAGGCGCACCCCGATGTGTTCAACCTNTTGCTGCAGCTGCTGGAAGATGGTCGTCTGACCGATTCCAAAGGCCGCACGGTCGACTTCAAGAACACCCTGATCATCATGACCTCGAACATCGGTTCGAAGGTGATTGAGAAGGGGGGTGGTGGCCTCGGCTTTGAGTTCTCGGGTGAAAGTGCTGAGGAATCTCAGTACACCCGGATTCGCTCCCTGGTGAACGAAGAGCTCAAGCAGTACTTCCGCCCTGAGTTCTTGAACCGGTTGGACGAAATCATCGTGTTCCGTCAGCTCAACCGCGACGAGGTGAAAGAGATCGCCGAGATCATGCTCAAAGAAGTGTTCGGCCGCATGGGCGAGAAGGGCATCACTCTGTCTGTATCAGACGCATTCAAGGAGCGTTTGGTTGAGGAGGGGTACAACCCTGCCTACGGCGCTCGCCCCCTGCGCCGTGCGGTGATGCGTCTCCTTGAAGACTCCCTTGCTGAGGAAGTTCTCTCTGGCCGGATTAAAGACGGTGACCACGCCGAGGTGGATGTGGATGAGAACAAGAAAGTGGTGGTTCGCCACAAGGGCAAGGTGGATGCTGAGCCTCAGCTTGCGGGCGCCAGCGTCTGATGCGTCAGTCCGTCTCTGTCCATGCCATTTCCCCTGCAGTGGTTCTGCGGGGGGAGGCGGCCTGGGTTGAAGCCGGTCCTCGCATTGCGGCTCTGTGTTCTCGGCCTTTGGTGCTGGGCCGCAGTTCCGCCACGGATCAACTGAGGCAGGCATTGGTTCTCGATCTGCAAGCGCTCGGGCTGCACCCCAAGCAGGCCAGGCTTCAGTTCGATTGTTGTGAGCAGGATCTCAGCCGCATCACCGTTGAGGCAACCGGCTGTGATGCCGTGCTCGCTGCTGGTGGAGGCAAGGTTCTCGATGCCGGCAAGCTGCTGGCCCATCGCCTTGGCTTGCCTTGCATCACGGTTCCGCTGAGTGCCGCAACCTGCGCCGGTTGGACGGCTCTGGCCAATCTCTACTCACCGGAGGGCGCCTTTCAAGGTGATGTGGTCTTGGATCGTTGCCCGGATCTTTTGGTGTTTGACCATGGCTTGGTGCGTCAGGCACCATCTCGCACTTTGGCCAGTGGCGTCGCCGATGCTCTGGCCAAGTGGTATGAAGCTTCAGTGAGTAGTGGTGATAGCGGCGATGGCCTTGTGCAGCAGGCGGTTCAGATGGCACGGGTGCTGCGTGATCAGCTGCTGATCGACAGTTCAACCGCCCTTGAGAATCCAGACAGCGCTGCCTGGGTTCGTACCGCTGAGGCCTGTGCCCTGACGGCTGGTGTGATGGGCGGGCTTGGCGGTGCTTGCTGCCGCACGGTGGCTGCCCATGCTGTCCACAATGGGCTCACGCAGTTGGCGGCTTGCCATCACGTGCTCCACGGGGAAAAGGTTGGATTTGGAATCTTGGTGCAGCTGCGCCTTGAGGAACGTCTTGGTGGAAATCGTCTGGCTGGCCAGGCCCACCGCCAGTTGCTTCCGCTGCTCCGGCAATTGTCCTTGCCCGTGAGTCTGGAGGATCTCGGGTTGGCTGATGCCAGCCTGAACGAGCTCAAGCAGGTGTGTGAGTTTGCCTGCCGCGAAGGCTCCGACCTGCATCATCTTCCGTTCCAGGTCACTCCGGGGGCTTTGCTGGAGGCGTTGGTTGGGGCCGCTGAGTTCAGTCCGGTTGGGCCTTGAAAACGCTTTTTGACCAACTCTGCCCGGATCTCCTCGATCCGCAGGCGGCGTTTCTTGCTGAGCAACTTCAGTGGTGGTCTTTGCCATCTGTGGGAGTGACGGACCCGTTTCCTGTNGCCGTNNTGGGGCAGGGGCCTCCCTTGCTTCTGCTCCATGGTTTCGACAGCAGCTTTCTGGAATGGCGGCGTCTAGCTCCTCTGTTGGTGGAGCATTTCCAGTTGTTCATCCCTGATCTGTTTGGCTTTGGCTTCTCCCCGCGTCCGCTGCAGGTGGCCTATGGCCCTGAGCCAGTGCTTGGTCACCTCGATGCCTTGCTGGAACATCTGCCTCGGGATCAGCCGATCAAGGTGATCGGTGCCTCCATGGGTGGTTCGGTGGCTGTGGAGCTGGCCCGGCGTCACCCGCAACGGATTGGTTCTCTGCTTCTCCTCGCTCCCGCAGGTCTCACCGGCCGGCCGATGCCTGTTCCCCCGCTGTTGGATCGGTTTGGTGCTTGGTTCCTGGGACGCCCAGGTGTGCGGAAAGGACTGTGTCGCCAGGCGTTTGCNGATCCNGNTGCTGATGTGGGTGCGCCGGAAGAACAGATCGCTTCGTTGCATTTGCAGACTCCCGGCTGGGCCAGGGCTCTGGCAGCGTTTGCCCGTAGTGGTGGCTTCGCCNGTNGCGGTGACCCCCTGCCGAAGCAGCCGCTGCATGTGATGTGGGGTGATAACGATCGTATTTTGCGGGCTCCTCAGAAGCAGGCCCTTCAGGCAATCTTGAATCAACCCGTGGAGACGCTTGCTTGCTGTGGTCACCTACCTCATATCGACCAGCCGCAGCTGGTGGCCGANCGATGCCATGCGTTCTTGACCTGTGGCTGATCCGCTCCTGAATCTGCTGGCTGGTGCTTTGCGCCTCTGGATTCGCAGCCGTTGCGATCGGCTCGGTGATTTGCAGCTCACCCTTGAGGGCTCCAGCATGTCTCTTTTACGGGGGCGACTGGATGGGGCGAGGCTGATCGCCCGCGATGCCTCGTTCCAGGGGCTTCCCCTTCAGCATGTGGATCTGCGCAGTGAAGCGGTTGCNGTTGATCTCAAACTGCTCACTCCCGGGCGGATGCTGGCTTTGCAGCAGTCCTTCAAGGTGAAGGGCTCGGTGAGCATCAGCGGCACGCATCTGAACGATGCACTGCTGGTGGAGCCATGGCGTTGGCTCGGGGATTGGCTTGCTGAACAGTTGATGGGGCTGACTCCCCTGGGCTCGCTGCAGCTGGATANCGATGTGATGGTGTTGCAGGCTTCCGTTGCGGCCCACAAAGATCCCGCCGTGCGACGTTTCCGTCTGAGTGCNGATCAGGGAAGTCTCCTTTTCCGGCCCGAAGGTGGTGAGGCGCCTGCGGTTCTGCTGCCGATGGATCCGGCNATTCAGATCACCGATGCTCAGCTTGGCGGCGGCCAACTGCACATGGAAGGCCAGGCGCTCGTGACGCCGACCTAACCAGCCCGCACTAGTTCTGAACAATCGGTTGCGCGAGTGTGATCGCGTAATACACCACGGCTGGGGTGAACAGATAGCTGTCGATTCGATCCAGGATTCCGCCGTGACCCGGCAGCACATCACCGGAATCCTTCAGGCCTGCATCCCGTTTCATCATTGATTCAGTCAGGTCTCCCACGAGGGCGATCAGGGCAATCAAGGCTCCCAAGGCCACACCAGGGGCACCACCGAACGGCCATCCCATCAGCTGTCCGCAGATCAGGCCCACGGTCATGGCNGAGACAAAACCCCCAATCGCTCCTTCCACGGTTTTGCCCGGTGAGATTGGTGATAAAGGGCGGCGACCGAAACGTCGGCCAAAGCCCCAGGATCCGATGTCACTGGCCACGATCATCAAGCAGGCCGAGAGCGTGATCGTGAGTCCATNGGGAAGGCTGCGCAGGCTCAGCCAGTGGCTTGGCAGAAAGCCCAGATAGAACAGCCCGAAAATGGATGCTGCGATGTCGGCAATTGATCCGGTTACTGGTTGCAGCAGCAGCCAGGCGCAAATCGCTGCCCCAGACAGAGGAAGAACAGCTGAAGCCACCCCCTCAGGAAGCCCTCCCTGCATGGCCCACTGGGTGCTGAAGAGCAACAGCTGACAGGCCACCAGTGTGGTTTTGGTGGCGGGGCGAATTCCTTTGAATTGGGCCATCCGGAAGAACTCCAGCAAACCCAGGTGAACGATCACGCCGACCGCTGCGGTGAACCACCATCCCCCGAGCCAGACCACCAGCAGGCCGAATCCGCCGACCCCCAGCCCACTCAGCAGACGGGTGCGAAGCAAGGGGGGNGCGTGGNTGGAGATTCTGTCCTCGGAAATGACCTCGCTGATCACGCTGACTCAAAAGGCCATCAAGTCAGCGTATCAACCGCGATCTGAGGGAAGGAATCAGAAAAATCCCGACATGGAGATTTCGGTNCCGATCTCTCGATTTGATCCATCTCTGGTTGCCTCATCGATGTTGTTTCTTCTTTCATTCATTTCTCGATGACTTCCAGGCGCACCGGTACTTCCCCGGCTTTCATCATTCGCAACTCCTGNGCTGCGCCGTGGGCCAGNTCAATGACCCGGTGATAGCGAAACGGGCCTCGATCGTTGATCCGCACGATCACGCTGCGGCCGTTGTTCAGGTTGGTGACACGCACCCGCGTTCCAAAGGGAAGGGTGCGGTGAGCTGCAGTNAGCGTTCCTTTGCGCAATCGCTCACCACTCGCGGTTGTGCGCCCGTAGAAGCCGGGGCCGTACCAACTTGCGGCTCCTCTGATCACNTGCATCAACTTCGATGGCGCAGCTGGAGNAGGAGTNGTGCTGCTTCGCACGGGCAAAGCTTGTGCTGGCCCGTNGGGGCTCGATTCCTGTTCGATCACCATGAATTCTTCGCTGCTTGGGCTTGAGATTGCAGGTGAGCAGCAGGTGAGCAGCAGCAGCAGTCCCAGCCTGTTCATGGGTCGTCTCAGGTTGCTTCGATTCAAGCGAGGAGTNTGAGAAAGATCACCCCTCAATCACCATCAGTTGCTCCGGGATTTGTTCTCCCCACAACGTGCGTTGACGCNGTAACCAGTTGAGCCTGCTGCCATCCAACTGTTCTCCTGGGATCAGCAGGGGAATTCCCGGTGGGTAGGGACAAACCAGTTCGGCTGCGACCTCACCCTCCGCAGCGTCGAGAGGCATGGATCGTCTCCCTGCATTCCAGGCTTGACACGGTGAAGTTGCTGGTTGGCTCACCAAGGGCAGTGGCGGGGGTTCGAATGGAGCAAATGCCGTTTTGCCCTGATGGGCGTCGTTCAGTGCTCTCCAGTGCTTGCGCATTTGATTCCTCAGTTTCCTTTGCTTGGCCAGCCCCAGGCAGAACGTGAGCGTGGCTGGCTCTGGCAGTTCCGCCACCAGTCCATGGCTCATGAACCAGTCATCTGCGTCCAGACCGCTGATTCCTGCAGAGCCGGTATGCAGCACCAAACGCAGCGGATCCTGACTGTCCAGCAGAGGGATTCCGTCTGCCACCAGCGATGTTTTCAACTTGCGCGACTCCGCCAAGCGTTGGCGAAGCCGATCGCGGCCCCGAGGCTGTTGCCACTGTTGCAAGGCTGCCTCGCAGGAAGCCAGCAGCAGNGCACTGGGGCTGGTGGTTTGCAGCAANCCGAGACTGCGTCGNATTCGATCTGGATCCACCCGTTGACCTCTCAGCCAGAGCACGGCGGTTTGGGCCAGGCCAGCGGCCGATTTCTGCAGTGAATGCACCACCAGGTCTGCCCCTGCTCGCAAGGCGCTAGNCGGAAGTTGGTCATCCACGCCNGCAGCGAAGTGACTTCCGTGGGCTTCATCCACCAGCACCGGACAGCCCAGGCTGTGAAGTTGCTCAATCAGGGGCGCTGGATCCTTGGCATATCCCTGGTAAGTGGGATGCACCAGAAGCGCTGCAGCGATTCGCGTGCTCTTGGTTGGTAAGGCGCTTAAAACGTTCTGCATCCAGGCACNGTCCGCTGGCGTGGGNTGTCCCCTGTCTTGTTGATAAGGAAGGTCAAACAGCAATGGGTTGAGATCACCGAGAACACAGGCCTGGATCACGCTTCGGTGACAGTTNCGTGGCAGGAGCACGGTCTCTCCCGGACGTGCCACCGCCAGCAGGGCGGCTTGNAGCAGTCCNGTGGCTCCGTTGACGCCATACCAGCAATGGTCAACACCCATGGCCTGCGCTGCAGCCCGNTGGCTNTCGCCAATNGCGCCTTCCGGNTCCAGAGGTCCGCCGATGCTGGGCAGCTCTGGAAGATCCCAGAGGCCCGCCCGCCGGCGCAGCAGCTTGCGCAATTCAGCAGGTAAAGCGGCTCCCCGGCCATGGGCCGGCAGGAAGAGCGGCTGTCCAAGACTTCGGCTCAGCAGGGGCAGCAACGCCATTCGATCCGCTAGATCTCTATAAAGTCTGTGCCTGTGCAGGCCCCTGTTTGATGCGATACGACCCCGGCAGAGACCTGCGCTGGTTGTTGCTGCGCCCCTGGGTCTCGATCCCACGCTTCGTTCATGTGGTGTGGTCGCTGGCCGGACTCGTTCTGGTGTTGTTGTTCCAGGCCGGCAGCCGCGANNCCGCCGTNCAACGCAAGCTGGCGAGTCGCATCCTGAACACGCTGACCGGTCTTGGACCCTGCTTCATCAAGCTGGGCCAAGCCCTCTCCACACGTCCCGATCTGGTGCGGCGGGACTGGCTCGATGAGTTGACTCGTCTTCAGGACGATCTCCCCGCTTTNTCCCACGCCATTGCACTCGCCACGATCGAGGAGGATTTGGGCGCTCCNNCNTCGGAGTTGTTTGAGGATTTTCCCGACGCTCCTATTGCGGCAGCAAGTTTGGGTCAGGTTTACAGGGCGCGTCTGCAAGGCCAGAGCTGGGTCGCCGTGAAGGTGCAGCGGCCGAATCTCACCTTCATCCTCCGCCGTGATCTTGTCCTGATCCGGATGATCGCGGTGCTCACGGCACCCTTACTTCCGCTCAATCTTGGTTTCGGGTTGGGCGGAATCATCGATGAATTCGGTCGCAGCCTGTTCGAGGAGATCGACTACAGCCTTGAAGCTCAGAATGCCGAACGTTTCGCGGCGTTGTTTGCCGACAACGAGGCGGTGTACGTCCCCCGGGTGGAACGGTTGCTCAGCTCCACGCGGGTNCTCACCACCACGTGGATTGATGGCGCCAAGATGCGCGACAGCACGGAACTTCGCAATCTGCAGCTGGATCCCTCTGCCCTGATCCGCACCGGTGTGATCTGTGGGTTGCAGCAACTGCTGGAGTTTGGTTACTTCCACGCCGACCCCCATCCAGGCAACCTCTTTGCCCTGCCCGGTCGCACCGGTGACCTTGGCCATGTCGGCTACGTCGACTTCGGCATGATGGANTCCATCAGNGACAGCGACCGTCTCACCCTCACCGGCGCCGTTGTTCACCTGATCAACCGCGATTTCATGGGCCTGGCTCNGGACTTCCAGCAGCTNGGCTTTCTAAGCCCTTCCGCTGATCTGGCCCCGATCGTGCCGGCTCTCGAGGAGGTGCTTGGGGGAAGCCTNGGCGATTCAGTTGGCTCGTTCAATTTCAAGGCGATCACAGACCGTTTCTCGGAGCTGATGTTCGACTACCCCTTCCGGGTTCCGGCTCGCTTTGCCCTGATCATTCGAGCGGTGGTGAGCCAGGAAGGTCTTGCGCTTCGGCTCGATCCCGAATTCCGCATCATTGCTGTGGCCTATCCCTACGTGGCCAAGCGCCTTCTGGCTGGCGACACCCATGAAATGCGGGAAAAGCTGCTTGAGGTGATCTTCGATGCCGAGGGACGTTTGCAACTTGATCGACTGGAAAATCTTCTGGCAGTGGTGGGTGATGACGCTCCCACNCCTGGGCGGGAACTGATCCCCGTTGCCGGGGCTGGGCTGCGATTGCTGCTCAGTCGCAATGGTGCTGATCTGCGGCGTCGCCTGCTGATGACCCTGATTCGAGACGATCGTCTCCACACCGATGATGTGCGCGCCTTGCTGGGCTTGCTGGGTCGCACCTTTGGCCCACGACGCATTGCTGGAGGATTCCTCCGCAGCCTTAACCCCCTGGCGGCAGCGTGATCCAGCAGCAGAAAACGCTGATTGAACTGAAGAAAACAACAGTTATCGGCCAGATTTCATCCAAACGCTGGAGCTGGTGTTCACGGAGGGTTTTCTCGGTTCCATCAGGCATGTCCTCAAGTTCCCTGTAGCGACGTCCAATAAAAATGACGAGAATAAACGCCACTAAAGTAACAACATAGGCCAGTACGTAAACTTGATCGAGAAAGGTGAGGTAAGGAAGGTCTGGTAATTCTTCTCGGTATGTTTGCTGGAGGAATACCAGGGTTAGCAAAACAGTTACTGGAATTCCTGCTCTGGCATCTTGTTCGTCTGCGCGAACTTTGAAAACNAGTAAAACCATNGCCATNACNACGATGAGTGGCAGCATTANTCTCCAAAANGCAGACCAAGANGATGTTCCAAATGAGATNTCGAANATGANNAGGCTGTAATCATCTNNGCTGCCGCCAAGGCCAAANTTNGTTGCATAATTATGNCTNTANTCNGCNATNGACCANCCTCGATTGAGCCAGCCNATNATTTCTGCGAANAGCCCCATTCCGCTGTTCTGAATGTCTGGCTCGAANCGAAAGTGTGGATAGTCAAGATTTCCGTTGACATCTTCCATTTCCAAAACGAGCGGGAGGCTTACGGTGACGAAGGGGAAATGTCTGAAGTTGGCTTTATCGATGTAGAAGCGTCCGATATAGCTGAATAATTGGTAGTACGAACCGCTTTCTTCAAGCACAGGTTCCTTTGACAAGGGGGTGAGAACTGGATCTGCATCGGATAGAAGTCCGTTGACGAGGGTGATTCCTTCTTCGATGGTTTGATTCTTTTCTTCCAGATATCGCTGTAGCTCTTCTCCCCATCTCATCCACACATATCCATTGGATGAATAACTGGGAATGCTCAGATCAAGGTCATAGGTGCTGGTGGCATAAATCCCAACCTGAACGTGATAGTCAGCATCCTCGAGCGACTTGAGATCGGTGACTGTCTCTTGCTTCGAGAGCATTTCCCCACGCATCGAACTCCATCCATCGCTGGCGATGCGCTGTCGATCCGTGGTCAGTGCCCTTGAGGAGGAGGAAAGCCGCAGTGCATCGCGACTCGGAACACGGCCAACATCCAGTTGGTTGACTCCGGAGAAGGCCAGCAGGCCGGCGAGCAGAATTGAAACAACGGCGAGGACGTTCCAGTGCTTTTGTTTCCTTGGAGGCATCTGGGCCAGGGCGCTGGGCTCACTCTCGCTTGCAGCCTGTGGCTGGGAAGCTTTGGTGGTTTTCTTCCGGCCTCCGCCGAGTCCACAACTGCTCCTCTGGTGTTGGGGCAGTCCCTCCCGCTGAGCGGCCCTTCAGCGCAGCTGGGCCTGGAGTATCGGCGTGGTGCCAAGGCTTGGTTTGATGCCGTGAACCGCGATGGAGGGATCCACGGCCGACGCATCGAACTGGTCAGCCTTGATGATCAATACGAGCCTGAGCAGACTCTNGCCAATACGCGTCAGTTGCTNAAGCGTTCNGATCTTCTTGCCCTCTTTGGCTACGTCGGAACGCCAACCACAAAAGTTGTTCTGCCCTTGATCGAGTCGGCTGCCGTTCCGCTCGTAGCACCGATGACCGGTGCCAGCCTGCTGCGCCGGGCTGATCTGCGCATGGTCTTCAACTTGCGTGCCAGTTATCGCCGCGAAATCGCAGCGATGGTGAATGAGCTGGTGCGCGATGCGCAGCATCGGATCGCCATCGTTTATCAGAACGATGCTTTTGGCCAAGACGGTTTGGAAGGGGCGCTGATCGCTCTTCGACAACACGGCCTCAAACCAGTCTTGACCACGACTGTTGCGCGCAACTCAGATCAGGTGGGTGATGCTCTTCGTGAGCTGAAGCAGGTGAACCCCAACGGGGTTCTGATCATTTCTGCGTATGTCAGTTCTGCAGCGCTGTCGACTGCTTTGCGGCAAAGCGGAAACCGCGCCCAAATCATGAATGTTTCGTTTGTGGGTACAAAAGCCCTGCAGCGAGCCATGCCGGTGGGCGAATCCAACGGGATCGGTGTGACTCAGGTGGTGCCCTTTCCCTGGAACCGCTGGATACCCGTTGTTGCTGACTATCAGCGGTGCTTGCAACGTCATGACGTTGAGGCCCGCTTCGGTTTCACAAGCCTTGAGGGGTATTTGGCCGCTCGAATGATCACCGAAGCGCTTGAGCGGGCTGGAGCTGCGCCAACCCGCGCCTCCCTTGCCAATGCGCTCGAATCCATCCAGGGGGTGGACTTTGGCGGATTCCGTTTGGATNTGAGCAGCGATGACCATCAGGCCAGCGAATTTGTAGAGCTCACCTTTTTGGGTTCACAAACTTGGGAACCTTGAGGAGACGTCGCTAGGGTCCACGCTCAATGCCAATGGGGTCAATGCCCGAGGAGATCAGTGCCCAGGAGCTGGAGCAGCTGCTGCAGATGATCACATTGCCCCAACCGCCCTACCTGATGGCTGGCGTTGGCCTTCTGATGGGGGTGCTCTGTGGCTTGACGTTTGGTCGCCAGGTTCAGAACAAATTGGATGGTTGGAAGCAGGATCGGCTTCCCCTGCTGCCTCTCGCCACCGCTGAGATCACCCTCAGTTACTCGGGCACCCTGATCGGTGTCACGCTGTTCATCGGCTGTTGCCTGCAGATCTTCGGCTTCTCGTCCGGTGTCGCCTTGCTGGTTGCCTTGCTGCTCTCATTGCTGACCGGTGGAGCGTTGTTCGCTCAGCTCGAACGATTGATGGAACAGGTGGAAAGCGGCAATTTCAAGGCTGTCGACTTCGACAACTTTGACGAGTTTTTCTGAGTCAAACCAGGCGGTTGATCGACGTCAGCCCGTTTGAGAGGCAAAATGAAGCTGGTCTGAATTAGGTCGGACGTGACAACTCTTCCTGCGGCCGCCGTTGCCACCAGCCGCCTGCTGGTGGTCGAAGACGACGACAGCATTCGAGAGACCGTTGGAGAGGCTCTTCGATCCGAAGGNTATGAAGTCTTGACCTGTGCAGACGGTGCCGAAGCGCTTCAGTTGATCACTGGCGGGCAGCCGGAACAGGTTGATCTGTTGGTGCTTGACCTGATGCTNCCNGGCCTCGGTGGCCTGGACCTTTGTCGTGAGCTGCGCCGTTTCAACAACCACACCCCCATCCTTGTGATCAGTGCTCGCGACAGCGAGACAGACCGGGTTCTGGGCTTAGAAGTTGGNGCCGATGACTACCTGGTCAAACCGTTTGGATTGCGGGAATTGGTTGCGCGTTGCCGCGCACTGCTTCGCCGCTCGCGNCAATCACCAGCGCAGTTTCTGGAGAGCGTCACGCATGCCAATCTGTGTNTGTACATGAATGAGTGTCGGGTNACCCGTGATGGAACCGACCTCAANCTTTCACCGAAGGAGTACAAGATTCTGGAGCTGTTCATCCAGCATCCCAAGCGTGTGTGGAGTCGTGATCAGCTGCTGGAAAAGATCTGGGGTATTGACTTCGTTGGTGACACCAAAACAGTCGATGTGCACATCCGTTGGCTGCGCGAAAAGATTGAGGTGGAACCCTCCGCGCCGCTCTTGATCCGCACGGTTCGCGGCTTCGGCTATCGCTTCGGTTGAGGCTGGTGTGCTGATTTCAGCGATCTTCGGTGGCGCCATTGGTGTCGGCATCACTCTGCTGGTGCAACGCCGCAGAAGATTCCAGGAGGCCCGGCTTAAGGCAGCGGATGACCAAGGGGCGCTGAATACCCCCCAACTGCTCGCCTGGATCGATGCCGCAACACAGGGTTGGATGATCCTGGCTCCGGATCTCTCGATCGCTTACATCAACAGTCGTGCCGAGCGACTGCTGCACATTTCCAGGAATTTTCTGGTGCGGGGCATGTTGCTCGACGATGTGTTGTCGATCCCACAGCTGGATGAGGCCATCCTCAGCACCCGCCATCAGCAGCGGATGCAGCGCACTGAATGGGATTTGATGGGTGATCCGCTGGAGGCGATTGTTCTTCCCGGAGCGGATGAATGGTTGTTGATTCTCATTCAGAGTCGCCAATCTCTGGAAGCCCAGCAAGAGCAGCAGGAGCGCTGGGTGAGTGATGTGGCCCATGAGCTCAAGACGCCTCTGACGGCGCTGATGCTGGTCAGTGACCGTTTGGAGATGGCGGTGAATGAATCCGACACTGTGCTGGTGCAACGTCTGCAACGGGAGTTGAGACGGCTCCAACTGTTGGTGGAGGATCTGCTCGAACTCTCCCGCCTGGAGAANTGCCTACCGCAGGAAAGCNGTAGCTACACCGCGATCACCTTGGAGGATCTGGTCGACAGTGCCTGGAGCAGCATCCGGCCGCTGGCTGAGGAGCGGGAGGTGGAGCTTCAGTTTGATCGTTCAGAGGCCGGGCCGATGATGGGAGATCAGCGGCGTTTGCATCGCGCAGTTCTCAATCTTCTCGACAATGCATTGAGGTATTCACCAGATGGCAGCTCTGTGGATGTGGAGGTTTTGCAGAGTGGCGGCTGGTGGCTGCTCAGCATCCGTGATCACGGCTCCGGCCTGAGTGAATCCGACCTGGACAGCATGTTCCAGCGTTTTTACCGCGGTGATCCATCTCGGGCCCGGTCTGCCCGAAGCGGAAGTGGGCTCGGCCTGGCCATCGTTCAGCAGATCGCAGTGAATCATGGCGGCCGTGTCGAGGCGCGGAATCATCCCAGTGGTGGTGCCTGCATGGAGTTGCTGCTTCCCAAAGCCCTGATTCCGTGACGCGTCAGCGGTTGCAGAAGCTGATCGCAGCAGCTGGCCTTTGTTCGCGGCGACGCGCTGAAGAGTGGCTCGAAGCGGGCCGCGTCTCTGTGGATGGTCGGCTGGCGCAGCTGGGTGATCAGGCTGATCCTGATCATCAATTGATCTGTGTTGATGATGCGCCACTGCCGATCCGTCAGTCGGTTCGGGTGTTGCTGCTCAACAAACCAAAGGGGGTGATCTGCAGCTGCGATGACCCCCATGGACGCTCCACTGTTCTGGATCTTTTGCCCCGCCACCATCGCCGGGGGCTTCATCCGGTTGGTCGTCTGGATGCCGAGAGCCGTGGTGCTCTCCTGCTCACTGATTTTGGNGAGCTAACCCTCAAGCTCACCCATCCGCGCTACAGCCATCCCAAGACCTACCGGGTCTGGGTCAGGGGTGTGCCGACGGATGCTGTGCTCCACAAGTGGCGACGAGGCTTGCCTCTTGACGGACGCCTGACCCGGCCCGCCCGGGTCGTTTTGCTTCGCAGCGAAGGCCGGCGGGCCCTGCTGGAGATTGAACTGCGCGAGGGGCGGAACCGCCAGATTCGTCGCATCGCTGAACTGCTGGGGCATCCCGTTCAGGATTTGCAGCGGATTGCGATTGCAGGCNTGCAGCTCGGTGCACTCCAAGAGGGCTGCTGGACATGGCTGAGCGAGGGAGAATGGAGACCTCTGCTGCGTGGTGCCACCACCCCATGCGATTGATGCGTCCAGGCACCTGGTGGCGCCGTCCTCGAACCGGGCGCACCCCCTCCTTCTCCGATGGAGAGTTATCTCATCAGCAGATTGAAGATCTTGGCTTGAGGTTGCGGGGGAGACGTGAAGCTCTAGGGCTTTCCTTGCGAGATCTGGCAACTCAGCTGCGCATCACGACGCCAGTGCTGGAGGCGCTCGAACGTGGCTGGCTTGATCGTCTCCCCGAGAGGGCTTATCTCGCTTCGATGCTTCCCCAGATCGAGCATCGCCTTGAACTCCCGGCTGGCTGTCTTGATCCTCTGCTTCCGGCACCTCTGGTGGTGCCTCGCAGCACTGCCAAAACTGGTCTGGGTCGGTTCACCCTCGGCAATATTGATGTTTTCACCACCTGGCAGGGCAGCCTCGTGTACGGCGTGGTGATTGCCATCAGTCTTCTGGCCATCAACCGCCAGCAGCAGGATCTAGCCCAGCGCAACAGTCTTAGCTTGGAACCCGTGCGGGCTGACCTGAGCGCGATCGCGACGGCTGAGGCTGCTGACACCACCATGCCGGAGCTCCGGCCGTTGCAACGGGCGCGTCAACGNCGNCCTCAAGACTGGCTCGAGCTCCCGAATGACCCACGCTCACCGTCTGTGGGGATTCTGCAACTTGAGCTGAAGAAACCTCACGCCCTTGAACTGTTCAGTGGTGGGGGAGATCGCCTGCAGATGAAAATCGGTGCCGGGCAGCTCACCCTTCAACTCACCGCTCCAATCGAGCTCCGGTTGGATCCTCCTGCTGCAGCCGAGGATCAACTGCTGTGGAATGGCATTGCACTGACCCCTGAGCCAAAGAAGCCAGGGATCTATCGCGTTAGCAGTGCTGAGGCCCCCTCCCTGGACCGTCCCCAGACGGCTCCTCTGGCGCCGTAACCACGCAGGGCATCGGTTAATGCAGTGTCGAAGCGCTGAAGGCGCCAGTTCCAGTTGCCTTCACAGGTTCCTGGTGTGTTGAAGCGGGCTTGGTCATCCAGATGGAGCAGATCCTGCAATGGGGCCACCACGAGCCCTGCTGTCGTGGCGAATGCCATGTCGAGCAGATGCCATGCGGGAGCAGACACCGTGCCATTGATGCGTGCCGACACTCTGTTGCGGCTGGCCTCATCGAGGCGTTGCCACCAGCCCAGCGTGGTCGGGTTGTCGTGGGTGCCCGTATACACCACCCAGCGCTGCCCATGGATGTTCTCGGGCAGATACGGGTTGTGACTCTCCCCATCGAAAGCGAATTGGAGCACCTTCATGCCCGCCAGTTGGAACTGATCGCGAAGCGTTTCAACGTCTGGCGTAATCACGCCAAGGTCCTCCGCCACCAGGGGGAGGGTTCCGCCGGCATCCCGTTGAAGCTGCTTCAACAAGGCTTGTCCCGGTGATGCCTGCCACACGCCGTTCTGGGCTGTGCTGTCTCCCCCCGGTACGGCCCAGAAAGCTGCAAGGGCACGGAAATGGTCCAGTCGCAGGAGGTCGATGAGTTCAAGTTGCCGTGCCATGCGCTGGCGCCACCACTGAAACCGAGTGAGCCGATGCCGCCCCCATCGGTAAACCGGTGATCCCCACAGCTGGCCGGTCTCGGAGAAATAGTCCGGTGGCACTCCGCTTTGGGTGCTCAGGGTGCCGTTGTCGCTGATCGTGAAAAGGTGGCGGCGGCTCCAAACATCGGCGCTGTCGCTGCTCACGTAAAACGGCAGATCGCCAAACAGCTTGACCCCCAGATCCTTGGCCAGCACACGGATCTTTTGCCACTGGCGATCCAGGTGCCATTGCAGAAGGCGTTCCCGCAGCAGGGCTTCGCTGTGCTCGCTGGCCCAGCGCTTGAGGGCCTTGGATTGATGACGGGCTAGGGGTTCAGGCCAGGTCCACCAAGCGTTGCTGTGCTGGTCGTGCAGCACGGTGAAAAGCGCGTGATCATCCAGCCAGCCCTGCTGTTCCTCCCAGGTTTTGAAGGCAGCTTTCCGTTCGTCATTTTGATCCGGCCAGGCATCCAGCAGAGCATCGGCTAAGGCCTGGTAACGCTGTTGAGCCAGATCAAGATCCAC
>NZHI01000017.1 GCA_002691345.1 Synechococcus sp. MED650 | reverse complement strand
TGCCCAATCGGTCGGCCCACAGATGATCATTTCTGAATCCAATCAATTTGTATTCATCAAGGGCCGAAAAGTTGCAGGAACCAGCGTAGAAGTTGGGCTTGCAAGCCTCTGCGATTCAAACGATATTCTCACACCGATTACACCAATTGATGAAGTTGTTCGTTTCCGTACCACCCACTTGATGGCCCAGAATTATGGAGCTGATGCCGAAAAACTCAAGATTTACCATCGCTTAATCAGACGCATCGAACGCGGCGCAGAAGCGAACTGGGCCGAAATCCGCAAGCCCCGTGGTCGCTATATGGGGCACATGCCCTTCAACCAGATTGAAGGCCGCTTCGGAACAATTCCCAGCGACTGGACCATCATCGGCATCACCCGCTGTCCCTACGGACAAGCCCTATCCCGCATCAAACACATGGCCAACAAAGAAGCTGTGAAGGAACGATCGGAAGTGGCCATCGATACCAACAGCAGCTACTTTCAACAAGCTAAAACAAAATTCTTTTCCAAAGCATCCGAAAGAAATCTCCGCCTCAATATCGACCTTTACAAAGATAAACAGAATAAGCTGCGGCCTAATTTCTATCTTCGCTACGAAAGCCTTAACGACGACTACAAGACATTACTGGGGCAGCTCGAAAAACCAAATGCTCCAGAACTACCCCACCTGAAGAAAACGACCACAACCAAACAACTCGCTGCACACGAGCTCTTCAAGCGGGATGAACTAGACATCATCAATGCGTGTTTCGAAGAAGAATTTCAGCAGCACAACTATGAAATGATTTAGCCTCACCACAATAGAGCGGATCAATCGAGCTGATCCACACACAAGCCGAAATGAATGAACGGGGCCACATGTTAAAATCAAAAAAATTGTCGCGACAATGAAGAAGCTCTTTATTCTTGGCGTTGGCGCACAAAAAGGCGGCACCACCTGGCTTCACAGACAGCTCAATATCAACCAGAACGTCGATCTCGGATTTCGCAAGGAATATCATATTTTTGATGCGATAGATGATGTAAACCCTCGCAGCATCAAGGATGATTCAGGCAATTGCTTTCGAAACAAACGGATCAAGAAAATTCTTGATCTTAACGAATCCGGAAAACTGGGGAAAAATTTAGGTGCTGACCGAAAACGTTCTAAGCACATTGCCCTCGAACTTGCTTTTTTAGACAACCTAGATCACTACTTTGATTATTTTGACTATCTGTATTTAAAAAATTCAGAGGTTGAAGCTGTTGGCGACATAACGCCGAATTATGCCATCCTGCAAGCACCCATGTTTCGCATGATCAAAAGCAGGCTTGAGGAAAAAGGATTCACCGTGAAAGTTTTCTTTCTCATGCGTGATCCCGTTGAAAGGGCCTGGTCGCTCGCTCGAATGAAAAAGCGCAATATGAATGAAACAAGGCAATTAAAGTTTGACGAACTGCAATTCATCTCCAACAAAACTCTTAAAGATTTCGCTCACATCAAATCAAGCTATCAACACACAATTAAAAATATTGAGAAGGTGTTCGATCGTCAAAATATTTATTACGGATTTTACGAGACGCTCTTCAACGAGATGAGTTACACAAATATTCAAAACTTTCTTGGAATTTCTTTAAACAAATTTGACACAGAACAGGTGTTCAATGCTTCGCCAAAAACGACAGAAATCCCTCGAGAAACGAATCANGAACTGNTTNANCGNTTTCGATCAACATATGACTACATGCTCGATCGCTTTGGGAATTCGATGAAGGACATTTGGCAGGGATATCAGTTNCTGAACAACATCTAAGCCTGAATNTAACTGCCGGGCTTGATCTGCTCGATNGCCCGTTGAACATTGACTTCATCACTACNCAATCCCATAAACCCTGAGAGTTCGCGAACAAAATCGTCTGGCTGAAGAATTGATTTCTCATAGCTGCACATCAATGCTGGGCATCCGAATTGATGAATCAGATCAAGATTTTGTTCCTGCCAATTTAAATGCTGTTTCATCAANCGNAGTGCTGATGTCTCTNGACCTGNGCTTGAGCCATTGCTTNTACGACGCAGTGGCCGAAATGANGAAGCAACTGGATCTCGCATCACACAGATTAAATGTGGGCGACGNATATTCTCAAGAATGGCTGGCAAATAACGATGCGCACGTGGATACTTCCATCCCCACACTTGATATTCCTGATTCCGCTTGCGGATCGCGCGACGGAGAGCTTGATGCATCAAGGCAGGATCGGCCTTGAGCTGATCAGACATTTTATCAAAATTAAAATCTTGGTCTTCGTAATTCAAGGGCAAGTTCTTGCCCATCGGTACACCCAATTGCTCGACGACCCTCGCAACCATCGTGGTTCCACCTCGTGGAACTCCATAAACAATAAAAGTTTTTTGATCGCTAACTTCATCTGTTTGCTCTGAGCCAAGAATTCCAATCGATGTTGAGAACAGCTCAAAATTCTTCATGCTGTGAGCAAATCGAGAGGCCGCATCACGAGATTTTCACACAGACGCGCGCAACAAGGCATTGACTGCAGCAGCGACCAATCCCGCCCCACCGCGCGTGCCCTCCAAACGGATCTGATCCAGACCGCTGGCTGCCAGATGCGCTTTGCTTTCCGCCACCCCAACGAAGCCCACCGGCATGCCGATCACCAGACTGGGGGCTGGTGCACCAAGTGCCACCTGCTGCATCAACACCTCCAGAGCTGTTGGCGCACTGCCGATCAGCACCACAGGCGGTGGTGATTGTTGGCCCAGGATTCGCCATGCTTGCTCCATGCCAGCGGCTGTGCGCGTGGAGCGCGGCGGCGCTGCCTCCGGGGCCCACTTCAGCACCGTGTGCACTTCGCTGCCGAGGCTGCGTTGGGCCATCGGTGCCACCGCTGCTGCGGCCATCGCGGTATCCGTAAGGATCGGCGCCCCCTGTTGCAACGCCTCAAGCCCCCGCTCACAAGCCCCATCACTGAACCGCAGCAGTGCTCCCAGGAAGAGATCACCACTGCTGTGCACGAGTCGTTCCAACACCTGCTGCTCCAGGAACGGCAAGCCCGTCTCCCCCAGGGCAATCCGAATCCGCCGGATGCTTTCGGTGAAGATCGGGTGGTCTTGGGTCATCCACGCCATCATCAGCCCATGCCGATCCATCTGATCTGGGGAGATGACGCCGCCGCCCGCGACCGGGCCATCGACGCCCTGATCAAGCGGGTGGTGGACCCGAGCTGGAGCAGCCTCAACCTCAGCCGTCTCGATGGAGCTGAAGCCGGCCAGGCCCTCCAAGCCCTTGAGGAAGCCCGAACACCACCCTTCGCGACGGGCGAACGGATGGTGCTGCTGCAGCGCAGCCCTTTTTGCAATGGTTGTTCAGCCGAACTGGCCGACCGGTTCGAAACCGCCCTGACCCTGGTACCCGACACCAGCCATCTGGTGCTGGTGAACCCCGCCAAGCCGGATGGCCGCTTGCGCACCACCAAGGCCCTGCAGAAGCGGATCAAGGCCGGCCAGGATCACGAGCAAAGCTTCCCACTACCAGCCGCCTGGGATGGCAACGGCCAGCGGCAGCTGGTGCAACGCACCGCCGAAGCCCTGGGCCTCACTGTGGATGCNGATGCCATCGATGCCCTGGTGGACGCCATCGGCACCGACAGCGCCAGGCTCGAATCCGAGTTGCGCAAGCTCTCACTGCGAAGCACCACCATTTCCGGTGCCCTTGTGCAGGAGTTGGTGGGGGGACGCTCCACCAATGCCCTCGCCGTGGGTGATGCCCTGCTCGAGGGCGATCCCGGCGAAGCGATCGCCCGNTGGGATGCACTGATCGATGCCGGCGAACCGGCCCTGCGCATCATCGCGACGCTCACAGGGCAGGTGCGCGGCTGGCTCTGGGTGAGCCTGCTGGAACAACANGGGGAGCGCGATGTAGCNGTGATCGCCAAGGCCGCCGGCATCGGCAACCCGAAACGCATCTACGTGATGCGCAAGCAGCTGCAGGGCCGGCCATCCAAGCGCTTTCTCTCGCTGATGGGCAGATTGCTCGAGGTGGAAGCACGGCTCAAACGGGGCGCGCTNCCAGGGGATGCGTTCCGCGATGGGCTGCTGGGTTAAGACCCGACCATCGGGTGAGAAAATCCAGCGTTGCTGAAGCCCAGACCATGGCCCTCCTGGTGCAGAAGTTCGGCGGCACGTCCGTCGGCAGTGTGGAACGCATCCAGGCCGTGGCCGAACGCATCAGCAACAGCCGAGACGATGGCCACGACCTGGTGGTGGTGGTGTCCGCCATGGGACACACCACCGATGAACTCACCNGCCTCGCCGATGCCTTGAACAGCAGTCCNCCCCAGCGGGAAATGGACATGCTCCTGGCCAGCGGCGAACAGGTGTCGATCTCCCTCCTGGCCATGGCCCTGCATGCCCGCGGTGTGGCGGCGGTGTCGATGACCGGCCCGCAGGTGGGCATCACCACCGAATCAACCCATGGGCGGGCCCGCATCCTTGGAATTCGCACCGATCGCATCCGCAACCGTCTGGGCGAGGGGCAGGTGGTGGTGGTGGCCGGCTTCCAGGGGAGCACCACCAGCAGCGACGGAATCAACGANATCACCACCCTTGGCCGCGGAGGCTCGGACACCTCGGCGGTGGCGTTGGCCGCAGCCCTCGGTGCTGATGCCTGTGAGATCTACACCGATGTGCCCGGTGTGCTGAGCACCGATCCGCGCAAGGTGCCGGANGCACAACTGATGACCACGATCAGCTGNGACGAGATGCTGGAGCTNGCCAGCCTCGGTGCTTCGGTGCTGCACCCCCGNGCCGTGGAGATTGCCCGNAATTACGGCGTNAATCTGGTGGTGCGCTCNAGCTGGAGTGATGCACCCGGAACCCGGCTCACCAGCCGCACCGCCAGGCCGATCAGCCAGAGCGGGCTGGAACTGGGAAGCCCTGTGGACGGCGCCGAGGAGGTGAACNACCAGGCCGTCATCGCTCTTTCCCACATCCCCGATCAACCCGGCATCGCCGCTCGCCTGTTTGAAACCCTCTCGGAAGCAGGGATCAATGTTGATCTGATCATTCAGGCCACCCACGAGGGNAACAGCAACGACATCACCTTCACCGTTGCCGAAACGGATNTGGAGTCGGCCCGGGGCGTGAGCCAGAGNGTTCTCGACAGCCTCGGTGGAGAGCTGGCCGCCGAAGGAGGGCTCACCAAGCTGAGCATCGGTGGAGCAGGGATCATGGGACGCCCCGGCATCGCCGCCAGCTTGTTCAACTGCCTGTCACACCAGGGGATCAACCTGCGGCTGATCGCCACCAGCGAAGTGAAGGTGAGCTGCGTGATTGATTCCNCCAACGGCGCCAAAGCGCTTCAGGCTGTGCAGCAGGCCTTCGATCTCGAGGATGCCCAGATTTCGATCAATCCCAGCGAGAACGGGGCTGGGGAGCCAGAAGTGAGGGGTGTAGCGCTGGACCGCGATCAGGTGCAGTTGAGCGTGCGTCATGTGCCNGANCGCCCCGGNACCGCCGCTGCATTGTGTTCAGCATTGGCCGATAACGCCATCAGCCTGGACGCCATCGTGCAATCAGAACGCCAGCATCACGATGGCTCCCGGGACATCAGCTTCATCCTGCGCAAAGACGACCGCAGCAGAGCCGATGTGGCCTTAGCGCCTCTGCTGGCCCAGTGGCCCGGTGCCGCCCTGGAAGATGGTGAAGCCATTGCACGCGTGAGCGCCGTGGGAGCCGGCATGCCTGCAACGCCAGGAACTGCGGGCCGCATGTTCCGAGCCCTCGCCGATGCAGGCATCAACATCGGCCTGATCGCCACCAGCGAAATTCGCACCAGCTGCGTCGTTTCCGAGAGCGACGGTGTTCAGGCCCTGCAAGCCGTGCATGCTGGTTTCGGCCTTGGAGGGAAGATCCAACACCAGGCCCAGGGAACAGCATCCCCCCTCGATCAGAACTAAAAGACCTACAACTGGGGCATCGCACATCCCCTGTGGACGAGGCATTCGAGAAGCAGTATCAAGCCGCGGAACGCGCNTATGGATTGGGCGANTACACCGTTGCCCATGCCATCGCGACAGAGTTATTGGATCAACTCCAGCAGGCATCGCACCACCNATCCCAANNTGTTGTTTTGCAATGGCGTGCAGTGGTGTCGTTGCTTCTGGGTCACATCCAGCTGCATGGACTCAATCAACCGGAACCAGCCGCCGTTGCTTACCAANNGGTGCTCGACAGTGCTCCAGAGGCCACGATTGCAGCGCTGGCCGAACAAGGGCTGGAGCAGTGCCGATCCGAGAACACCGCCAGCGAAGCAAAGACACCCCGTACCGCTGACGGCTCCATCCCAGACCTGCTGAAGGATCCCTTCCTAAGCACGGATCCCGATCAAGCCAAGCCAGCACAGGCTGATGTGATCACAGCGATGCCGTGGTTAGCCCATGACGAGGAACCCCAGNTCGTTCCGACTGCAACGCCAACACCCACTGCCACTCCCAGGCCAGTCCCAAGCCCAGAGCCAACGGTTTCACCAGAAGCTGGTGCAGCCGTGGACTTGTCGCCGCCGGAGCCAGAACAGCCACCAACAGAACAGCCATCGAGAGACGACGTCGCTCCCATACCCCTGGACACAGCGGCCAAGGATCTNCTGCAGACATCGTGGCTCCGGGTGCAACTCNAGCCAGAANCATCAAGCCCCACCGACTCCAACAAGCCAATGGGACTGATCAACAGGATCAAACGAGCNTTCGCCCGCTNAGCTGGCCGCTAACTGCCCCAAGCAAGCATCCGGATGTCGTAACACCTTGGGCGACGAATGGGCTTTGGCGAAACACAACCACGATATGTCTTTTTCAATGCCCTAAACCAATAATTTCACAAACCTGCAGCTCAAAAACCAAGCAATGAAAATATCAATTCAAGACATTTGACCAGAAAACGCGAATTGCAATTTGCTGAGAGCGCCAAACATCACATCAAACTCACACCTCACTCGCTTGGTAGCCCATTTGAGCGTTGACCCTCTTGGCATGATCCTTCAGCTCCTTCCTCGAAAAACCAAGGCCCATAAATTGATTCAACGATGCAGCCAATTGCAGAGGATCATCAATCGCCTTCTCGTAACTCACCAACAACGAAGGAGCACCAGTCTCATCAAGAAGCGTCAATTGATTCGCCTGAAGCTCCAGCGCGTAACGAATAACATCAGCGGCTGGCTGACCACGACGCACAACACTGCGCCAGGTTGAAGCGACAACATCGCGGAACACACACACAAACATCGGATTAACAACCTGAGAGTGAATATCCTTCAGATAGAGGTCCACACGCGGATATTTCCATCCCCAAATGTCGAATTTTTGATTCCTGCTTTCAACAGACTGCCTGATAGAAGCAATCTTTTGCTCACGGGTCCAGTCCGGATTTGTTCGCCCCAAAACGTCCCAATTGAAATCACAATCTTCAAGATTCACTGGCAATCCTTCACCCAAATAAACTCCCATTGAGCGAACAACATTCGCGATCATCGTCGTCCCACCGCGAGGCATGCCAAACAGAATAAGTGTCTTTTTAGCATCAGCATTCAAGGAGCCGACATCGGGCACGTTCAATGAAAACGTAACCTCATTATCAAGAGTCGCCAGCTTCTTCTTAGAAACTCTTTTAACCATGAGCCCAGCATGTATATCATGAGCCTAATCCAAGCTCAGTAACGCACAAAAAACAGCCATTGGCCCAAAACGTTCGGCAAAGGTTGATTACCTCAGAACAATCAAGGCCTCTGGCAACGGCTTTAAGCAGGCGATAATCAACTATCAGAGGTCGATGAAACTCAACCTCCTTGATCCGTCGACAACTCGAGCCTGAAATCGAAAACCCCACCGACTCAACTGAGCCGATGGGGCTGATCAACAGGATCAAAAGGGTCTTCGCCCGCTCAACTCGCCGCTGAACGGCGACGGCGGGTGCGGCCTGCGGGCATCTCCGGTTCCGAATCAACCTTCACGGCTGGCTTCTCCACAACTGCGGTGGCTGCTGTGACCGGAGCTGGAGCGGCTTGCTTCACTGGGGCGTTGGACGGATTGGCCTGGTTGGTGCGAACCGGTGCGGGCGTTCCACCGCCATTGCGACGCCCCTGATATCCGCCACCACTGCCACCGCGACCACCACCACGAGAGCGCGGAGCCGGACGATCGTCGGGCTCGGCATCAGCACGACCCTTGTAGACCGCTGTGCCGCCCGGAGCCGGTTGCACCAAACAGAGAATCAGCGGCTCAACCTGCAGTTCGCGGCGCATGCGGCGGCTGAGACCCACCTCCACTTCCCGCTGAACACCCATCCAATCCACTTCAGGAGCCTTGCCACCGGTGTTGCGACACAGCTGTTTCCAGCGGTTCTCCAGCACCCAGGTGATTTCGCGCTCCGTCCAGAGCGACATCTTGCGGGCATCGGCGGTGGTCACCACACCCCGCAGGTTCACCCGCGGCGGCGCCACCATTGCGCCATCGGTGCTGATCGCCGCCAGGATCGTCACGACNCCGTCTTCCGCCAATTGCTGGCGCTCCTTCAGCACNCGGGCATCAACGATGCCNTTGCGGGATTGATCCAGCAATTCGATCCCCGCCTTCACCGCACTGCCCTTGCGGATCGAATCGGGGGTGAGTTCCACCACATCGCCGTTATCGATGATCAGGGTGTTGTCGACCGGCACGCCCATGGAATGACCGGTCTTGGAGTGCTGCACCAGCATCCGGTGCTCACCGTGCACGGGCACAAAGAACTTGGGCTTGGTGAGCGCCAGCATCAGCTTCTGGTCTTCCTGGAAGCCGTGGCCTGACACGTGAATGCCTTCGCCCTTGCCGTAAACGACCTTGGCGCCGAGCATCATCAGCTTGTCGATCGTGTTCACCACCGAGATGGTGTTCCCGGGAATCGGGCTGGCCGAGAAGATGATCGTGTCGGTGGTTTTCACCTTCACCTGAGGGTGCTCACCACGGGAAATCCGGCTCAGAGCCGCCAGGGGTTCCCCCTGACTGCCGGTCATCAGCAGCAACGTTTCCCGGTCGGGAACATCGTTGATCTGCTTGATCGGCACGAACAGTTCATCAGGCGCGCGCATGTAACCCAGTTCCCGGGCCTTGGCGATCACGTTGAGCATCGAGCGGCCGAGCAGACCCACCTTGCGGCCGTTCTTCAGGGCCAGCTCCAGGATCATCGACACCCGGTGGATCGAACTGGCGAAGGTGGTGACAATCACCCGACCCTCGGCATTGGCGATGTGGCGATCCAGGTTGGGGAACACCGAGCGCTCGGGCGGGCAGAAGCCGGGAACCTCGGCGTTGGTGGAGTCACTGAACAGACACAGCACCCCCTTGTCGCCGTAATGGGCCAGGCGGGCCAGATCGAAGTTCTCCCCATCCACCGGGGTGTGATCGAACTTGAAATCACCGGTGAAGATGATCGTTCCCACCGGCGTGGTGATCGCCAGCGAGAAGCTGTCGGCCATGGAGTGGGTGTTGCGGATGAACTCCACCGAGAAGTGCTGACCCACCTTCACCACATCGCGGGGGCCAACGGTTTGCAGCGTGGTGCGATCCGAGACACCAGCCTCATCCATCTTTCCGGTGAGCATCGAGAGGGCCAGACGCGGCCCGTAGATCACTGGAATGTTGAAGTGCTTGAGGTGGTGAGAAATGCCACCGATGTGATCTTCGTGCCCATGGGTGACGATCATTCCCCGGATTCGCTTCTGGTTCTCGCGCAGGAAGCTGGTGTCGGGCAGCACAACATTCACACCGTGCATGCCATCGCTGGGGAAAGCCAGACCGGCATCCACCAGCATCAGATCGTCGCCGAACTCGAACACGCAGGTGTTCTTGCCGATTTCGTGCAGTCCGCCCAGGGGAATCACCCGCAAGCAGGGCTCTTGCTCTTTACCGGATCGTGCGTTGTTAGCCATGAAAAACTGTTGATAAAACTGTTTGCGTAAGCCGTTAAGCCGGACCGAACTAGGTCTGACGAAGGGCAGCCATGGTTTGAGACAAGGTTGTTTTCATTGCTTCAGGAAGGGGGGCCAAGGGGGGACGGGGAGCTCCGACGGACCAGCCGTTCAACTCGAGCGCCGCTTTGACAGGAATGGGATTGGTGGTGACGAACAGGTCTTTGAAGAGCGGTATCAAGGCTTCGTGGTGTGCGAGCGCAGCCGCTGCATCGCCACCCAGATAGGCATTAATCATGGCGCGGATCTGGGGGCCGACCACATGGCTGGCCACACTCACAACNCCAACGGCACCAACAGCCAGCATCGGCAGGGTGAGGCCATCGTCTCCGCTGTAGATCGCCAGCTTGGGGCCGCAGGCCAACCGCAAAGCCGTGACTTCTTCGGTGGTTCCGCTGGCGGCCTTGAAACTCACCACATTGGGGCAGTCCATCAACCGAGCCACGGTTGCCGGTGTGATGTTGCAACCCGTCCGTCCAGGAATGTTGTAAAGCATCAGCGGCAGGCTTGGGGCTGCCTGCGCGATCGAGCGGAAATGAGCTTCAAGCCCCTCCTGGGGAGGCTTGTTGTAGTAAGGAACCACCACCAAAGCACCATCAGCACCTGCTGCGGCTGCCGCCTGGGTTGCCTCCACGGCTTCCGCGGTGCAATTGCTGCCGGTGCCAGCCAACACTTGGGCGGTCGTTCCCACCGCCGCACGCACTGTTTCCAACAGCTGCAGCTGCTCCTGCCAGCTGAGCGTGGGGGATTCACCGGTGGTTCCGCACACCAGCAATCCATCGGATCCCTGATCCACGAGGTGCCGGGCCAAGCGGGCAGCCAGCTCAAGGTCAACGGCACCGCTGGCATCAAACGGCGTCACCATTGCGGTGACGACACGGCCGAAGGGAGTGGGTGAGAGGGCAGCCTGGGTCATCACGTCTCGATCAACAATTCGGCGATCTGAACGGCATTGAGCGCCGCTCCTTTACGGATCTGATCCCCGCAAAGCCAGAGCTCCAGAGCATTGGGATCACTGATGTCCTGACGGATTCGGCCGATGGCCACCGGATCGCGGCCGGTGACATCGGTGGGCATCGGAAAACGATTCACCGCAGGATCCTCGATCAGTTCAACACCGGGTGCCCCAGCGAGCAGCTCCCGGGCTTCATCCACCGGAAACGGCTGTTCAAATTCAATGTTCACCGCTTCGGAATGCGCACGGAGCACTGGAACACGCACACAAGTAGCTGTGAACCGCAGATCAGGAAGACCCATGATTTTGCGAGTCTCGTTCACCATCTTCATTTCCTCCTCGCAGTAACTGTTCTCCTGGAGCGGCGAGTTGTGCAGAAACAGGTTGAAGGCCAGCGAATAGGGCAGCACCTCACCCTGGGGAGTTCCCCCATCCAACACTGTCTGTGAAAGGGTTTTCAACTCTTCCATCGCGCGAGCACCAGCGCCACTGGCGGATTGATACGTGCTCACCACAACGCGCCGCATGGGGCGTTTGGCAGCGAGGGGAGCCAGAGCCAGGGTGAGCAGGATCGTGGTGCAGTTGGGATTTGCAATCACACCGGCGTGGCCGAACGCTGCATCCGGATTCACTTCCGGCACCACCAGGGGAACGCCCTCCTCCATCCGAAAGGCACTGGAGTTATCCACCATCACCGCACCAACCGCTGTGATCGCATCGCGCCACTGCCGCGAGACGGAACCACCGGCCGATGCCAGAACGAGATCAATGCCGTTGAACGCTTCAGCAGACACCTCTTCAACGGTGAGGGTTCGGCCATTCCACTGCTGGGTTTGACCCGCGGAACGGGCCGACGCCAACAATTTCAGTTCAGCGACAGGGAAGTTGCGCTCCTCAAGCAGTAACAGAAGCTCTTGACCGACAGCTCCGCTGGCACCGAGGACTGCAACGTTGAGGGGGCGATTGGGAAGGGTCGAAGCCAAGCTGTGGGACGAAAAATCTGATCAGAATCTGTTGACCGAGCGAACGGCGCACCACTGCGTAGAGATCGTGGCGGTCGTCGATCAGCGATCACACCTTACTGACCTATGCCGAATTCAACCGTTTCTTAAAGTGGCGGGCTGCCCTGTGAACAACCTCTCGCCATGAGCGCTGCCGCCCTGAAGGTGACGACCGAAGCCCGCCCCAGCAGCCGCCTGGCGGTGACGGTGACCGTGCCCGGCGAGCGCTGTAAGACCAGCTACGAAGACGCCATCAACAGCCTCAGCCGCTCCATCAACCTTCCAGGATTCCGCAAGGGCAAGGTGCCACGGGCGGTGTTGGTGCAGCAGCTGGGTGGAATGCGCATCAAGGCGACGGCACTGGAGAAACTGATCGATAACGCCTGGCGGGATGCCATTCAGCAGGAATCGCTTGAGCCGATCAGCCAGCCCGATCTGAGCAGTGGATTCGATGGCCTGCTCGACGGATTCGAGCCCGGCAAGGAACTCACCTTCACCCTCGAGGCGGATGTGGCACCCACGCCGAAGCTGAAAACCACCAAAGGGCTGAAGGCGGAGTTCGAAACCGTCGCCTACGACCCGTCCCGAGTGGACACCATGCTGGAAGATTCCCGCAAACAGATGGCCACGGTGGTGCCGGTGGAGGGTCGCGCCGCGGAGCAAGGCGACATTGCCGTTCTGGGCTTCAAGGGCACCTACAGCGATGACGGCAGCGAGATCGAAGGCGGCAGTGCCGACTCCATGGATGTGGACCTCGAAAACGGCCGGATGATCCCCGGCTTTATCGAGGGAGTGATCGGCATGGCGGTGGGCGACAGCAAAACCGTGGATTGCCAGTTCCCCGATGACTATCCGAAGGAGGATGCCCGCGGCCGCAAGGCGGCCTTCGAGATCGAGCTGAAGGATCTCAAAACCCGCGAGCTGCCGGAACTCGACGATGCCTTTGCCAAACAGGCCAGCGAGCAAGACACCCTGGCCGACCTGCGCAAAGACCTCGAGCAACGCCTCAAAGACGACGCCGAGCGCCGGCAGACCAGCAACCGCCGGGATGCCTTGATCGCCGCTCTGGTGGAACAGCTTGAGGTGGACTTGCCGGAAGCGTTGATCCAACAGGAAAGCCGCAATCTGCTGGAGCAGACCGCCGCTCAGTTCGCGCAGCAAGGGATGGACGTGAAATCGCTGTTCACCCCCGATCTGGTGCGCAACCTGATGCAGAACTCGCGCCCCGAGGCCGAGGAACGGCTGCGCCGCAGCTTTGCCCTCACCGCTCTGGCTGAAGCCGAGGAGATCAAGCTGGACGACAAAGCTGTGGACGACAAGATCAAAGAGGTGAAGAAGGAACTCTCCGCTGATGCTCAGATCGATCCGGAACGGCTGCGCCAAGCGGTGATGGACGACCTGATGCAGGATCAGCTGATGAGCTGGCTGGAAGACAACAGCACCCTCACCGAAAAGGCTCCAGACGAGGGTGAAGCGAAGCCTGCAGCCAAGAAAAAGGCCAAGGCCAAGTCCAAGGCGGACGCCAAGGAGTGAGCAGCACCCATAGATTGATCCAACTCCTCCGGACACCGAGCGCGTGATCGACGCCCGCAGCCATCACCCGATTCAGAACCGTTGGCGGGCTGCCATGCCCGTTTCAGCGCCTGGACCGCTGCCCACCGTTGTCGAGCAATCCGGCCGGGGCGATCGCGCCTTCGACATCTATTCCCGCCTTCTGCGGGAACGGATCATTTTTCTGGGCACCGGTGTCGACGATGCCGTCGCCGATGCGCTCGTTGCCCAGATGCTGTTCCTCGAAGCCGAGGATCCGGAAAAAGACATTCAGATCTACATCAACTCCCCCGGTGGATCGGTGACGGCTGGCCTGGCCATCTACGACACCATGCAGCAGGTGGCTCCCGATGTGGTGACCATCTGCTACGGCCTGGCGGCGAGCATGGGTGCCTTCCTGCTGTCTGGAGGCACCAAGGGCAAGCGTCTGGCCCTGCCCAACGCCCGGATCATGATCCACCAACCCCTTGGCGGCGCCCAGGGCCAGGCGGTTGATATCGAGATCCAGGCCAAGGANATCCTCTACCTGAAGGAAACCCTGAACGGCTTGATGGCCGACCACACCGGCCAGCCGCTCGAAAAAATCTCAGAAGACACCGACCGCGACTACTTCCTTTCCCCGGCAGAAGCGGTTGAATACGGTCTGATTGATCGCGTGGTGGACAGTTCCGGGGACGGAGGAATCGTTACGGAGGGCTGACAGAAGCCGTTTCGTTCCCGATCCTGTGTGTTCAGGGAGACGCCATCGGTTGATCTCTGTGATGTTCCGTATGCGGTGCCCGGCGTTCGATGGCCAAGTTCGATGCCCATCTGAAGTGCTCCTTCTGCGGCAAGTCGCAGGATCAGGTGCGCAAGTTGATCGCCGGCCCCGGGGTCTACATCTGCGATGAGTGCATCGATCTCTGCAACGAGATCCTGGATGAGGAACTGGTGGACAGCCAGGGCAATCCCCGCCACAGCAGCGAACCCAGCCGCAAGGCAGCACCGGCCGCCCGCAAGAGCAGCAAGCCGGCACCGACCCTGGCTTCCATCCCCAAACCCCAGGAGATCAAGAGCTTCCTGGATGAACAGGTGGTGGGTCAGAACGCCGCCAAAAAGGTGATGTCGGTGGCGGTGTACAACCACTACAAGCGACTGGCCTGGCAGGGGGATGGCAACGGCGAAACCGAGCAGACCGCAACCCGGCTGCACAAAAGCAACATCCTGCTGATCGGCCCCACCGGCTGCGGCAAGACCCTTCTGGCCCAGACCCTCGCGGAGATGCTGGATGTGCCCTTCGCCGTGGCAGACGCCACCACGCTCACCGAAGCCGGCTACGTGGGTGAAGACGTGGAAAACATCCTGCTCAGGCTGCTGCAGAAGGCCGACATGGATGTCGACCAGGCCCAGCGCGGCATCATCTACATCGATGAGATCGACAAGATCGCCCGCAAAAGCGAGAACCCCTCGATCACCCGCGATGTCTCCGGTGAAGGGGTGCAGCAGGCCCTGCTGAAGATGCTCGAGGGCACCGTGGCCAACGTGCCGCCCCAGGGAGGCCGCAAGCACCCGTATCAAGACTGCATCCAGATCGACACCAGCCAGATCCTGTTCATCTGCGGCGGTGCCTTCGTGGGCCTCGAAGACGTGGTGCAGAAACGCATGGGCCGGAACGCCATCGGCTTCATGCCCAGCGACGGCCGTGGTCGCAGCCGCGCCAACCGCGAGCTTCAGGCCGCCCAGGTGCTGCGTCATCTCGAGCCGGATGATCTGGTGCGCTATGGACTGATCCCGGAATTCATTGGCCGCATGCCCGTGAGTGCGGTGCTCGAGCCACTGGATGAAGATGCACTGAAATCGATCCTCACCGAACCGCGCGATGCCCTGGTGAAGCAGTTCCGCACCCTGCTGAGCATGGACAACGTTCAGCTGCAGTTCGCCGACGACGCCATCGAAGCGATCGCCCAAGAGGCACACCGGCGCAAGACAGGTGCGCGGGCACTGCGGGGCATCGTTGAAGAACTGATGCTGGATCTCATGTACGACCTGCCATCGCAGAGCAGCGTGAAGGATTTCACGGTGACCCGGGCGATGGTGGAAGAGCACACCGGCAGCAACGTGCTCTCGCTGCCGGGCACCGAGCAGCAAAAGAGCGCCTGAGCCCTTGGCCGCCGCCGACCACCTGCAGGTGCCGCGTCAGCACGGCTTGTTCAAACACCACGGGATCGATCTGGGCGATGGAACCGTGGCCCATTACCTGGAGGGCCGTGAAATTTTGCGCAGTTCCACAGACGACTTCAGCCAAGGGCAACCCCTGAGCGTGATCGAGCATGCCGATGCCTCACCGGCACGCATCACCCTGCAGCGGGCGATGAGCCGCATCGGCGAGCAGAACTACAACCTCCTGTTCAACAACTGCGAGCACTTCGCCACCTGGTGCAAAACCGGCCGCCACCGCAGCGGCCAGATCGACTCAGCCCTGGAGCGGGCTCGCCACTGGAGCGGTCTGATGCCGGCCGCCCTG
>NZHI01000016.1 GCA_002691345.1 Synechococcus sp. MED650 | reverse complement strand
TCTGAACGCGGCGCTTCAGGCTGTCACTTGGCACCAAGCTTCAGCAGTTCAGCGGGCGAGGCGAGCAGGTCGATGGCAACAAAGTAGATCTTGTTGTTTTCGTCGAGCAAGAAGCGCCAGGCCACGTTCATGCCCACTTCGCGGCCGAACCAAGGAGTTTGCACCTTTCCGGTGACCTTGATCTGGTTGAATCCACTTTCCGCTGGTTCGCCGAATCCGCCCTGCGGAATCAGCTTGAGGTTTTGGCAGTCGCGTTTGAAGAATTTCAGAATTGCTTCGCGGCCCACAATCGGGCGCTGGAAAGGGGGCTGGAGAGCACCGTCGTCGAGAAAGAGATCGATCAGTTGATCAAAATCATTGGCGTTCAGCAGCTGCATGTAGCTGAGAATTGTCTGGTTGAGAACGCCAGGGATGAAGATTTCCTCCCGCTCTTCAACCGGGGTGGGGGCGACGATCGGTTCAGCAACGATTTTGTCGTCGTCCACGCTGGGATCAAATCCCATGTCGACCACAAAATTGCGCAGCAGGGTGATCTGCTGCCCCTGCTCGACCTTCTTCACAGCTTCCAGCACAGAGTTGGCGTTCGCCGAAAGCTTGTAGCCCTGAGGGATCGGGGCGACTTTTCCCTGACGCATGTATTCGCCGAGTTCATACCAGAAGCCCAGCTTCACGTTCACTGACCAGTAGGCGTAGGTGCTTGAGACCGGGCTGTTGATCTTGGCTGCCAGATCACACATGACCTTGGTCTGCTCGTCAAAGCTCATGGCCAGGATCTGTTCGAGGATCGGGCGAGCCAATTGCATCCGCGCAGCACCTGGTGCAGCCACGGTGATGGTCCGCCCCATCTCGAGGTAAGCGAACCAGATCAAAGCGAGCTGGTCTTCTGCTGAGAGCAGCTTGAAGCGGGCTGTGATGGCCGGAACGGCATCAGCAGTGAGGGTGTCCGGGAAGATTTGACGAGCTTTGTCGAGCGTGAACATCCAGGACTGGAGAAGGATGACAAAACTGTAACACCATGTTTCATTTTGTAAAAAAGGCCTTGGTGTTCTGGTGGCCATCGTCTAAGCAGGCGCTCATTGGGCAACAGGTGCTCCGCTTTTGAGGCGTGTCTCCACTGGCGTGCCGTGAACAGATGATTGCGAGGCGGACGGTTCAGTCGATCCAGAAGCGTGAACGGTGAGGTGTCTGCTTTGGGCCATTGAAATTGTCTTGCGGATCGATCAGTTCACTCGACGCAATCAGATTGCAAATCCCTTGGTGCCCCTGCGCTCACCCCTTGACTGGCCTTGTCATCTTGTAGATGTTCAAAGCAAACATGGCCATGCCGAAGCTGCCGAAAAGAACGAGTAGATCCTGAGTGGTGAAAGCCATTGGTCGCGTTGCAAAACTTTGTGTATTAATGTAACGGCAGCAACGTAGGGATGCGTTGTTGTGTCGTTCCTTGGGGGCCGTGGGCGGTCCTCTTTTTTTATGACTTACCCCTTTGGAGCTCTCAAGACCGACTTGGAGCAAGCCTTTCGCTTAGCAAGTGTTGTTGGTTCTGAAGACGCTCAAAAGCAAGAGCCTGCTGAACTGAGCGAGACGGAGCGTTCAATTGTGTTGCTTGAGCACCCATGCGTCTGACGACCGTCTGCTGAAGCTGTTTCTTGAATTCGTATCCGTTCTGAATCATTGCTCTTCCGCTTTTTCAGGCTTGAGTTGTATTTCATTGGCTGAGCAGCAGTTCCTTCGCATTCAGAGGTGGGTTTTTGGGCCAGAGACCATTGGAGCAGCCAGAATGCTGAGATCATCGACACCGTCAATTGATGAAACTGAGCAGCAGTCAGTCGGTTTTGCTTTCGATTGCGCAACGCATCGCATGGAGCGATGGATCGGTTTCTGATCAAGAACGGGATTTGATTGTTGATCTGCCACGCCGGCTCGGGATCAAGGGCGCACAACCGTCAGAGCTTTCCACTCGTCAATCATTAACTGAATTAGCGGCCCAGCTCCAAACTCAAAGTGACAAATGTCTTGCTGTGAAGATTGCATGTCTTGTTGCTGGCAGCTCACGAAATCCTGGGGATATGAAAGATATCAATGATGACGAAAGAGTCGCGTATCGTGAATTGATTTCGGCTTTATCGCTTGAGGAAAATATTCTTGAGGAAATCGAGTGGAGTGTTCGTGAGGAGCTCGGCAAGGGCGGTAATCTTTTAAAGATGCTTGGTGAAGCAGTCTTTGGAAAAGGTTCATGGCCTGATCCATCACTTATTGATTCTATTCCAGGTATGCATGAGGTGAAGTGATTTTCTTATAGCGGTTCTTAAGTGTGCTGTGGATTATTCGTGGCCCTGTTTTGCCTCGATTACCTCCTTCGTATAGGGCCTGGGTTCTGTTGTTTGGCTGAGGCTTCTGTTTTATAGGGTTACACATAAGTTATTGCTTTTTTAATGTTTATTGTTGGTTTGAAAATGGTCTGCTCCAATCATCATCAATGGTAATGAAGGGCAGCCGTAACAGGTGATATCGACCCTCGAGTTAACGCTAAATGATTAAGGATCGTTTAAGCGGGATTCCGGTATGGCTGCCGCTGCTTCGAGCAGAGTGTTGAAAGAATGCGTAGGGCATTTCGTCGATGAACGCGTGACCATCGCCTCCTGGAGAGATCTGCTGCTAACCAACCTTCGCATCGGGATTCTGGGCTTCGGTGGCCCTCAAGCCCATATCGCGATGTTGCGAGAGCAAATCGTTGATCAACACCACTGGGTGAATGCTGAGCAGTTTGATGAAGGTTTAGGTCTCTGTGAAGCCTTACCCGGCCCTGCTTCCAGCCAAATGGCGATTTACCTTGGCTGGCTACAGAAAGGATGGCTGGGAGGATTGATCAGTGGCAGCTGTTTTCTGCTGCCCGGGTTGCTGATCGTGCTGGTGCTGAGTGAACTCTGGCGCAGCGGCCAATCCATCCAAAGTTTCACGACAGCGTTGCAGACGGTGCAACCGGTTATTGCCGCCATTGTCTGGGCCTTTGCCTGGAAATTAATGAAGAACCGTCGTCAACGCTGGCAACGGTTAACAGCACTCCTGGTGATGTTTGGGGTGATGCTCAACATGCTGGGGTTCCTTCCGCTGACGGCGGGATGGCTGTTGCTCTTGGCAGGCGTGGCGCGTCTGCCATTTTTGCCGCCTTCGAACGTGCCCCCAACCTCTCCACCTGCATTGCGAAGTTTGCTGGCACCGCTCGGATTCGCGTTAACAACCGCGTCGAGTTCTGCATTTGTGGGACAACTGTTTATGGTTTTTTTCAAAACAGGGCTGCTGGTGTTCGGTGGCGGACTCGTGATCATTCCGCTGCTTGAGCAACAAATCGTGGATCTCGGCTGGCTGAGCAGCGCCCAGTTCCTCGATGGTGTGGCGATCGGCCAAATCTCCCCAGGCCCAGTGGTTCTCACCAGCACTTTTGTTGGGTATCAGGCGGGATGGGCCCAAGGGGGCCTTGGCATGGCCCTCCTGGGAGCTGCAACGGCAACCATCGGCATCTTTCTCCCCAGCTTTGGTTTCATCCTTCTCGCTTCACCTCTGTTGCAGCGTTGGCGCCAGCACCCCACGATCAAGGGGGTGCTGAACGGCTTGCTGGCGGGAGTGCCTGGAGCGGTTGCAGCAGCAGCAGCGTCGTTAACGCTGACGGCATTTGAGGTCGGCAACACCTGGGTGCAGATTCTGCTGTTTGTGGGAGCGCTTGTTGGGAGCGTCAGTGGACGCTTGAAGCCCATCCCATTGATTGTTGTGGCTATCGGTATCGGGTTGGCCCTGGAGTGGATCGGTTGAGATGCATCTTTTTCTCGTGGTTCTGGGAGGTCGTTGCCGTGGTTGCCACGTGGAGCAACACGATGTGCGTTGGGTGATCGGAGAAACGATTGACGACACATTGCCCACTCTGAAAAAGGAATGGATCGGGTTGCGCAAAGGCCTGCATCTCGACAGCTACCGCCGCATCGATCGCGTTGATGGCCATGTGGTGAATGTCGTCGAACCAGGCAGCCGGGAGATCTCATCCGAAGAACCTCGACTCTGGTTCGTCAACCTCGGTGCTTACGACGCATCGTCCATGGCTGAGCAACACCACTTCGGGCTCGTGGTTGCGCACAGCGCAGCGTCAGCCAAAGCCCGGGCCAGGCGCCGCTGGTTGCAGGGTTTCGAGCAGATCCATAAAGACGACCTGCATGGCGTGGCGATGGCACCAGAGCTCGATGATCTCTTACCCATTGAAGGAAATGGCTGCTGGTCGCTGACGCTGAAGCCGATCAGCGAAGGGGAGGATCCCCCAGATCAACCGGATTGGTTTGGCTATCGATTGATTTGAAGGGATCCCAGCATCACGCCGTGATCACATTCAGTCACAGATCAGAGTTCATGCAGACACGGTTCACATCAAGGCACTGCATACGCTTCAGGTAGCAACGACTTGCCCATGTCCTCCTTGCGTCAGATCAGCCTTGCAGCGCTAACTGTCATCGCAGCTGCAGCCGTGTTTTCGCCACCCTCCAGCGCCCATGGCAATCACCATGGCAAGCACCACGGCCATCATCACCACAAAAAACAAAAGGCCTACAACAAGGGGTATCGCAAGGGCTACAACAAAGCCGTCAAAGGGTCTTACTACGCGCCTTACCGTGTTTATCGGCCCTATTACGCCCCGGTTCGCCGACCCGTGGTTGTTGCACCGGCACCCTGGGTTAATCCATATCACTACGGAACGCGNGTGAACGTTGGATTTGGCTTCAATCTGTGATTGAACTCAGCAAACGGAATGGCAGACAATCCGATCAGCAGCGAGCTTGGTGATGTTTGGCGCGATCACGTGTTGAAGCACGTTGTTGCGCATCTCGAGGCAAATCGCGATGCCATCATCGACGATTTCGTTGCTGCGAACGCTGATCAGATTGATCGGGAACGAGTCGAGCAAAGTGGTCTGCTCGACTTTGATGTGAGCATCACCCTGCACCGAGACCGAAAACAATCATTCGGTCTCGGTTTGAATTTCTTTAAGGCGAACATGATCCGTTGAANCGACCTCCACGAAGGCCAACTCACGGCTGGGTTCAGCTTGCAGCTTTGGCATCGGCAACTCCTTCCGCTCGAGCGACGTCACCAACATCTCCAGACTTTTGAGCCCTGCTNNCAAGAGGGGAAGCAACAAACGCTCAGACAACACAACCGTGGTGGCCAGAGACACTGCTATGGCATCCAAGGCTGGATTCTTCAATCGGGCCACACTGCAATCTGTTGATTGTTCTGGAACTTAAGGCGAGAGATTCGCCTNTGAACCGGTCGCTGACAACTCCAAGAGCTGGCTCAACAGGGCTGAAAATTGGAGGTCACAGGGGGGCCACCTCCGGGNGGGACGGAACATCCAGGTGGCAGNCTGCGTTTCGGTANAGCGTCCGCTGCGTCCGCTGCGTCCGCTGGCTCTGATGGCTCTGATGGATCTGAGGAGCTTGNTGAACGATCGGTGTGANTCGGCTGCGGTGGAACCGGGCGGGAATCCGGCAGCGGTTTCAGCAGGTTGAGATCCAGCTTCCGAANCGGAAACANCGACATGGTGAAGGTGTANCCCAATCCGACAAGCAGACCGATGCCCGTGAACTGAAGCCAGATGCGAACCAAANGGCGTTGGTCATCGCGCATGGGANNGATTTTTCCAGAACTTCAGCCTATGGGCTCTCAACACACTCCCCACGACTGCAGATGGTGTCGGCTGTTTGACAGTGCAGAAACAAGCCGTCGATGATTCAGTCGGCCACCCCCTGAACCGATCGAAACGCAGTCCCTGCTCACCATCGTCACACCTTTCCTGGTGTTTGGAGCCTTGTTCGTTGTTCTGCTGCTGGTCTGGGATCGATGATCCAGGTCACCCTGGCGATGTTCTGGACGCCCTATGCCGATTGGATTTACACGGTGGTCAGCCTGAGTGGGCTGGTGCTGATCACCTGGCTTGTGCTCGGACGAAACCCATCNAATTGAAGANCGATCTCAACCCGTGATCGCTTCCATCACGGGTTGCAGCAAAACATCGCGAGCNTTGTTGAAGCGGGTCATCACNTCCGGATCACCCCCTTTATCGGGATGATGCTGCACCGCCAGCAATTTGTGAGCGCGTTTCACCTGCTGTTCGGTGAGCCGACCCGTTAGGGGTAGGCCAAGGCTTTGGCGAGCTTGAATCGCTTCGAGATCAGGATCACGCCCCATGGGGCACTGCTCCCNGCGGTGATTCGATTTACCTGGCTTGCGCTTCGCATTCGAGCGTTTTGAGCTGCCGCCCTTGGTTGCGGCACCGAAGCCGCCACCAGCTGATTCAGAACCAAATCCAGATTTCNCAGCCAAGGGATCGATCCCATTGAGCTCGCCACAATGCCTGATCGCGGAACCGACATCGGGTGGCGTGGATCACTCGGCAACGCGAAGCAAGGCGCACTGGGGAGCCTGAACCAGCTCATAACCACCACGGATCCGGCTGCCTCCCGGGTCCAGGATTGTGCTCAGCTGCTGGTTCTCAGAGCGTGCTTCGAGAACCACTTGCTGACCCACCAAGACAATTCGAAAACGCCAGGGCAGAAGACCAGGGAGTGTGAAAGTCACGCTGAACCCGCAGATGCACGAACGATGCCGTGAGCATTCAAAAAGTCCATCCCCTGGTTGTTCAACAGATCAACCCAGTCAAGACAAGGGCTTTTGAGCAACAACGGCGAAAAACGGATCACCTTTGCCACCGAACAACCCCATCACNCCTTCAGCGCGGGTGTCTTCAGCGACGATTTCCGGGCTTGGCCAGCCCTGCGCCATCAACACAGTGGCCACATAACGGAGATGGTCGCGATCGTCACCGTCGGTCCACACCTGCGGAGCCTTTGTGAAAAACATGCGATTGGAGAAGGCCACAATNACCTGGCCTTTCGGACGGGTGATCCGGAGGAGTTCCGATGCGATNGCTTCGGGTTGCTGGAGGTATTGCCAGCCAGCCACGATCAAGGTGGCGTCCACACTTTCATCAGAAAGCGGAAGCTGCTGATCGCGATTCAGGTTTTGAACCCAATGTTGATCAAGCTTTGGGTTGGCTTTCAATTCCTCCAGATTGAGGCCATGGCCAATCACCCNGTCGTATCTGATGTCATCAGGTAGGTGACTGACCCAACTGCTCATCAAGTCGAGAACCTGAGCGCAGGGCGGTATCCGATCGCGATAGAAATTCGTCAGCCGTGCCCGGAAGCCCGCATCGAGATGATGCACAAATCGCGGCTCGCTGTANAAGAGCGCGTCATCGCTGGAATCCAGCTTGAAACGCTGGGCCTCCTCGAGAACCTGAACAACTGTCACGCGTCAGCCCAGTGCGAGATACCAGTGGACAACGGCGCTGAGTTGGCCAACCGTNCCAAGGCCCGTGAACCACTCGACAAGAATGGCTGCAAGAAAGCCCACCATGGCTGCACGGCCATTCAGCAGTTCGACCCCTGCCAACGCTGACTGGTTCCAAGGTCGCGCAGTGGTGAGAGATTCTCCGAATCGCTCCGGTTCTTCGTACAGGAAAGCAGGCCGGGTCATTGCTGCGTGCAAATCCAGCGGACCTTAACGNCTGTGTCGGCTCGACCGGGGTATCGAGTCCACTGACCATCCGGACCGCGGCGATCCAGATGACCTGCTGAACAATCGGCCCGCATNNCNAGAACACGACTGGTCCAGCTCTGCTGACCGCTGCGCTTCAGCAGAAGCCCGGCCTCCAGTTCAACAGCGCCCTGAACCGGTCTGCGGTTGCGGATGTATTCGGCAGCTTGAAGATCGGGAGACGCAACGGCTTCCATAAAGGTCCAACCNTCGCCTGGGAGATGTTGCTTCCGAACGGCGTGCCAGTCAGCAGGTTCTTCGGCGGGGTGCCACTGCGCCAGAGCAGGCTCGATCACCAATGGAACGATCGCTGTCAGGCCGAGACGCACGACCAACTGCCGAACTTTCCTTAAAGCGGTGATTACGTCTGACAACAGTTGAAGCTCCAGCAGACCACAGAAAACTTTACGAAGCGTTGAAACGCAAACATGAACAAATGGTTATGGATTTTTCAGTACCAGCGGTGCCAGCTTGAAGACGTTCCGAGATCTCACCATGACAAGGATTGCGGAGGGACGGGCCCCATANACGGTCCGGCACAAGACATCCAGCGGAGAGAAACTCGAATCCTGCTTCTATGCATCCGACGCCTTCGAGGCAAGGATGCTCGCCATGGAATTCAACACCTACATCCGCCAACACCCGAACTGCATCGATTNCATCCTCAGGACGGAGGTCTGAGGGCCGAGCGACGACGCTCGACCTGCACAAACACCAGCCAGGCGAGGCTGGCGAGTCCGCCACTGANCCAGTCACTCCGCAGCAATTCAACAATTGCGATGGTGCTGGCTCCAATCCGCAGGCCCCTGAGAAGAAGGTCCGTTAAAGGAGGTGTCTGGCGCTGCTCACGCTCCATGAATTCCCTGCGGAAGGATATGGGTCTTGAAGGTTCCCATGGCCACCGCTTCCGCGCTCCTCACCGCTGATGATTTGCTCGCAGCTGAACGGCGGGCACGTCGGCAGGGCTCTGGCCTGACANGGGCTCAGTTGTCAGGTCGCTGGCGACTGGAACGCACCTGGGGGCGATCNGGCACACCGCCTGCTCCAGGGAGCGGGGCAGCCCTGCGATGGCTCAGAGCCTGTCTGATCCTGGAGACGCAAGGGGATCAGTTCGTCATCACCAATCAAGTGAGCCTGGCCAGCCTCCGCCTTCGCTTTCGTGGAACAGCCCATCTGANGGGACGCAGGCCCCTGCTGCTGTTCAGCTTTTCTCGCCTGGAGGTTGCCTTGGCCGAACACATTCTGTTCAGCAAACACCTGCCAACTCCAAAGCCGCAGCGGATGCCCTTTTTCGCTCTGATCGGCATTGATGATGCGCATGGCCAGCTCACAGCGCGTGGGCGTGGCGGTGGACTGGCGCTATGGGTGCGTGAGAACGACGACCGGTCATGAAACCAGCCGTTGCCCTGGCGATGCTGGAGCGGGAAGGGCGGTGGCTTCTTCAGCTCCGCGATGACATCGACTCGATCATCTACCCCGGCCATTGGGGGCTGTTTGGAGGACATCTCGACCCGGGTGAAACCCCTCGCCAGGCTGTTGTGCGGGAATTGCAGGAAGAAATCAACTGGACGCCACCCGATGCCCTCGAACACTGGTTCAGCGACGACAGCGGTAACCGGATCGCCCATGTGTTCAGGGGCCAGCTGAGCGTTCCGCTGGATCAACTGCAACTGTTGGAAGGGCANGAGATGAAGCTCGTTCCCCTGGCCGAACTGTGCAGCGGCCACGTGCGCAGTGAACGGCATCAGAGCCTCCGCCCGATCGCACCACGGCTCTCCCTTGTGATTGAACGACTGCAACGTGATGCCGAATAAGCCTGAGCCCTGGCTGGATCTGTGCAATGTCGAGGCTTGGCTTGGCCATCGGCCGGTTCTGAAGGATCTCTCGCTCGAGCTGCTTCCGCGGCAATCAGCAACGGTTCTTGGGCCCAACGGCGCNGGCAAAAGCTCCCTGGTGAAATTGATTGATCGGAGCCTTTACCCCATCGTCCGGCCGGACTCCCACTGCAAGCTGTTCGGCAGCAGCACTGTGAACCTCTGGCATCTGCGCCAACGGCTTGGGGTGGTGTCCAGCGAACTTGAACAACGGCTGGATCGCCGCATCACCTGTCATGAGCTGGTGGTCAGCAGTTTTTTCGGATCGATGCGCCTNGGCCGTGATCAGGTGCCATCCAGCACGCAACGCGATCAGACCGATGCGGTTCTCGCCCAGCTCAGGCTNGAACACGTCGCGCAGCGTCCCTACGGTGAACTCTCCGACGGACAGCGGCGGCGTCTGCTGATCGCCCGGGCTTTGGTGCACCATCCGGAGGTTCTGCTCCTGGATGAACCGAGCCGCGCCCTCGATCTCAAAGCGGCCCACCAACTGATGGCGTTGCTGCGCGAGCTGATCACCGCTGGCACCACAGTGGTGCAGGTGACCCATCGGGTCGACACGATTGTTCCGGAGATGCAGCGGATCCTGTTCCTCAATGATGGGCGGATCACCGGAGACGGTTGTCCTCGGGAGATGCTCACGTCAGCTCGACTGAGCGAGCTTTTCGACACCCCCCTGCGGGTGGTGGAGGCTCAGGGNTTTCATCAGGTGCTCCCGGCATGATCTGTTCCCCCGGCGGTCGATCTGCTAGGGGTGTGAGACACCAATGAGTCGCCATGGCAACGGCCGATCAGAAGAAAACGATCACCAAGAAGCGCCTGCAGGAATTGCGTAACCAATGCCGGGACCACTACAACGTTGTGGCTGACGGNGTGCTTCCCGATGGCGCTGATGTTCGCGTGACGATGGGGAAGCTTCAGGAGCTGATCGAGTTGCTGGATGGCAAAGCCAAATGGGATGACACTGAGGCCTCCTGACGGGTGCTCTCTACCGAATCAATGGACGATGAGCAGGATTACGTTGAACGNTGGGATCGCCCTTCGTTGAGGCGTCAACGCCCAGGCGAAGCCTTCTGTTTCCGCGAAGCGGGAATGACGCGGTTCAACGATGTTTACGACCGGGACGATGAGGATGGTGATCCACCATCGGAATCCTGCCNCTGACCATTGCGGACTGGCATNGCCTCATGCCGGCGCAGCACCCCTTGCCCGGGCGCCAGCAGAAAGGCCAACACAAACTGAGCGGTCTGAACAAGAACGATGCATCCAGCGGTGGAGCTATCACTCCAGTAGCTCACGAACACGCCAAGAACACTCGAAATCACACTGCTCGCCACGGCGATCAGAGTCATTCGATCGAAGCGATCCGTGAGCAAGTAGGCCGTTGCCCCTGGGGTGACCAGCATGGCCACCACCAGGATGATTCCCACGGTTTGCAGCCCGGCAACGGCAGCAAGGGAGAGCAATCCCAGCAGCATGTAGTGCAGAAGGCCCGTGTTGATGCCGATCGAGCGGGCATGGGTGGGATCGAAGCAGAACAGCATCAGATCCCGCCTGAACAGCAGCAGCANCAGCAGCACCANCAGAGAGATCACCAGCGTCTGGCGGATGTCACCAGCGGTGATNCCCAGNACGTTGCCAAAGAGGATGTGGGTGAGGTCGATGTTGCTGCGTGTCTTGGACACCAGCACCAGGCCGAGAGCGAAGAATCCGGTGAACACCAAACCGATCACGGTGTCTTCCTTCACGCGGGATTTCTGCTTCACGAACCCGATGGCTGCCACGGAGCCAACACCGAACACAAAGGCTCCCAGAGAAAAGGGGAGGCCGAGGGCGTAGGCCACCACAACACCGGGGAGCACCGCATGGGAGACGGCATCACCCATGAGAGCCCAACCCTTGAGCGTCATGTAGCAGGAGAGAAGTCCGCAAACACCTCCCACCAAAGCGCTGATCGCCAGCGCCTTGAGCATGAAGGCGTGACTGAGGGGTTCCAGTAAAAGGTCCATCGATTCAGTATGAGCGTGCTTTCCGCAGGCCTGATGCCCCGCGCCTCAATCCAGAACGCCAGACCTGCNCTGCGGCGATTGCCCACCCGGCCCAACCGATTCGTGCCAGCTGTGGTGCGCCGTTTGCTGCCCCTGTTGTTCAAGCTGGAGGGCTTGCAGCGGCATAGAGAGGACGCCGCCGCAAGGCTGGCGCAAGCCTTCTCAGCCCAGCAGAACGGCGACTGCAACCTTTTAATCGCGTTCCGCCATCCCAGCACCCGGGATCCGCTCGTGCTGGCGGATCTGTTCTGGAACCATGTTCCCCGAACAGCCAAGCGATTGGATCTACCGCTGCCAAGGCCGGTGGAACTGCGGTTTCTCTACGACCGCGGCATTCCGATCTGGGCTGGTCCACTGATCGGCTGGCTGCTTCAACGCTGTGGCGGTATCGCGATTCATCGTGGGCGTCTCGATCGGCCGGCTTTGGCTCAAGCGTGTGCGGCCCTGGTTCAGGGACGTTTCCCCCTTGTGGTGGCACCCGAGGGGGCCACCAACAATCTGTCTGGAGAAATGGCGCCGCTCGAGCCAGGGGTCGCTCAGCTGGCGTTCTGGGCAGCCGATGAACTCGACAAGTCTGATGACCCCCGCCGGCTCGAAGTGCTGCCCATCGGGATTCATTACAGCTGGCGAAAACAGAACTGGATCGCCCTCAATGCACGCCTGCTGGCGCTGGAAAACCATCTCAACATTCAGCCAGCTGAAAGCTCAGCTCCAGACGACAGGACGGCGCAACAAAACCGGTTGATCCAGATCGGCCTGCACCTCATGCAGGCGCTTGAACAACTGGANCGACTCAAAACCGATATCAATCAGCCGCTTCATGAGCGGATCGGAGCTTTTCGGTTGCATGGGTTGGCAAAAGCAGAAGCCCATTTCGGCCTTCGCGAACGAGGAAACCTCCAGGAGCGGTGCCGCCGGATTGAACAAGCAGCGTGGGACCACATCTACCGGGAGGGGCTCGATCAGCTGCCTTCGCTGGAGCGCAGCCTGGCGGACTGGGAAGCCCGGGAAGCTGATCTCCAGCTCACCCGGATGCGCCTGGTGGAACACCTCACCTGCATCAGTGGTCACTACCTCAGCGATCAGCCTGATTTCGATCGTTTCGGTGAAATGCTCCTGCTGGTGGAGGAAGCGATCGGCTGGATCGAAGCCCGAACTTGGCGTGGTGAGCCGAGCCTTGGCCCCCAGCGCGTGGAACTGCGTGTGGGGCAGCCCCTGCCGGTGAGGCCCAGACTGGAGCACTACCGCACCAACAGAAGGCAAGCCCTGAAGCTGCTCATGGCTGACCTTGAGCAAAGCCTCCAAGCCGTTCTGCCCGATTCATCCCTCTGACTGTTCACGCCATGTTGAGCGCNTACCTGTTCTGCCTTCTTGCCGGAGCTGTTCTGATCAGCATGTCGCTGAACGAGCAAGGGGAGACGGATGGCGAGGGAGGGCAGCTCAGCATTCTCTTCAGTACGCCGTTCTGGTCGTTCGGGTTGGCAGGGTTCGGGCTCTGTGGGCTGTTGATGTCGCTGCTGGCACCGGGCGGATCATGGCTGCCCNCCAGCATCGTGGCCTTGGTGATTGGNCTTGGCATGGGCATCGCTGCCACCCGCCTGCTGCGGATGCTCAGCAAACGAGAGGCCGACAGCCTGGTGCGCAGTGAGGATCTGATCGGCCTGCAGGGACGCATCACCCTGGCCACCGATGTTGAAACCAGGGGTTTCGTGGAGTTGAGCGTGAAGGGAAGCCTGCTGCGACGGCCGGCCCTCAGCCTCAAAGGGCCGTTGGCCAAGAACACGGCGGTGGTAGTCACGGCCAGCAATGACCACACCTTGGAAGTTGAAGCCCTTGATCCAAGNCTTTGATGGTTTGAGCTGACAACCGCAGCTATGCAGGAGGCAAACCACAGAGTTCGCAATGCAAGGTCAGCTGGTGCAGGCGCAAACCGGGCCTCCTAATTTTCGAACCGACAACCGCAACCCTGCAGAAGTCGTCATCGGCGGGGCGGGCTTGGTTGTGGTCGCCCTGGTGGCTCTGAATCTGATCAGCCGCTGGATGGTGCGCATCTGCCGTCCCAACGAGATGTTGGTGGTGACTGGTTCTCACTCCAATCAGGGTCAGCAGGGTGTGAAGGGCTATCGGGTGGTCGCCAACGGGGGCTGGACGTTCGTGAAACCGATTCTGGAAACAGCCCGGCGGATGGATGTCACGCTTTTGCCGGTTGTGGTTGAAGTGAACAACGCCTACTCCCATGGGGGAACCCCATTGAACATTCAGGCGATCGCCAACGTGAAGGTCAGCACCGACCCGGACGTGCGTAATAACGCCATCGAACGCTTCCTCGGCCATGACACCGCTGAGATCGTTCAAGTGGCCAAGGAAAACCTGGAGGGAAACCTGCGCAGCGTGCTGGCCCAACTCACCCCGGAACAGGTGAATGAAGACCGCCTGCGTTTCGCTGAGCAGATTGCAGATGACGTCGGCTCAGACATGCGTCGGCTTGGCCTGCAGCTGGACACGCTCAAGATNCAGAGCGTGTCAGACGATGTTGATTATCTGAACTCGATCAGCCGCCGGCGCGTTGCTCAGATTGTTCGGGATGCCGAGATCGCTGAAGCCGAAGCGATCGGCCAAGCCGAGCGGGTGGAGGCGGAAATGGAGGAAGTCTCCGAAGTGGTGCGCACGGAAGCGGAAACCGTTGTTCTCCAGAAGGACAACGATGTGCGCACCCGCGTGGCAGACATGGAGAAGACGGCCCGTTCCGAAGAGGAACGCACTGCCGCTGCCGAACTTGAGGCCCGGGCGCGGGCGGAGCAGAAGCTCCAAAAGGTTCGTGCCCAACTCGAGCGCCTGAGACTTCAGGCTGAGGAAGTTCTGCCGGCTCAGGCCAACCAGAAGGCCAAGGAATTGCGGGCCCGTGGTCAGGCAGCGGCGACTGCCGAGGATGTCAAAGCCAGTGCCCTGGTGAACGACCTGCTCACCAAGGTCTGGGAAGACGCCGGCAGCACCGCCGAGCTGGTGTTCCTGCTCCAGCAGATCGAAATGGTGCTGGATCAGGCAACACGCCTGCCCGGCCGGATCACCCTGAAGCGCATCACTGCTCTGGACGGCAATGACGCCAGCAGCCTGGCGAGTCTTGTGGAACTGAACCATCGGGTTGTTCGCCAGTTCTTCGAGCAAGTGCACCAGATCCTTGGGATCGATCTGCTGGACACCCTGACCAACACCAACTCCAAAGGAGGGCTCTGATGTTCATCGCTATTGGACTCACGGGAGCCGCTGGCTTCTGGGCCTTCGTGGTTCTCCTGCGTCAGCTCTACTACATCTGTCAGCCCAGCGAAGTGCTGATCTTTGCGGGTCTGCGGCGCACGACCGGAACAGGCCAAAAAGTGGGGTACCGCACCGTTCGTGGTGGCAGTGCCCTGCGAATCCCTCTGCTTGAAGAGGTGATGCGACTGGATCTGAGCAACATGATCATCGACCTTCGGGTTGATAACGCCTACTCGAAAGGTGGCATTCCTCTGAATGTCTCAGGCGTTGCGAACATCAAGATCTCCGGCGATGAACCCGGGATCCACAACGCCATTGAGCGGCTGATCGGCAAAAGCCAAGATGAGATCCGCCACATCGCCAAGGAGACCCTGGAAGGCAATCTGCGCGGGGTGATGTCGAGCCTCACACCGGAGCAACTCAATGAAGACAAAATCACCTTCGCGCGCACGCTGCTGGAGGAAGCGGAAGATGATCTGCAAAAGCTCGGGTTGGTGCTGGATACCCTTCAGATCCAGAACATCTCCGATGATGTGCGTTATCTCGACTCCATCGGCCGAAAGCAGCTGGTGGAGCTCAAACGCGATTCACGCATCGCAGAAGCCGAAGCCAAGTCGCAGTCTTTGGTGAAGCAGGCTGAAAACAACAGGATCACGGCCCTCCGACGCCTCGACAAAGATCTGGCGATCGCCACCGCCAACGCCGAGAAACGAACCACTGATGCCCTCACCCGCCGGGCAGCCGTGGTGGCTGAAGTGGAGGCCAGCGTGGGGGCGGATCTCGCCCGTGCTGAAGCGGAAGTTCCCGTGCAGCAGGAAAGGATCAAGCAGGTCACCGAACAGCTGCAGGCCGACATCGTTGCCCCGGCGGAATCGGAATGCCAAACGATGATTGCTGAAGCGAAGGGTGAGGCCGCCACGATTGTGGAACAGGGGCGTTCTCAGGCCGAGGGCCTTCAGGACCTCGTGGAATCCCTGAAACGATCCGGCGATGACGCCAAGCGCCTGTTTCTGCTCCAGAAGCTGGAGCCGCTGCTAACAATGCTGAGCGAAACCGTTCAACCGATCGAAGTGGAGGAGGTGAACTTGGTCGCGCAGAAAGATGGCGGCAACACCCTCTCAATCGCAACCCTGCTCAAACAGCTGCAGGAGAGCACCGGTTTACGGCTTCCATCCACCACGCCTCAACCAGATCCTGAATCATGAACCGCGCCAGCCGACTGATCAAGGTGCTCGATAAGGCACTGAACCGGTACGACAGCTTCGGGGACAACCCCGACGCTTTCATCGACAGCGTGTTGACCGAGATCGAGGAACCCTTGGAGCGTCTCCGCCAGAAATCGAAACCCGAACACTGGGTGGAGATCTACGTGGAGCGCGACCGCGCCCGGATCAAACAGGAGGTTCTCAACCGGGTGATGGCTCTCGGCTCAGAGTGAGTCTTCCGGAGAACTGTTGCCGGTCAACAAATCAGGGGGCAAGCCGCCGAACGTCATGGCGAGATTTTCAGGGGTGAAGATCTCTGAGGTTTCGCCATAGGCAAGAACTGTCTTGTTGATCAGCACCACCAGGTCGCAGAAATCGCGCACGTGGCTGAGATCATGGGTCGAGATGAGGATGGTGCGACCTTCATCGCGGAACTGAAGAAACAGCTGGGCCATCAGCTTTTCTGTGCGCACATCAACCCCGTTGAAAGGCTCATCGAGCAAGAACACGTCAGCCCGTTGCGCAATGGCACGGGCCAGGAACGTTCGTTTGCGTTGTCCACCGGAAAGGGTGCCGATCGGCCTGCGGCAGAGATCGAGAAGATCAACACGTTCCAAGGCATCTCGAACGGCCACACGATCGGAGCTGCGGGGAATCCGCAGCGCATTCATCGATCCATAACGGCCCATCATCACCACATCCCAAACCGAGACGGGGAACTGACAATCCACCCCTTCGCTCTGCGGTACGTAGGCCACGGTTTGTTGCCGCTGTGCCTCAGCCACGCTGCAACCATTGATCCGGATCCGCCCTCGGGACGGACGAACAAACCCGGTCAGTGCTTTGAAAAACGTGGATTTACCGGCGCCATTCATGCCGACGAGTCCGCAGATGCAACCTTCAGGCAGATTCAGGCTGGCGTCGTACAACGCGACAGTGCCGTTGTAATCAACGCAGAGTTGATCAGCCTCAATCCGCATCATCTGTTGCTCCCCTCCACGCCAAGACCTCGACGGATCAGATCAACATTGTGACGCTGCAGCTTCAGCAGGGTGGGAGCAGGACCCTCTGAATCCGATAAGGAATCGACGTAGAACGTGCCCCCGAACCGCGCCCCGGTTGCTGCTGCAACCTCACGCTGGGCCTGGTCGCTCACCGTGCTTTCGCAGAACACAGCCGGTACTCGGCGCTCGCGGATGGTGTCGATCAATCGCGCCATCCGTTTTGGGGTGACCTCACTTTCAGCATTCACCGGCCAGAGGTAAGCCTCCTCCAGGCCGTAATCGGCAGCGAGATAACTGAAGGCTCCCTCACAACTGACCAGAAGCCTGCGGTTGGCTGGAAGCGCTTCGATGGTGTTCCGGAGATCCACGTCAAGCTCCTGCAATTGGGCCTTGTAGGCCGCTGCATTGGCGCTGTAAGTCTCAGCACCGGCAGGGTCCAATCGCGTGAAGGCCTGCTCCAACCGATCCACATAGGCCATGGTGCGTTTCGGCGACATCCAGGCATGGGGGTTGGGTTTGCCGGCGTACGCGTCTTCGCTGATCAGCAGCGGGTCCATGGCTCCGGCCAGAGTCAGGGTGGGAACCGGCCCTGCTGCAGCGGTGAAGCGTCGAAACCACAACTCCAGGCCGAGCCCGTTCTCAATGATCAGATCGGCATCGCTGGCACCCTCGATATCACTGGGCGTCGGCTGGTAACCATGAATCTCCGATCCAGGTTTCACAATCGACTGCACCTGCAGCCTGTCTCCAGCAACATTCCGGGCCAGATCTGCCAGCACCGTGAAGGTGGTGAGAACCTTGGGCCGTCCGTCCTCGGCCGCGGGGATTGATCGATCCCGGCAAGACAGCCCCACAACGCTGCACAAAAGCAAAGCTGCGGTTATGCAGCCATTTCGAATCAAGCGCATCGGCGCTGGGAGTTATGCATCCGCTGATTCATCCTCCTACGACTGCTGACACCTCTTCGTTGTTGATGCCCCTGCCCTGCTGAAATGCAATGAACGCCTCGGAGCATTGCTCAAGTCGGAACGGGTTGCCTTGGTGATGCAACGGCTCAATGAGCAGTACCCGGAAACCCCGATCCCTCTGGATCACACTGATCCCTTCACCTTGCTGATTGCGGTGCTGCTCAGCGCGCAGTGCACCGATAAAAAGGTGAATGAGGTCACTCCCGCCTTGTTTGCAGCAGGCCCCACTCCGGCTGCCATGGCTGCACTGGAGGACGAGGAGATTCTCGGGATGATCCGCCAGCTGGGTTTGGCAAAGACCAAGGCTAAAAACGTGCGTCGGCTGTCTCAGATTCTGATCACCGTGTATGGGGGGGAGGTGCCCAGGAGTTTCGAGGAACTTGAATCCCTGCCGGGTGTCGGTCACAAAACCGCCAGCGTGGTGATGTCTCAGGCCTTCGGTGTTCCAGCCTTTCCTGTTGATACCCACATTCATCGACTTGCCCAACGCTGGGGGCTCAGCGATGGAAGCAACGTGACAAGAACTGAGCAGGATCTCAAACGCCTGTTCCCTGAGGATCAATGGAACAAGTTGCACCTGCAGATTATTTTTTACGGCCGCGAGTTCTGTACAGCACGTGGCTGTGACGGCCGGGTGTGCCCTCTTTGCAAAGAGCTATACCCGAACCGCCGTCGCCCTGTGATCACGCGTAAGGCCTGATCAGGCCAGCTCGTCTTCAACGTTGGTTTTGATCACGCAGTCAGCTGTTGGGTAGCTGACGCAGAGCAAGGCAAAACCCTGACCAACCTGCTCGTCATCCAAAAAGCTCTGATCGGTCTGATCGACGGACCCACTGGTCAGCTTGCCGGCACAGGTGGAGCAGGCACCGGCCCTGCAGGAATATGGCAAGTCAACGCCCGCTTCTTCCGCAGCGTCGAGGATGTAGACATCATCGGCACACTCGAATGAGGAACCGCCTTCGATGCTGATCTTGTAGGAAGCCATGAGAGGAAAAATCCTGTCCGTTTGTTAGCGACATCAACCAATTCGTGCCATCACCTTTGTCACATCTCGCTCAGGAGATCGAATCACTACGTCAGCGTGGTCCTGCAGTGAATGAATGAACTGTCGTTCCCCTGGAAGCATTTCCGCGAGCATCTGTCGAATCACGTACTGCGGCGTGCGTTTCCGTTCGATCACATCCCGCTTGAGACGCCGCAGCAGCCGACGCGGCAGCCATGCATCGACATAGACAAGCAATGCCAGGGGAACAACCCCAACCAGCAGCTGAGGGCCATAAGCACCTTCCAGCAGGATCACGTCGTAGGGGAATGAAACGGTTCGGCAACCCACGCGTCTTTCGCGCATGTCGTAGGTGCGCAATCGCTGGAGCTGGCGGTAGCGGGCTGCAGCCAGATCGAGGCTGAGTGCTTCCCCATCAATGGCATCAATCGTATCGAAACCAAACCGCGGATCTGGTTTCCATCCCGAGCGGTAGTAGTCGTCGCAGGCCATCAGCAGCGGAGTGCGCCCCTGTTGCCGGAGGCGATCGGCCACATCGGCAGTGAAGGTTGTCTTACCGGCAGCGGATGGACCGCAGATGCAGACAACTGGCACATCTGCACTCACATCCAAACCAAGCCATTGGAGCTCATCGTGGCAGCGCCGATCACAACGAGTTGATGAAAAAGTAGCAACAGATACAGAAATGGGTTATGGTTCAAGAACGTTGAGCCTCGCTTGAGGCTGCAGTCAGACCCATGTCAAGCAACGGGGGCGTGGGCGCTGGAGGAGAACACAAATGAATACCCTGCAACTGATCAAGGCCCGTAAAGAAAGAGTGCAGGCGCTCGAGCATGCTCGGCGTCAGATGACAACGACCTATCAGGGGCGCGAACACATCGATGCCGTGCACACTCCAATGGGCCAGAAGCGCCGCATCCTGCGCTACCGGGGCGTGACCTACGAGCATCAATCCGAGCAGCAGGTGGCGACTGAAGGTCGTGAACTGCGCTACCGCGGCGTTCGTTACGACGTTTATTAAGCGTTTGACGACAACCGATGATTGAGCGGGGGGAAACCCCCGCTTTTTGATCGGCAGGTCACGGGATGCACAGCCGCTGGAGACACTGCAGCCTGCTGATCCTTGGTGGAGTGGCTCTGTTCAGCGCGGCACTCGTTGCCCAAGCCCCACTGAGACGGATTCTCAGCTTCAGCAGGGCAGGAACGGCTTACAGCGCCAAAGTGCTGTGCAGTGGAGTGCTGATGGCCGGAATGGAGGCCGACAAGATCCAACGCGAAGACCTTGCTCGGGGCGCTCAGTTGATCCAGACACGTATTGATCGGGCTCGCCAAAAAGTTGAAGCCAGTGCCTTGCTGGGCCTTGTCAAAGGAGAGGCGATTCGACAGGGCAATCGGGGCTGCAGCCAACAGATCGCCGATCAGGAGCTCACGATGCTCCCACCATTGCCCAGGCCTGTCGGACGTGATCCCAGCGGAACAGCGCAACCATGGCCCATCTCTCCAGATGCGTCAGCCACGCCGCCGCGGCTGAACAAGACGGCCCTTGAGAAAGCCCTGGATCAAGCCTTCGCAGAAACGAACAAGGAACAACCGAAACGCACACGGGCTGTGGTGGTGGTTCAGTCCGGCTGGGTCGTCGCCGAACGCTATGGGGAGGGCATCCGCCCGGATATGCCCCTGATCGGCTGGTCGATGAGCAAAAGCCTCACCCACGCCCTGATCGGTTTAGCCATCCGCGATGGATGGATGAACCTCAACGATCGCCCTGCAATCAGCGCCTGGAGCCAACCAGGAGACGATCGCCAGAGGATTCGTGTGGATCACCTGCTCAGGATGAACAGCGGCCTCGCTTTCGACGAAACAACCGGAGAGCTGGAATCGGATCTCGTTCGGATGATCACCCAAGAAGCGGATACGGGCCAGTTCGCAGCCAGCAAGCCCCTGGTGGGACGCACCGGTCAGGACTGGGCCTATGCCTCAGGAAGCAGCAACATCCTCAGCAAGGCCCTCCGCACAGCGATGGAGGACGACCAGCGGTACTGGCGGTTTCCGCGCCAGGCTCTGTTTGAACCCCTGGGAATGCATTCAGCGGTTCTGGAAACCGATCCAAGCGGAACCTTCGTTGGTTCATCTCTGGCTTGGGCAAGTGCGAGGGACTGGGCGAAGTTCGGCCTGCTTTATCTCAATCAAGGGCGCTGGAATGGCACACAACTGCTCCCCAAGGATTGGGTCGACCACGCCAGATCTCCATCTCGAGGATCCAAAGGACGCTATGGAGCTCACTGGTGGATCAACCGACGGCTCCGAAAAGCTGACTGGCCGCGTGACAGTTTTTCCGCTGAAGGTTATGAGGGGCAGTTGATCCTGATCGCTCCCTCAAGCGATGCAGTGATTGTGAGGCTCGGCCAAACCCCAGAAAAAGCTGGATTCGACAGCAATGCTTTCGGAGCGCGAGTGCTGAAAGCGCTCGCGTCCGGATCAAGCAGAAATCAATTCTGATCGTTGCCCTTGGGAACAAAAGCCTGGGACGCTGCGATCAGAAGACCTGTGATCAGCAGAGCAGGAAGGATGACAGAAGGTCCGCCTGGAGCCGTCTGAGAAGCGAACAGCAGCATGATCTGGCATCAAAAACCATTCATCAGATTGGCAGAAGCAGAAATCAGACAGTGAATCTGCAAACGTTTGTCGCACTCGAGGTGCAGCGAAGCCCATTCGGGGATCGTCCTGGATCATTCGCACCGAAGAACATGGGATCGCCGCTCTCGTGATGCAGATGGTTCAGAAGGAAACGATCACCGGGAAAAGAAACAGCTCACCCTGCACCACATCACGACGTGGAGGTCGTTCATGGGATCGATTCTTGGGGGTTGCCACTGCGGACTTGGCACGGGCTGCCAAGGATTTGCGGGGAGAAATCAAGGACTGACGCATCCAGGCTTCGGCCCGAAACGTGACGTAGGGAGAGCTGGCAGACATGGACTCTTGATTGATACACCTGTTCTAGTGCGTCTGTACTAGTTCGTCAACGCATGGCTGGTTTTCGGTAGCAGACAATGTTCTTAACAGGTTTTTCCACAGGCCCGAATGGACCCAATCCTTGGTGATCAGAGGGATCCATTCGTGAGGGTGGAAAACGCCATGTGCCTTGGTGAGCTATTGGCCACAGATCGGTATCAAAAAAGACAACAATCAAGTGCTGAGCTGCTGTTTCGGCACATCAAAACGAATCTGTTCTGAAAGGCTGCTGCCACCAGCAGTCAGCCCGATGCGACAGGGTCATGGAATGGGTGAGGTCATTTTCAGCAGAGAAAATGCCGATCGCACCTCACAACACGGGAGCAACTGTGTGGAAAACGCAGTATTCATCTGTGACCGTTGCCTACAGCGCGGGCCTTTGCACTACCGCGTCAGCAGCAGCGCCCAATCGGGTTGGCAATTTGTATGCCCCGATTGCTGGCCTGGGGTGAAAGACGAGCCCGGTTACCGCTACGGGGGAACCAGAAAAGCAAACCGAAGAGATCGGAAGCGATGACCCTGACGGTTGCCTTGAATCAGGCGGGCTCGCAGCTGTGGGTGAGCACCGATCCTCGCCGCTCCAGAAACTCCGGGTGATCGGGGTCTTCCACGCGCCACCACCAGCGCCCATCGGTGTAGCTCGGAGCGCCGGCGTTGTTGGTGCGGGGAAGTTGCAGATGAAGGTCGCGCCAATGAATCAACACGCCATCACCCGGAAGCGTGCCGGCACTGGAGTTCGGAATCCCCTGAGGAAGCCCTGAAATATCGACAGCACCTGCGACAGCCTCCGCATGCAGGAGATCACCATCACAGAGCCAATCGGCATGCACATCTGCTGAAAAGCCAGCAACAAGCACCAGGAGACAGATCACACCTACGAGACGTTGCACGACAGAGTGGGCAGATGACTCTCACCCTCGTCTACGACGGCGGATGCCCCTTCTGCCGCCAATTCGCCTTGCGCAGTGAATTGTTAAGCGGAATCCCCGACCTCAATATCGTGGACGGACGTGTTGATCACGCTCTGCGACGCGAGCTGAATCGCCGCAGGCTTCCATTGAAGGACGGTGCCGTGTTGCTGGACGGAGACCGCTCCTGGCATGGCAGCGATGCGGTGGCTGAACTCAGCCGACGCATGAACGCCAGTGACCCACTACTGCAGGGGCTCTCAACGTTGTTCCGCAACCGAACAACGGCAAGCCGCCTTTATCCAGCGCTGTTGCTGGCACGACGGATGGCACTGGCATCGCGAGGTTTGAGCCCCGATCCAGATCAGACGGCACTGAGCCGAAACACGGATGACGCCGGCTGACGCGAGGGATTACGGTCTTGAAAGTGAAAGATTTTCTAAAGCATCGACTACGACCCCTCTGTCCCTGACGCTCTGAGTCATCAGCAGCTCTCAGCTTTGCTGAGAACAGCGATGCAAAGTGACGATGGCTTGGGAGGAAGCCTGAACGAGGATGAATTGCTTCGCGCTGCCCTCAGTGCTTGGTCGGATCAAACCATGGAGCTGCTGAAGTGGCTTGAGGAGCAAGGTGATGCTGTTGCCGGTAGTCGTACGCCCAAACAAGTGATGGCCCTTGGAAGCTTTCGAACCCATCTGGTAATGGGGCTCAAAGCTCTGCGCTATGCGGAAGGCTGAACATCACAACACTTGCTCCAGTTCTGTGCTGACTTGAGCTTGCGACGGAGCGTCATCCTGCTCTGCAAGATCCTGAAGTTCCGCTCGCAATTCAAGCAGCATCAGAGCCAATGCAGAGGCGAATTCAATGCAGAAGGAATCTTTCATAACCCAACCCTCGTTTGCATATTGGTCTAAAGAAAACAACCCAGAGCGTGTGGAAACCTGAGATCTGGCGTTACACAGGCACATGAACTCCCTCAGGCAACCAGGGAGGTCAAACCATCCTGAGCGAGGGAAAGCTCTTGCATCCGACGGTGAATCCCCTCACAGTCTTGGCATTGGCAGGGAGCTTGACCTTCGGGCACACGATGCAGAAGCAGAGGGAGGATCTGATCCTCATCTTCATAGTAAAAATTCATCGATCAAAAGTTCAGAAGATGAACTGTTCTTGCCGATGATGGATATCCCTGTCGTTACGAACAACACCAATGATTTGCTCAGTTCTGATCTGCTGACAGAGCAAATTCAAATCTCAGGATTCAACTGCAATTGTTTGATCCACAGTCAGGCCTGCGGCCGTTGCATCAGCCAGGAGATCTGACAAGCAATCAGAACCAAAACAGGCCTGGCCGTTCAGAAGGGCATCCCATTCGGTTTTTGGGAAGTGGGTCTGAAGCCACAAACATCCATGCACTGTGGAAACGGTGAGTCGCTGCAGGCCTGCGGTTTGGGTTGGGGTGACGAGAAAATCCAAACTCCACAATGCGGTTGAAACCATCACACCTGATCGAATCGAAGTGCAATGTTCCTGTTGCTACAAAACTCGGATCAGCGCTGGGGGCGAGTTGAGCTTTCGGCACTTGGGGTCTCTGGCTTGGCAAGCGTGATCCTCACGCTGGTGAGGGACAGCGGACAGGCGAGTGCACGGAACGGTTTGTGAGGGCTCTCGACGAGCAAAGTGCCCATGCTCTCGGCACAACTGGGATCGAAACGCATCAGACCAGTGAATCCACCCACCCAAGCTATGGAGAACTGACCGAGAGGGCAGGGGGCAAATCGAGAAAGATCCGAAAATGAGCTGTGCCGCTCCATCTGCAAAAACTCAGAAAGAACTCAGATCAGCAAACTTTCGTTTTACGCCAGAGGCGCTAACAACTCAGTATTCAATTCAGATGAGTGATGCGAAGCCCTTTGAAACTGATCGTTGACCACCTGCCACGGATCGGACGTCGTCGCAGTGCAGCGATCGAGGAACCGACCCCGTCAGTTCCCGCTGCCGATCCGCGTACCAGTTACTGGGCAAATGATTGTGCCACTCACCCCTGGCGTGCTGGCTGCCGTTCTTACGACCTCTGAACGCTGCGATCAAATCAGCAGGTCTCGTGGCGCCTGCCCGGGGCGAGCTGGGCGAACGGAATCCGAAGGATCGGCGGGATTCAACTGATAACGAAACCTCACACGGGTGTTCGCCACACAGGTGGTGAGCAACGCCAGAAGCACAATCGAAACAAGCCCTGTCACTCTGGAAGCCAACACCCGTGTAACCAATCCAAGCGTTTCTAAACGGCAACGGGAACGAGCATCGATCCGATGGAGGGAACAAAGCCGATTTCACGCATCCGCGCATTGCTCACCCTTGCATTGAAAATGCGAGCGCCAGGCCTGTCGTGGTTNTCCCAGATCACAGGAGGGAGTCCCTGGTCATCACACAGGAGGTTGGACAGTTCTCGGCGCGTGATCTGCAGATCATCCACCAGGTTGTAGAGGCCCTGAAGACGACGNGAAAATGCAAAATCAATGCCACGNACNATGTCTTGCAGGTGTANCCAGGCATTGATGTGATTNCCGTTTTTGGGAACGAGCTGCCCGGCCGCGCTGCGAATGAAGGAAGGGATATTTTTCCCAGGGCCGTAGATGCCACCAAGGCGTAGAACGCATGTCGGCGTGGAGGCATCGTTCAGGCTGAGAACAGCNGTTTCAGCNTCAGCGAGCAGAACGTTGGTGGNATTGGTGCGGTCGACCGGTGTCAACTCATTGCACATGNTTCCGCCCTGATCCCCATAAACCCCTGCACTGCTCAAATAACAAACGTGCAAAGGCTTGCGTGATCGCCGATGCTTCAAGGCATCAACAAGAGCTGGAACGGATTCTCCATAAACAGCCTGGTATTGATCCATCTCAAAGCTGGCCGTTGTTGGTGCCATGGCGATCAGCACACCGTCGAGACGATCTAGAAAACTGAAATCGGCCTGTGGGTCACCGGCACGAAAAATCCGGGGATGATCGACCAGGTCGCAAAGCTCTTGCAGGCGGGCTGGCCCAGTTGTTGTACCTGTAACTTCAAAACCACAGGCACGGAACTCCCGAGCAACAGCGGATCCGACGTAACCACATCCAATGATTCCGAAGCTGCCCGCCATGAATGGTCAAACAANNTTCANACAACGTAACGAGNTTNCTGCGNCGCTGCNGTGAAAATTGGAAAATGCTTTCACTACTCCTGAATGTTCTCTGGGTGGTCCTTGGGGGACTGCCGATGGCTCTGGCGTGGTGGCTNGCAGCTCTGATCTGCGCTGNAAGCATCATCGGGCTGCCCTGGGCTCGCTCCTGCTGGGTGATCGGCAAATTCTCCCTGTGGCCATTCGGCTCCAGAGCGGTGAATCGTCGCGATCTCAACGGGCGTGGAGACCTGGGCACCGGTCTGCTGGGCTTGCTTGGCAATGTGGTTTGGTTTCTCGTTGCGGGCTGGTGGCTCGCTCTCGGTCACCTCAGCAGTGCCTTGGCTTGCTTTGTGACGATCATTGGCATCCCTTTTGGTATCCAGCACATCAAGCTGGCGCTGATCGCGTTCACTCCTGTTGGTATGACCGTGATCCACAAACGCTGAGACGACGGATCTGAACCGNNGTTCGTAACAGCACGAACCGCAGATTTTGAATCCACTGAGTATCTTTTGGGAGTGGAATCACCACAGATCGTTCACCTTGTGATCAGCAGGGCGCAGTTCGACTCAGGCCATGGAACGGGGACCTGAGCCTGCATNAACTCGGCATCATGTTGCTGTCCAACAGGTGGCTTTTGTCTTTTCGGCACCAACCAACGGAACGTGCGGAGCCCACTCAGCTCACGTACAGACGCAACGTCTACTCAGCATCGCGACGTTTGATGGCGAACCACACCCGCGAGTTGACGTACCGCGGAGTTGCCTACCACCAGGGAACCTCCTACTCCGAGATGGCTGACAACTGGTTATGAGCTGAGGTTCATGTTCTGACTGATCACATCAGCAGGTGAATCAGCCAGAACGTGAACAGGCCAAGCAATCCGGCGGCAAGAAGACCCACCAGNAAGAACAGAGCGCCGGCGATNTTTCCGATGCGCGCCATCGCAGNGGGATAAAGAAGCACCAGCGTCAGCGCCAGTGCCAACGGCCAAAGGGGCGGAAGGAGAATGCAAACAGCGGTGAGGATGATCAGTTTGTGGCGGTTCTGGCGCCTTGCCTGCTCATCAGNGCGTTCGAGCTGCTGCTNAGCATCCACGGCAGCCTGCTCCTCATCGCTGAGCCAGCGTCCCCGTTGGCGAGCACTCTGCAACTCCCGTTCACGTTGGTTGAGAGCCGAAGGCTCGTTCATTTGGGACGACGAAAGGTGTAACAACCACCGTGATAGCCGGTGAACGGCTGGGCGTAAGTGGTGAGCTCCCACCCCTGATCCCCCAGTTCATTCATCAATCCAACCAAGCTGATGTCGCGNTGGGGATGGCTTCTGGAGATGAGCTGGCGATCATCCAACCAGAGCTCCTCGATCTCTCCAGTCCACGATTTACCGCGAGGAACGAAGCGCAACTGGGTGTATTCCCACTTCATGCAGGGGCCAAGGTTGGATTGGGGGTCCATTCTCACCACACAACGAGCGATCAAGAGGCCACAATTTCAGGAGAACGTTTCAATGAAATGCGGCGTCTTCTCCCCCTGCTGGCCCTNGCACTGNTGCTCACGATCGGTGGCCGTGTCCACGCCGCTTCAGTGGAGGTGACATTTCAGCGCATCAGTTCCGATGGAATCGGTGACGTGATCGGAACCGCGACAGCCAAAGACACGGATCAGGGATTGGTGGTGTTCCCCGATCTGAACGGCTTACCGGAGGGGGAGCATGGTTTTCATCTGCACAGCCTCGGAAGCTGTGAAGCCGGTTCAGCTGAAGACGGAACGGCCATCGCTGGATTGCAAGCTGGAGGTCACTGGGACCCGGATGAAAGCGGATCCCATCAGGGGCCTTTCGGCAACGGCCACCGAGGCGATCTGAGCCGACTGATCGTTGATGCCGACGGAAGCACCAACACCAGCATCGTGGCGCCTCGATTGAGCACTGCGGATCTGAGCGGAAAAGCCTTCATCGTTCACGCTGGAGGTGACACCTACAGCGATACGCCACCCCTGGGAGGTGGCGGTGCGCGTATCGCCTGCGGTGTTGTGGGCAGCGGTCGCTGAGACGCGCCTCGACTATCGATGTACCAGTCGTGCGTGCAGGCGACAGACCTTCACAGCCTGCACAGGCGGCTCCTGGCAAAGAGAACCAAGCTCCTGGTTGAGTTGCTGAAACAAGTTCAAATCCGCCCCTGGAAGCATGGGCAAGACGATCCCCAACCCCGACGCAAGCAACCTCGCCATCGATCACCTCAAAGCTTAAGGGAATCCTAAGACTCAGGTNTGGANTCGCCGCTGTCGCTGTCGATCNGCACCACCGCTCTGAGCGTNTGGAGGTGAAGCATGAANCCCATCCGCCANGCGGCATTTTCATCCACCGCTGCAATCTGCTCGACCTGAAGCCGACCGTTGTTTTCAAGAATCAGGTCGTACACAGGTGGCATGGCCAGCACTTCCGNTCAACCCCATTCATGCCGAAACCACGTCAATCCGCATCCCTCAACTGGGGGAGATTGGCCGACTTGGGTGACAATCCGNAGATCANNACCAACTTCATGCTGAACAAACCCTTGATTCGTCGGGTCTCGATCTATCTGGCGCTCAGTACAACGGCTGTCATCGTGATGAACATGTTGGAGGTTGAGCAAAAGAACCCTTACACCATTTACCTGCCCCTGTTCATTGGGATTTATGTGTTGTCCCGGTGGATCGACGGCCGCTTTGCCCCGTCAACAACCTCAGGGATCAACGATTCCGGTGAATCAGACGATCCATCTGNGCAACGTTCGAAAGGCGGCTTCGGTTCTTAGTTTTTGGCCCTAANCTNNTGTCCCATTGATACAGCGACATGCTCCGCGCTCTTTTCGGCTTGATGCTGTCGGCTGTGATGTGGGTTCAGGTTCCCCAGTGGCAAAACGATTGGTCGCAATGCGCGGTTGATGTTCCAGACACCGATTGCCATTGGTATGTCACGGCGCCGGACAACACCTTCGGGGAGGGCTTCAGCTGGGCCAACGCACCGTGGTTCGATGCCCATGGCCTGCAGGACGTTGCCGATCTGAGCAACACCATGGGTGAACTGCAGAAAGCCGTTTAACGAACGAACACAAAAAGCCGCGTGAGCCCTCCAGGAGAGGAGCTCACACGGCAGAGCAAGCGAATGCGAACCCTGAAGAAGCCTTAGCGGCGGGGTTCTGCCTTGCGCACNGAAATGCCGCGTCCCATCCATTCGACGTTCTGAAGATCGTCGATGGCGGACTGCTCGTCAGCTTCGTTTGTGAGGTCCACAAAAGCGAAGCCACGCTTGCGTCCGGTCTCGCGGTCAAGAGGCATCGAGCACTTGCTCACCTCGCCGTACTGACCGAAGAGATGAATCAGATCCTCCCGCTCAGCGTCCCAGGACAGATTCCCAATGAAGATCGTCAAAAAAAGGCCTATTGGCAATTCATAAGCTTCTCACANCGCGTGCCAGGTGCGCAGGCAAATCGTTTCCAGATTCGATCCGCTCAGCGCCCAGGGCAATGCGCCTTAACACCGATTGCCGANGCCCCAGCCATCGACAAAACTGAGTTCATCGAGATCGGAG
>NZHI01000015.1 GCA_002691345.1 Synechococcus sp. MED650 | reverse complement strand
GCGGGATCACGCCAGCGTTCGAGCCACGCCGTCTGCTGTTCCTCCGGTAATTGAAGGATCAGCGCCGGAAGATCGTGCTCCAGGTCTTGATGCATTTGCAGGCGCTCTTGTTCTCCGAGCGCCTTGGAGCACTGCATGACCTCTCTCCGCCATTGGCGCAGACGCCTGCACCGTTGGCGAAGGTTTCGACTGGCTCTGAGCTGGCTGAGGCCCTCGTCGCTGACTAAGGCAGTGAGCCGTGCCAGCGGCAGGGCTTCCGCAGCCTCCGATGCGTTGAGTCTTTGGGCCATCACGGCAGTGGGCACGGGCTCTCCAGCAGCCCAGCCATGCAGCAGATCAAGTGTCTTCAGACAAGCGATTGCCGCATCCGCCTGTGGACCGCGCACAAGGCGCTGCAGTTCCGAAAGGATCCGCTCCGGTGCCGCCTGCCCTAGGCGCTTGTGATGGAGTGCGATCCATTGCTGAGTTTCCGCCTCCAGCGCGAGAGGACGTTCCGAGATCAGTCGGAGGCCCCGCAGCAACCGCAGCGGATCATCAACCAGATTGCNCTCTGAAACGGCGCGCAGTCGCCCATCTCTGAGGTCACTGAGACCTCCCGTGGGGTCCCAGAGCTCCCCCCANGGCCGTAGGCCAAGGGCAATGGCATTGACGCNATAATCNCTGCGCAGCAGATCTTGTTCGATCGTNTGACCGTCCTGACGGGCGAGATCAATGGTCCAGTTGTTCAGAACCAGCCGGGCAATGTCCCGCTCAGCATCGAGAACAACAGCTGTNCCCCCGAGTTGCTTCGACAAGCTCTTGGCCAGGGCAATGGCGTTGCTGGGAACAATGAAATCCAGATCCGGCTGATCACTGAGTTGATTCAGCAGCGCATCACGAATCGCTCCTCCAACAAGCGCTGTGCCTTCCGGTAACTGAGTCAGCCGTACAGGCCAGTGCTCGGGTGACAGCCGTTCCCAAAGAAGCGGAATGAGAACGTCAGCAGATGCTTGAGCCATCAAAATGGATTGTTAAAGGCCATCTCGGGGCATGTGCATTTGTGTGGACTGCCGCTGGGTAGACCGCTGTCAGGCTTATCACGCAGTCGAGCGGCAGCATGCTGTGCCGCATTTGAACACCCAGCCTGATTTCGAGCCGAGCTCCCCGCGGATTCATGTGTCTGTGGTTGATCTGCCGGGTGGCAAGGCGGGCATTGAGTGGGATGTGCGGTCATGCCTCAGTTTTGAAGCTGAACCGGGCCGCTGGCTTCAATGTCGTCCTGGTGAGGAGCTGCCGTCNTGACGCCTCAACCCCTCCTGTTGGCCTTGCACAGCTGCTCCGAGCAATTCGGCGTGGCGCTGTGGGATCCGGAGCACGACCCTGTGGCTCCCCTTGTGGCTGTGCATGCCGATGGGCGAGGCCTGTCCAACAGTTTGATTGCCAGGGTTTCAGAGGTGCTCCCTCCTGATCGCTGGTCTGCTCTGGCCGGCTTGGCTGTTGCTACGGGGCCTGGCGGCTTCACGGGCACGCGTCTGTCGGTGGTGATGGCTCGCACCCTTGCCCAGCAGCTGTGCTGTTCGCTGCTTGGTGTCAGCAGCTTTGCGTTGATGGCCCATCGCCTGCACCCACGCCTCCCCTTGGNGAGTCAGTCACACCCCTTCTGGATCACCCAGGAGCTACCGCGCCGCGGTTTGGTGGGGGGGCTGTATCGCGTCAACGCGTCCGTCGTCCAGGAACTGCAGGAGCCCGCACTCCTGCCGGAGGCTGTCGATCCTCATCCAGCGGTGACCGCTGATGTTGATGTCGGGGCTGATGTCGCCCACCTGCTGGATCTCCTTAAGCAGGCACACCACAGCAAAGCCTGTCTGCCCTGGATGCCGGTGCTGCCGATNTATCCCACCTCGCCGGTTGGGCCGGTCTGATGGCGGGTCTTCGGGCGGGGTTGGTGCTCGGAGCAGGCTTAACGGTCTGGCTCTTTGGGCCAGGCCCCATGGCCCCCTACCGGCAGGCCCTGCTGGATCGCACTCCACCGCAGCTGGTGTTGGTTCTTGGGGGGGATGTGGATCGGGAGCGGATGGGAGTGCGTCTGGCTCGCCAGCTGGATCTTCCCCTCCTGGTGAGNNGTGGCAGCAATCGTGAATATGCCGAGTGGCTGTTTGAAGAGGAGCGCTTTGATGCCAATCGGGTGACGTTGGATTATCGAGCCCGGGACACGCTGGGAAATTTCACAACGCTGGTGGATGACCTTCAAGCTGATGGCATTCGCCATGTGTTGCTGGTCACCAGTGAGGACCACCTCCCGCGATCCATGGCGGTTGGCCAGGTTGTAGCGGGTAGCAGGGGGATTCAGCTCACCGGTGTGCCGGTGGCCTGCCGTCCTGATTGTGACGCGGAAGGAAGGCTCAAGCAGGTCAGTGATTGGTTGCGTGCCGTCGCCTGGGTGATCACAGGCCGGGATCTCAGGGATGCTGCGGACCCTGATCCAGGAGAGCGTTGATCCGTTCCTGCAGCAATGCTGTGGTGGCATCGAGATCAGCCCTGCGGCGACTCGCTGGCGCCGGAACGGGTTCGCCGATGCGCAACTGGATTGGCACCAGACGCGGCCAGCTGCGGCCAGTGCCGAGAGCTCTGTGGCTGTTGTGGATGGCCACCGGAAGCAAGGGCGCTCCGCTGCGGGCGGCCAGGAGGGCAGCGCCCGGGAGGGGGGCATTGACCCGGCCATCCTGCTGTCGGGTTCCATCGAGGAAGACACCGGTGGCCCAGCCTTGCTCCAGGCAGGAGGTGGCGGAGCGGATCGCTTCGCGGTCGCTGGCCCCACGCCGAACCGGGTAGGCACCGCAGGCACGGATCACAGCTCCAAGGAGTGGAACGTTGAACAGTTCGGCTTTGGCCATGAAGGCCACGGGGCGGCCGAGGGCATGGCCCAGAAGAGGGGGATCGAGATGGGAACCATGGTTGGCCACAACCACCAGTGCTCCCTGCGAGGGCACGTTGTGCTTTCCGGCCGTGGATCCCCTGAACAGAAACCGGAAGACTGGAAACACCAGGAGATAGCTCACCAGTTGGTACGTGAGGCTCGGTTTCGGAGCGAGCACCAGTGCTGTGTTGGTCACTGTCCGAGATCTCCGGATCCAGCAATTTGTGCTGTGGTCACGCCCGTCATGCTGCGCTTGGCCAATCCACTCAGAACGTTGCCTGGGCCGATTTCCACCAGGGTGTCGATGCCCGCGGCAGTCATGGTGGCCATGGTTTCCCGCCAGCGCACACCTGTGGTCATCTGTTGCTTCAGGCGGGTCTTGAGTTCTCCGGCATCGGAGCTGGCGCTGGGTTGGCTGTTGCTGAGCACTGGGACGCGGGCGTCCTTGAACAAGACGCCATCGAGGCATTCAGCGAACTGATTGGCCGCATCGGCCATGAACGGTGAATGAAAGGCTCCAGAGACGGCGAGGGGAATCGCCCGTTTGCATTTCAGCGCACCGCTCACCTGTTCCACCGCCTGAGGTGTTCCGGAGATGACCACCTGGGCCTCGCTGTTGTCGTTGGCGATGCTCACGCCGGCTGTGGCATCGACCAGATCGTTCAGTTGGGTTCGATCGAAGCCGATGACCGCGGTCATGGCGCCCCCCCCGGCTGCGGCCATCAGCTCGGAACGGGTCTTCATCAGGGACAGACCCGTCTCCAGTTCAAACACGCCGGCGGCGTAGAGCGCCACCAGCTCCCCCAGGCTGTGACCTGCCACCACAGCGGCTTCGCGCCCCTGCTTCAACAGCTCGTCGACCAGGAGCGATTCCACCAGGAACAGCGCCAGTTGGGTGTTCCGCGTGTCATTCAGTTCATCGGGGCCAGTGCCACCGCCGCTCTCGCCGCGGCAGATCGCCAAGAGGTCGCGGCCGACCAGTTCAGAAGCCGTGGCGAACCGTTCGGCTGCTCCCGGGATGGTGAGCAGCGGATCCACCATGCCCACCTTCTGTGATCCCTGACCGGGAAAGACCCAGGCGATCGCCATTGCTGTGTTGCGCAGACCGTGCCGGAGATTAGGCGGGCCCGCTCCAGCGCAGGAGCGCCGCTCCCCAGCTAAGCCCAGCTCCGAAACCGCTGCTGGCAATTCGATGCCCCGCCTCGATCCGGCCATCCCGCACCGCTTCATCCAGCATCACCGGGATGGTGGCCGCAGAGGTGTTGCCGTAATGGGCAAGGTTGCTGAGAACCCTGTCGCTTGAAACCGACAGGCGCTCAGCAACGGCATCGAGAATGCGTTGATTGGCCTGATGGAGCAGCAGCCAGTTCAAATCGTTTGCCTTTGTCCCGGTCTCTTGGAGGAGTTCGGTGAGGATCGCAGGCACTTCGCGCACCGCGAATTTGTACACCTCTTGGCCGTTCATCTGAATGGGAAGGAAGCCACCGCATTGATGCGTGCTGTCGCCCACGAGCGGATTGCGCTCACTCACCTGTGGCAGCTGAAGCACTTCACCGCGGCTGCCATCTGAACGCAGCAGAAATCCCTCCAGGTCATCCCGGCCATCGGTGGAGGCTTCCATCACCAATGCGCCAGCGGCATCTCCGAACAGCACGCAGGAGCGGCGGTCGTCCCAGTTCACCCAGCGACTGAGTTGGTCGGCACCGACCACCAGAATGCGTGCCATGGCACCGGTGCGGAGGTACTGAGCAGCCGTCACCAAGGCGAAGAGGAATCCGCTGCAGGCTGCGGTGAGATCAAAGGCCACGGCGTTGGTTGCGCCGAGACGGGCTTGCAGTCGGGGAGCTGAACCGAACAGATCATCCGGGGTTGATGTCGCCAGCAGGATCAAATCGAGGCTGTCGGCAGACCAGCCGGCCATCTGGAGGGCACGTTCTGCTGCCTGAGCACTGAGCTCGGCCAGGGATTCATCAGCTCCGACCACCTTTCGCGCTGCAATGCCGGTGCGGCTGCGGATCCACGAATCGCTGGTCTCCACCCGTTGCCCGAGGTCCTCATTGCTGATGGAGCGGTTGGGTGTGGCACTTCCGCAACCTCGGAGCACCACACCGCTCGTTCTGGTGAGGGACTCGGCCAAGACAGTGCTTTCCGAAAGTGGCGTCAGTCAATCACAACCCTGCTGCAGGGTTGCCAGATCCTCCATGACGCCATGACTGGCGGCGGAGTGGGCGATCCGCAAAGCACTCACCACCGAGAGGGCCTTGCTGCTGCCATGGCCAATCACGGAAATGCCGTTCACCCCAAGCAGAAGGGCTCCGCCGTGCTCGGCGTGGTCCAAGCGCTTCTTGATGCGCTTGAGGTTGCTGCGCAGAAAGGCGGAGCCCACCTTTCCGCGTCGCCCCCGAGGCAGTTCCGCGCGCAGCACTCCCAGCAGAACGCTGCCGACCGATTCCAGGAATTTCAGCAGCACATTGCCGGTGAAGCCATCACAAACGACGACATCGAATGCGCCGGAGAGCACATCTCGCCCTTCGCAGTTTCCGGCGAAGTGGAGTCGAGTTTCCTGCTGCAGAAGTTCATGGGTCTTCAAGGCCAAATCGTTGCCTTTGCATTCCTCCTCCCCGATGTTGAGCAGTCCGATGCGAGGGCGCTTCACCTGAAGCACATCGCGGCTGTAGATGTTCCCGAGAAGGGCGAATTGGTGCAGATAGGCCGGCTTGCAGTCCATGTTGGCGCCGACATCCAGCACCAAAACGGGCTGTCCTGGATCCTTCGTGGGGAACAGGGCGCCAATGGCGGGTCGGTCAATGCCTTTGAGCCGACCCAGTCGGAAGATCGCGGATGCCATCACAGCACCCGAGTTTCCAGCGGAGTACACAGCGGTCGCGGCCCCCTTCTTCACAAGGTCCATGGCCACATTGATGCTGGCGTCGCGTTTCCTCCGAACCGCCGTCGCCTCCTCGTTCATGCCGATCGAGGCACCACTAGCCACAAGATCGAGGAGCCCCGCATTGTGGGCGGCATCGAATCGCTCGCGCAGCCCCATGGCGTCGGTGGCCGCCATCACCTTGTCGGTTTCACCAACGAAGCGGATCTTCAGGGGAAGCCGTTCGATGGCATCGAGGCAGCCCTCCAGGATCGGCCCGGGGGCGTAGTCACCACCCATGCCATCCACGGCCACCCAGAGGCGATCAGCATCATTAATTTGCTCGGGATCGCTTCCTCCCTGCAGCCAGCGCAGCGGATCAAACACAAGCGGTTGCAGCACGCTGCTCGCCACAGTGCCGGCCATCGAGCCTGCTGCTGTTGCGGAACTGGTTGCACCATCAACGATGGTGGTCACGGCAGCATTACGCCGATACCAAATCACCAGGCGTCGGATCGCCCGGGGTCGGTTCGTTTTGCTCCGGGACTCGGGGTTCCGGGCTGAATCAGGGTCCTTCGGAGGCAACGGAGTCGACGATGCGCTGGAACAAGTAGCCGGTGCCCCGAGCCGTCAGGATCAGCTCGGGGTTTGCAGGATCATCCTCCAATTTGGAGCGGAGCCGGGAAATGTGGACATCCACCACGCGGGTGTCCACGTGACGTTCTGGGGTGTAGCCCCAGACTTCCTTGAGGATTTCTCCACGGTTAAACGGTTCGCCTGATCGGCCGACCAGCAGCTCCAGCAGGCTGAATTCCATCCCGGTGAGTCGGATCCGCTCATCGCCGCGGAACACCTGTCGCTTGTTGGTGTCGATCCGCAGGTCGGAGACCTGGATCACACCAGAGTTCGGGATGCCAGCAACCTGTTCCTTCTCAACCCGGCGCAGCACGCAGCGGATGCGAGCCTCGAGCTCTTTGGGGCTGAACGGTTTCACCACGTAGTCGTCGGCGCCCAGCTCCAGACCTGTGATCCGGTCGGCCACATCTCCCAGTGCAGTCAGCATCACGATGGGAACGTCGGATTCCTTGCGAAGTTCCTGACAGACGCCGTAGCCATCCAGCTTCGGCATCATGACGTCGAGCACCACCAGATCCGGTAAGCAGTTCGGAAAAAGCTCGAGAGCCTCGGTGCCATCGCATGCGGTGACAACGTTGTAGCCGATCATCGAGAGACGGGTTTCCAGGATCCGTCGGATCGAGGCCTCGTCATCGACAACCAGAATTGTTTCCTTGGTTGGAGCCGTGGTCGTCATAACGCCGAGGCGCTTAGTACCTGGAGTCACAAATAAGTGGCAAACCCCCAGGTCTGTTCATCCAACGGCAACTTTCTTCACAGTTCGCAGTGCCCAAAACCACCGCCGTCTTCGTTTGTCAGAGCTGTGGGGCGAAAGCCCGACAGTTTTTTGGCCGCTGTCCGGAGTGCGGCAGCTGGAATTCGTTGGTTGAGCAGTCGCAGCCGTCGACCGACGGACGACGCAGGCGCAGTGCTCCTGATCTTGAGCAGGCTCCGGTTCCCCGGCGGTCCACCGCCATGGCCTCGTTGGAGGATCAGCCCTTGCAGCGGATGGCCACTGGCTCCAAAGAATTTGATCGGGTGCTCGGCGGGGGGCTAGTGCCGGGGTCCTTGGTGCTCGTGGGGGGAGATCCCGGAATCGGGAAGAGCACCCTGCTCCTGCAAAGCGCGTCGGCAATGGCTGGCCAAAGCTCAGTGCTGTATGTGAGTGCTGAGGAATCCGCCCAGCAGGTGAAGCTGCGCTGGCAGCGACTCGCTGGTGGTGCCTCCGATCTGCAGCTGCTTGCTGAAACCGATTTGGAACTCGTGCTTGAGGAGCTGGAGGCACTGCGCCCTGCCGTGGCCATCATCGACAGCATCCAGGCTCTGCACGACGCCAACCTCACCAGTGCGCCGGGATCCGTGGGGCAGGTGCGGGAGTGTGCAGCGGCCCTGCAACGGCTGGCCAAACGTCAGACCACAGCACTCTTGCTTGTTGGGCATGTCACCAAAGAGGGGATGCTGGCCGGCCCAAAAGTGCTGGAGCATCTCGTTGACGCTGTGCTCACCTTCGAGGGTGATCGGTTCGCCAGTCACCGGTTGCTGCGAGCCGTGAAGAACCGCTTCGGTGCTACCCATGAGCTGGGTTTGTTCGAGATGCAGAGCGGCGGACTGGTCGAGGTGGACAATCCCAGCGAGCTTTTTCTGAGTGATGCCAGAGCTTCAGGGGTTGCCACGATCGTGGCCTGCGAGGGCACCCGCTCGCTTGTGGTGGATCTGCAGGCGCTGGTGAACGTCACCAGCTATGCCAGCCCGCGGCGCACAGCCACAGGCATTGGCACGAACAGGCTGCATCAGATTCTTGCTGTGCTCGAGAAGCACATGGGCCTGCCGCTATCCCGCTTCGATTGTTACCTCGCTGTGGCCGGGGGGCTTGAGGTGGAAGAACCGGCCGCAGATCTCGGAGTGGCTGCAGCGGTGGTCGCCAGTTTCCGAGACCTCACGTTGCCGGCAGGCACGGTGCTGATCGGTGAGCTGGGTCTCGGCGGACAGCTGAGGCCGGTGGGGCAACTGGAGCTGCGGCTTCAGGAGGCTGCCCGCCTCGGTTTTCAACGGGCCGTGGTGCCCCGGGGCAGCGGTTTGGGCTCGCTTGCGGCGGGCCTTGATCTGGCTTTGCTGGAGGCAGACAGCGTCACAGAGGCCCTGGTGTTGGCCCTCGGCGATGGCGTCACGGATCAGAAGTAGACGTCGACGTTGCTGCGGCCCGTGGACTTGAGCCAGTTTTCGATGTCGAGGTAACCACCGGGATTGAGGCGAACCGCCTGGGTCCAGGCCTCGGCAGCCTGATCAAACCAGCGGTCGGCGTCGTCCTGCCGTCCGTCCTCTTCCGCAATCCGTCCCCATTTTTCAAAGATCAGCCCCATGTTTTTCAGGCAAGAGGGCTGCTTCGGGTTTTCGTCCAGCGAGGTTCGGTAGGTCTCGATCGCCCGTTCCTCTTCGCCATTGGACATGTAGATGATCGCCATGTTCTTGAGGGTTTCGCCACGGTCCGTGGGGTTGTCCTCCAGCTTCAGGGCTTCCTCATAGTTCTCCAGTGCTTCGGCGTAGTCGCCGTCGTTCTGGGCGGACAGCCCATCCCGGTAATAGACATAGGCCTCCTTGGAGCGGGGGTTGATCGGCAGCAGCTTGACGATCAGGTCCGCCATCACCGTGAAGCTCTTGTCGATGAAGTTGTCGTTGCGGTTGCTGCGGGGCACGGAGGACCAGCGAACGGTCCCCCATCCTGACGGGGATGCGGCCCGACCTAGCCTGGTCTTAACGATCAAACGCCCGTGAGCCCAGCGGTTCAGACCGTCGTCCTGGATGTGGAAGGGATGAAATGCGGTGGCTGCGTCCGCGCCGTCGAAACCACACTGCTGGATCAGCCTGGGGTGCGGCGTGCCGATGTGAACCTGGTGAGCCGGGCCGCCTGGCTTGATCTGGCAGAAGCTGAGGGTGACGTGGATGCGGTTTTAGCCGCCTTGGCAGATCGGGGCTTTCCAGCGCGTCAACGGGATTTAGCTGATCAATTCGGCGGCAGTTCTGCTGCGGGCGCTCCTGCGCCGGGCTGGTGGCGCCAGTGGCGTCAGCTGATGGTGGCCCTGGTGTTACTGCTGCTGTCGGTGTTGGGCCACCTCAGTGAGGCCGGTCACCTCGCGCTCCCCCTGATCGGCAGTCTTCCCTTTCATGCCGCTCTGGCCACTGTTGCGCTGATCGGGCCCGGCCGCCCCATCTTGGTCGGTGGTGTCGCTGCTGCTCGCGCTGGGGCCCCCAGCATGGATTCGCTGGTTGGGCTCGGGGTTGGCAGTGCCTACATCGCCAGTGTTGTGGCTCTGATCTGGCCCCAAGTGGGCTGGCCCTGCTTCTTCAACGAACCCGTGATGCTGTTGGGTTTCGTGCTGCTGGGGCGCTTTCTGGAGGAACGGGCCCGCTTCCGCACGGGTCAGGCCCTTCAGCAGCTCGCCCAACTGCAACCGGATACGGCCCATTTGCTGCTCCCCGATGGTGCGACCCGCGAGGTGCGGGTGGGGGCACTGCGGCCTGGTGAGCAGGTGCAGCTCTTGGCAGGAGACCGCGTTCCCGTGGATGGCACGGTGCTCGCCGGCGAATCAGCTGTGGACGTTTCCAGCCTGACCGGTGAGCCTCTGCCTTTGCAGGCCCAGGCTGGTACGGAGCTCTCCTCAGGCAGCCTCAACCTTGAGGCGACCCTGGTGATTGAGGTCACGCGTGTGGGTGCCGAAACGGCTCTTGCTCGGATCATTCGCATGGTGGAACAAGCCCAGGCCAGGCGAGCGCCGATTCAAGGCCTGGCCGATCGCGTGGCTGGGCGGTTCTGTTACGGGGTCATCGGTCTTGCCCTCACAACATTTTTGTTCTGGTGGTTGATCGGAGCTGATCAGTGGCCGCAGGTGCTTCAGGCATCGGCTCCTGGTATGCCCAATAGCCATGCCATGCCCAACAGCCATGCCATGCACCACGCCGGTCTGGGGAGTGGCGCTACGACCCCGGTGGGTCTCGCTTTGCAGTTGGCGATTGCGGTGTTGGTGGTGGCCTGCCCCTGTGCTCTTGGCTTGGCAACTCCGACGGTGATCACAGTGGCGACGGGCCTTGCGGCCCGTCGTGGATGGTTGTTCCGCGGCGGGGATGTGCTCGAGACAGCCGCCGGCCTGGATCGGGTGGTCTTCGATAAAACCGGAACCCTCACGATTGGTCGCCCTCTTGTGACCGAGGTCTGTGGTGATGATCCTGAACGTCTGCTGCAGTTGGCGGCAAGCCTCGAGCAGAACAGCCGTCATCCCTTGGCCTATGCCCTGCTTCAGGAGGCCCAGCGCCGTGGGTTGCCGTTGGAGGCTTCCGAAGAGGTGCGCACGCTGGCTGGCCAGGGACTTGCGGGGCGAATGAAGGGATGCCCTGAGCTGATCCGTGTCGGCAAGATCGATTGGCTCATCGCTGAGGGCATTCCTCTCACGGAACAGCAGCAAGCCTGGTTGGCGGTGGCGGAGGGCTCTGTTGTGGCCGTGGCCATGGATCAGACCTTGCTTGGTCTGGTGCAGATCGAAGATCAGTTGCGCCCTGATGTGGAGTCCTCTCTCAACCGATTGCGCGGCGCTGGTCTGGTGCTGTCCCTGTTCAGCGGTGATCGGGAAATAGCGGTGCGGCGGCTCGGCGAACGGCTTGGCTTCCGGGAGGTTGAGCTCGGGTGGCAGATGCTGCCTGAGCAGAAACTGCAGCGCCTTGAGCAGCTGCGCCAAGGGGATTGCGTGGCGATGGTGGGGGACGGCATCAACGATGCGCCGGCCCTGGCAGCCGCCGACCTCGGCATCGCCATCGGCACGGGCACCCAGATTGCTCAGGACACTGCCGGGATGGTTCTGCTGGGTGATCGCCTCGACAATCTTCCAGAAGCGTTGGCTCTGGCACGCCGCACCCTGGCGAAGGTGCGCCAGAACCTGTTCTGGGCCTTCGGATACAACCTCATCGCGCTTCCAATCGCTGCCGGCCTTCTGCTTCCAGGCCAGGGTGTATTGCTGTCGCCACCTTTGGCAGCACTGCTCATGGCCCTCAGTTCGATCACCGTGGTGCTCAATGCACTCGCGCTTCGGGTGGCATGAGCGGGCGCTTTCTTGTTCTTGAAGGGATTGATGGCTGCGGCAAGACCACTCAGCTGCAGAACCTCAGAACATGGTTGCCAGACAGTGGTTTGATGCCTCCCGGGGTCTCCCTGATCTGCACCCGTGAGCCTGGGGGCACAGCTCTCGGAACGTCGATCCGCGAATTGCTCTTGCATACGGCTGATGACGCCGCACCGGCGGTGACAACGGAGCTGCTGTTGTACGCCGCTGATCGGGCCCAACACGTGGAGACGTTGATTCGGCCTGCTCTGGAGCGGGGAGATTGGGTGATCAGCGATCGCTATGTGGGCTCAACCCTGGCTTATCAGGGCTATGGCCGTGGTTTGGATCAGGCCCTGATTCGGCGGTTGGAGTCGATTGCGACNGGAGGNTTACAGCCTGATCTGACGTTGTTGTTGATGGTTCCTGTGGAGGAAAGCGTTCGGCGCCGTCACGGGGATCCGGATGACCGAATTGAAGCGGAAGGGCTTGATTTCCTCAAACGGGTGGCTGGTGGGTTCGCTGCTTTGGCTGACGAACGGGATTGGTGTCGGATCGCTGCGGACCAGCCACCCGAATCGGTTCGGGCCTCGCTCGAGCAGCAACTGAGGGAGCGGCTGGGGTGACTCAGTTGTTTGAAGATCTGATTGCTCAGCCCTTGGCGGTGAATTTGCTCACCGCTGCCCTCGAGCAGCAACGGGTGGCGCCGGCCTACCTCTTCTCGGGTCCTGATGGTGTTGGGCGCCGCTTAGCGGCTGTGCGCTTTCTCGAAGGTGTTGTGGCGGATGGCCACCCTTCAGCCCGCCAACGTCGCCGGCTGGAGCAACGGAATCATCCTGATTTGGTCTGGGTCGAACCCACCTATCAGCACCAGGGCCGACTGCTCACCCGCAGTGAGGCAGAGGAGGCCGGGCTCAGTCGCCGCACTCCACCGCAACTTCGCCTGGAGCAGATTCGCAGCATCGGGCGTTGCTTGGCGCGTCAGCCTGTGGAGGCTGCTCGGGGCATGGTCGTGATTGAGTCGGCTGAGTCAATGGCAGAGGGGGCGGCTAACGCGTTGCTCAAAACGCTGGAGGAGCCTGGCCACGGCGTGCTGATTTTGCTTTCAGCAGCGCCTGAACGGTTGTTGAGCACCATCCGTTCCCGTTGCCAGATGATCCGTTTTCTGCGCCTGGCCCCTGATGCCATGAACGCCGTGTTGCGTCGCACCGATGCCGAAGCAGTTGATCCGCCCGAGTTGCTGGCCATGGCCGCGGGTTCACCGGGTGCCTTGATCGAGCATCGGCGCCACTGGTCAGGTGTACCAACAGCCTTGATCGAGCGTTTGGGGGCGTTGCCGAATGCGCCGATGGAGGCTCTGGCTCTGGCCCGAGATCTGTGTGATGGCTTGGATGGTGAGCAGCAGTTGTGGCTGATTGATTGGTGGCAGCAGCGCCTGTGGCGACTGGGCTGCAGTGCCTCATCGGTGCGGCGCTTGGATCAGCTTCGATCTCAGTTGTTGTCGTTTGTTCAACCCAGGCTGGCCTGGGAAGTGGCTCTGCTCGATATCAGCCAATCGAATTGAGCGAGCAGCCGTCAGGCTGTTGCCCGATCTNCCTGCTGACGCTCTTCGCGGGCCATGGCCACGACGTCTTCAAGGCTTTCAATTTGGGCTTCGCTGGGAAGTTCCAGGCAGTAGCCCGCTCCGTAAACCGTTTTGATGAACCGTGGTTTCCTCGGATCTGGTTCGAGCTTGGTGCGCAGATGTCGAACGTGAACCCGAATCGTTTCGATGTCATCGTCGGGCTCATAACCCCACACTTCCTTGAGGATGAGCGACGGCGCCACCGTTTGGCCGTGGCGCTGCATCAGGCAGTGCAGCAACTCAAATTCGAGATGGGTCAAACGAACCGGGCTGTCAAACCAGATCGCTTCGAATCGCTCAGGAACCAGGGTGAGTGGGCCGTAGCTGAGGATTTCGTTGTGATTGCTTGAGCCGACAGGAGCCCGATCGCTACGACGAAGCAGGGCTTTAACCCGAGCCTGAAGCTCCTCAAGATCAAAAGGTTTCGTCAGGTAGTCATCGGCGCCGGAGTTGAATCCGCTGACTTTGTCTTTGGTTCCACCAAGAGCGGTGAGCATCAGGATCGGGATGCCGGAGGTGCGCTCGTCACGTCGGAGACGCTGACACAGGGTGAGGCCATCCACCTTGGGAAGCATCAAATCCAGAAGAATTAGATCAGGGGTGTATTGCAGTGCGAGGGCCTGGCCCTTGATTCCGTCGTCCGCGCGCTGGACGTCAAAACCGTTGTGCTCCAGATGCCCGCTCACCAGGTCGCGCATGTCCTGGTCATCTTCGATTAACAGGATGCAGGGCTTCATCGGTTCGTCAGGGAATCAACTGGAAAAGAAACGAGCGTTGGTCTGGAGGGGATTAACGCTGCGCAGATTCTCTCAAGCTTTTCGAGTGTCTGCAGATTCTTCTGTTCGAGGGCCTTGAGAGCTTTTCTGCTGTAATCGCTTTGATGCCAATGGATTCTGGCGTTTTTGGGGCCCCGGTCTGGCCGCGGCTGTTCAGGAAGTCTTCCGCTTCGGGCAACTCGGCGTCATGAAATTTCTTTTTTGTCAATAAAAAAGCCACAGCACACGCTGTGGCTTGAAAGCTCCCCGGGCGGGATTCGAACCTGCGACCAATCGATTAACAGTCGACCGCTCTACCGCTGAGCTACCGAGGAATGGCTCCCGGAGACCTTACCTCTCGAATGCGCCGCCCTGCAAGCGTCGTTGCAGTTCCATGCCGCTGGTCCATGGGCCGATGCGCCCATCGTGCATTCGGGCCGCACCATCGGCGAAGGCCAACTCCCCCAATCTGTGGGTGATCCACAGGGCCGTGATCGGTTTGACGGGGTCTTTGCACAGGCGTTGCACGGTATGCAGCACCGTGGTCTGACTGTCGGGGTCCAACAGGGCGGTCGGCTCATCCAGCAGCAGCAGTCCGGCATCACTCGCCAGGGCTCCGGCGATGGCCAGACGTTGTTTCTGGCCGCCGCTGAGGCTGTGAATGGGTCGCTGCTCCATCTGAGCCAGGCCGAACTGTTTCAGTAGGTCACGCACCGTGCTT
>NZHI01000014.1 GCA_002691345.1 Synechococcus sp. MED650 | reverse complement strand
CATGTAGTTGAAGGCATCCTGCACAACCTTGGCGTCTTTGCCATTGCCGGTCTTGTAAGCCAGCACCCAGGTGAGGGTGGCGATGGGGTAAGCACCCTTAGCGGTGGGGTTGGGGTTCTTACCAGCCAGATCCTTGTCGAGGGTGATGCCGTTCAGGGCACGAGCACCAGCAGCCACGGAAGGCTTGAGGAACTCACCAGACTTGTTCTGGAGGGCGGCAGCAACAACGTTGCCCTTGATGTAGGACTGGTTGACGTAACCGATGGAACCCAGGCGGTTCTGGATCACACCGGCAACACCGGAGTTGCCCTTGGCGCCCACACCGGCGGGCCACTTGACCGACTTACCAGTGCCCAGGGTCCAGGTGCTGGAGAAGGCCTGCATGGAGTTGGTGAAGGCCTTGGTGGTGCCGGAGCCGTCGGAACGGTGCACCCAGGTGATAGTGCCGGGCTGACAGCCGAGCTCTTGCCAGTTCCTGATTTTGCCCATGGCGACCTTGACGGCCTGCTCCTGGGTCAGCTTCAGATCACAACCGGGCTTGTTGTAACCGAAAGCGATGGTGCCACCGACCATCGGGATCTGAACAACNCCACGCTTGACCTTGGCCATNTCCTTCTTTTTCATCGGATCATCCGATGCACCGAAGTTCACGGTCTGATCGATGAAAGCCTTACGGCCGGAACCGGAGCCGACTGCCTGGTAGTTGACCTGAGGGCCACCGGACTTGGCCAGATCAGCGAACCAACGCTGATAGATCTTGGCGGGGAAAGATGCACCGGCGCCGTTCAGCTTGGGAGCGGCGGAAGCGGACATGCCAGCCCCAAGGGCAAGCACAGATGAGACGAGAAGAGCCTTCTTGGCGAAGCTCATGGGAAGCCTGATGGAAGTTGGCGTCCTAGGAGTAGCTAAGTGAAAACGAATCCGTCGTTAGGGATCGGTTAAGGAAAGTCGATTTCCCCAGATGTCGTGCTGGTTTTCATTCATGTCATTGACAGATCAAAGTTCGTGTTTGATGTCATGTCAATTCAAATGAGATCATTTCCATTCATTTCCGACGCAATCGTGTTGCAGCGCAGTAACCGTGCAACCAACGATTGACGCGCTGACGTTGAGCCGGCGGCACCTCCTCCAGCAGCTGAGACAACTCCTGAGCACCCATGCGCCTCAGAGCACGGACATCCACGTGCCAGAGAGCTTCCGCCTCACGGATCAATCGCGCCCAAGTGCGCACCTGCTGCCACTGCCTCAGCCGGGATCGGATCGGTCGGTGACGGGGTTGCAGGAAAGCAGTCATGCCCTCAGCCTGAATCGGGAGCAGCCACTCATCGCAAAACCACCCAGACCCTTCGGAGTGCTGAAGCAAATGCGCAGGTTTAGGCCGTAATGCGGTTCTTCTCCAACTCCACCATCACCACCGGGAAATCCAGTTCCGATATCTCCCGTTCACTGAGGCGACGGGTCCAGGCACCTTTCACGGGGTCATTCCAGCGAAAGCCTGCTGCCTTCGCGAGATGACGCTCCTCAAAGGAGAGACGCGCCCGCATCAGCTGTCGGGGTTCCATGCCACGCAGCAAAAGCTCTTCCAGATCGTCGCAGCGGGCGAAGACATCAGCGAGATAAATGCAGTCGGTGAGAGCGCGATGGGCTGCCCACACGGGAACGCCGTAGGCAAGGGCGAGATCACGCACAGACGGCCTTGAACGCAACTGACGGTCATCTGGCCAGCGGATGTCATCCATGGTGCACAACCAGGGCTTCAAAGCAGCTGGCAGAGGATCGATTCCAAACCACTGCCGATCAAAGGCAGCGTTGTGCGCCACCAGCAGATCGGCCGCAGACAGAAGCTGATCAAACCAGCGCAAGGCGTCCTGCCAGGGCTGCGGACGCCGGGTCACAGAAGCAGAAATGTGGTTGATGGCTTCGGCCGGATTGCTGTCCACAGGCAACAAAAACGACTGCTGACACAACACAGCCCGGCTCGCCACATCGAACAGGATGGCTCCCACCTCAAGGCAGCGATCCTGAAGGGGATCGAGGCCGGTTGTCTCTGTATCGATGATCAGCAGAGTTTCCGGAACTCCAGACTGCGGCGTCGCAGTTGGCTCTGGAGGAGGAATGGGTGCGGTTGACGGTGTTGGCGCCGGGATCGCAGCGAGAAAATCCAGCTGTTCAGGCATGCCTCTGTCTTCAAGCCTTCCCTGATTCTCACGCCCGGTGCAAGCGAGGGACTGCTTAGGGTTCGGCTCCTCAAGCGGTGATCCAATGACCCTCGCGATCGGCGACTCCCTCCCCAGCTTCAGCCTGGACGATCAAGATGGGGAGCAGCGTTCTGCAGAGTCAGCCAAGGGACGTTGGCTGGTGTTGTTCTTCTATCCCAAAGACGACACCCCAGGCTGCACCGCAGAGGCCTGCAGCTTTCGCGACAGCCTCGCAGCCTTTCAAGCGCTGGATGCGCAGATCTGGGGCGTCAGCAGTGACGATGCAGTGAGCCACCGCCGCTTTGCCACACGCCATGGCCTGACCTATCCCTTGCTGTGCGACCGAAACGGTCAGCTGCGCAGGAGCATGGCGGTTCCCAAGGCTCTTGGGCTGCTTCCTGGCCGCGTCACCTACGTCGTGGATCCTGAAGGCGTGATCCGACACATCTTCAGCAACCTTTTGGATGGGCCGGCCCACGTGCGCGAAGCAGAAAGGGTGATTGCGTCGTTGAAGGGCTGAAACGATGGCGACGTGGCGACAGCTGGGCGAGATCTGGCAACTGCGACCACCCGAGCCCGTGGGCCTGGTGGAGTTCATCGGTGGCAGTTATTTGGCGGCAACACCCCAGGTGAGTTACCGGAGAATTCTTGAGGATCTCCGGGCCTCTGGTCTGGCGGTGCACGCCTGGGCCTATGTGCCGGGGTTTGACCATCAAAGCCAGGCCCGTGATGCCTGGACAAGCTTCCGCAAGGCAAGGCGGCAACTGGAGGAACGCTGCGGGACTCTTCCAACGCCCCTGCGCCTCGGGCACAGCCTGGGCTGCAAGCTTCACCTGCTGGCCCCCGATGGAGGCCGGGGTGCCTCGGCCCTTGTCGCCCTCAGCTTCAACAACTTCAAAGCCGACCGCTCCATCCCCCTCCTCGGTGAGATCGCCCCGAGGCTCGGCGTGGAGACCGAATTCAGTCCGAGTCCAACGGAGACCCTGCGCCTGATCAGCCGCCACTACCAGCAGCCCCGCAATCTGGTGGTGCAATTTTCCCGGGATGAGCTGGACCAAAGCGATGACTTAATCGCAGCTCTCCAACAGCGCAGTCTTGACCGCACCGAACGCCTCCAGCTGCCCGGCGATCACCTCACTCCCGCCAGTGCAGGGCTGCGCCGCAGTCTTCTGGGTTCCTGGGCGGATGACCCAAAGCGAGTGGCGGTGATCCAGCGGCTGACCGACACGATCATCCGCTGGATGGATTAAGCGACGATCAGGCCCGCAATCGATCCAGCACCGAACGGTCTTCAAGNGTGCTGGTGTCGCCACTGACCTCCTGGCCTGCGGCGAGAGCCCGCAGAATCCGGCGCATGATCTTGCCGCTGCGGGTTTTGGGTAAGGCATCACTGCAGCGAATGTCGTCAGGGCGAGCAATCGGGCCGATCTCCGCACCCACATGGGCTCTGAGCTCCTTCACCAGCGCATCGGAGCTTTCACGNCCCGCCTCGAGCGTGACGAAAGCAACGACAGCCTCCCCCTTGAGATCATCTGGCCGGCCGACCACAGCGGCTTCCGCCACCGCGGGATGGCTCACCAGTGCAGATTCAATTTCCATCGTTCCAAGCCGATGACCGGAGACGTTGATCACGTCATCCACCCGGCCCATCACCCAGAAGTAACCGTCAGCGTCTTTNCGGGCACCATCGCCNGCGAAATAAACATAGGAGCCATCCGCTGGGCGGATGTGCTCCCAATAGCTTTCTCGGAACCGCTGTGGGTTGCCATGGACGGTGCGCATCATGCCCGGCCAGGGAGCACGCACCGCTAGATATCCGCCCTCATCGGCATTGCAGCTGTTGCCCTCGGCATCGATGATGTCGGCCTGNATACCGGGAAGGGGCANGGTCGCTGAACCCGGCTTGGTCGGTGTGGCGCCCGGCAGAGGGCTGATCATCACGCCGCCCGTCTCGGTCTGCCACCAGGTGTCGACGATCGGGCAGCGGTTACCACCGATCACCTCGCGGTACCACATCCAGGCTTCGGGATTGATCGGCTCACCCACGGTTCCCAGCAACCGCAGGGTCGACATGTCGTATTGATCGGGCACCGAGCGGCCGCTCTTCATGAACGCACGGATGGCGGTAGGGGCGGTGTAGAAAATCGTGATGCCATGGTTCTGGATCAGCTCCCAGAAGGCACCCGGCTTGGAAGGGCGGGGAGCGCCTTCGTACATCACCGTTGTCGCGCCATTGGAGAGCGGTCCGTAAACGATGTAGCTGTGCCCGGTGATCCAGCCCACATCAGCCGTGCACCAGAAGACATCGTCATCACGGATGTCGAAAATCCACTGGAAGGTGAGATGAGCCCAGAGGTTGTAGCCGGCGGTGGTGTGCACCACACCTTTGGGTTTGCCGGTGGAACCGGAGGTGTACAGCACAAACAGGCGATCTTCACTGGCCATGGGCTCAGCAGGCGCATCGCTGCTTTGGCCATCCACCAGCTCGTGCCACCACTGGTCGCGACCAGCAACCATCTCCACGNNCTGCTTNGTGCGCTGAACCACCAGAACACTCTTGACCGATGGGCAGGCTCCATCAGCCAGCGCTGCGTCGACTGCCGGCTTGAGAGACACGGGCTTGTCTTTACGGAATCCACCATCAGCGGTGATCACCGCTTTCACCTCACCATCGTTGAGACGATCCCGAAGCGCTTCCGCGGAGAAGCCACCAAACACCACCGAGTGAGGAGCTCCGATCCGAGCGCAGGCCAGCATGGCAATGGCCGCCTCGGGAACCATGGGCATGTACAGCGCCACCAGATCTCCCTTGCCGATGCCCATTCCCTTCAGGGCATTGGAGGCCTTGCACACTTCAGCGTGCAGCTCCCGGTAGGTGAAACGCCGCACATCNCCAGGCTCACCTTCCCAAATCAGTGCTGTCTTCTCTGCCTTAGGACCATCGAGATGGCGATCGAGGCAGTTGTACGCCAGGTTCGTGGTTCCACCCTCAAACCAACGGGCAAAGGGNGGCTCAGACCAGTCGAGAACGGTGTGAAAAGGCTCGAACCAATGCAGTTCGCGTCGGGCGGCATCACCCCAGAACGCATCGGGATCGGCCTTGGCGGCATCGGCCATCGCTTGATAGGCCTCCAGGCTGCCGATGCGCGCTTTGGCAGACGTTTCAGCAGGGGGGGCAAACACCCGCTGCTCCTGCAAGACGCTTTCGATGGTGGTCTTGGATTCGGTCACAGCAGACAGCCCAGGGCGCTCAGGGGAAGGGTAAGAAGAGAACCCCGGGTTCATCCAGGACCCTTATCAATCCGTCGGACGATGCGGAAGGATTGAAGGACGTCAACAGACCGTTCCCGTGGGATGAAACCGTTGCCTGCAGCATGCCTCTTCGATCTGGATGGTCTTCTGCTCGACACCGAGCCTCTGCATGGGCGTGGCTGGTCGGACGCTGCAACCCATTTCGGGGGCCAGCTCACCCATGCCCAACTGTTGCAACTCAAGGGGCGACGCCGGCAGGACTGCGCCTTGCAGGTGGATGCCTGGCTGCCATCACCGGTGGGCACCGAGGCCTTGCTAGCGATCCAGCAACCCATTGTNCGCTCNCTGTTACCGGATGCGCCGGCGATGCCAGGCGCACAGGCACTGGTGGAGCACCTCGGTGCGGCCAACATCCCCATGGCCCTGGTCACCAGCAGCAGCCGTGAAGCGGTTTTNTTCAAATCCNAGCCNCACGCCTGGCTGCAGCACATCTCGCATCGGGTCTATGGCGATGATCCGGAGCTCACGGAAGGCAAGCCCAACCCCGCACCCTTTGAACTCGCCGCACAACGGCTCGGGGTCAACACNCACGAATGCTGGGCATTCGAAGATTCAGAAGCCGGATGCCAATCAGCGTTGNGCGCAGGTTGCCAGGTGTGGCTGCTCAGACCAGACGAACAGCCAAGCCAATCTTTCTTAGAGAATCCTTGCCGGATCGCAACTCTGGAGTCAGTTCTGTCGCTGGTGATCAGTACAAGCGGCTGAGCACAAAATCCGGCAATTCCATCAACGCCCGCTGCGATGGTGAATCGGGAAGCCAGGCAATGGATGCCCGTGATTCACGGGCAAAGGTTTCAGCGAGATCTCGGGTGCGGGCAATCGCCTTGGAGTTGCGCACCATCTCAAGAGCTTGATCCAGGTCGTCCGGTTCGGNGAACTGGCGATCAATCANCTGTTGAAGCGANGGATGCTCTTCGAGGGCATAAAAGGTTGGCGCGGTGAGATATCCACTGGCGAGATCACTGGCAGCCGGCTTACCGAGCTGCTGATCACTGCCGGTGAAATCGAGAATGTCGTCGACAACTTGAAATGCCAGACCCAGCTGACGGCCGAATTGATAAAGGCCATCCAACTGATCAGCTGGGCATTCACTCAGAACACCAGCAGCACGGCAACTGTTNGCAATCAGCGAGGCGGTTTTGCAGTAACTCTTCTCGAGGTANGTCTCGAAGGTCTGGGCGGTGTCGAAGCGATACAGCCCCTGTTTCACTTCCCCATCTGCCAGATCCATGATCACGCGACTCAGCAGCTTGACGACATCGAGATCGTCGAGATTCGCCAGATGCCAGCTGGCCTGAGCAAAAAGAAAGTCGCCGGCCAGAACAGCCACTCGGGCATCAAAGCGGCTGTGAACGGTGTCGACCCCCCGTCGGGTGGACGCTTCATCGACCACATCGTCGTGAACCAGAGATGCCGTGTGGATCATCTCGGTGATTTCAGCCAGCCTCCGATGCCGGGCACTGAGGCCTCCGCTGGTGGAGAGCGCTCTTGAAATCAACAAAACGATGCCGGGGCGGATTCGCTTGCCTCCAGCACTGAACAGATGTTCGGCCGCGGCTTGAAGGATGGGGTGACCAGCTCCGATCAGGCTGCGCAGATCTCCAAGCAAGGTTTCCAGATCGGTCTCAACCGGTTGCAGCAGCTCGGTGACGGTGATCATGAAACCCCTCGGCGCCGCGATCCTAGTGGCCTCACCCTTAGGGCTGCAGCAGCTCGAGGCTGACGCTGGGGCGTTGGCCGAGCCACGGGGTCGCATTCCGAGCAAAACCNTCTGGGTCAGCGGTCACCACGAAGCGACAGGAGGCCAAAGACAACGTGGCGGTGTCGATGGCCTTGCTCCGAGGAGGGCCCAAAACGCTATCGAGTTGGCGTGCCACACCCATGGCCGGATCAATGATCTGCACCGATGCGGGTAAGAGCTGCTTCAGCATCGGCACCAGCAGCGGGTAATGGGTGCAGCCAAGAACAATCGAATCCACTGATGCAGCCAGAAGCGGCTGGAGGTAGGCGGAGGCAGCACGGCGCAGGTCATCGCTATTGGCTTCACCGGCTTCGATCAACGGCACAAAGGCTGGGCATGCCTGCTCGATCACCAACGTGCCCGGATGCAGCGCCTCGATGCTGGATCGATACGCCGAAGACGCAACGGTGGCAGGAGTGGCGAGCACACCGACACGACGCGTCTGCACCATGGCTGCCGCCGCACCGATGAGCCCGATCACCGGTGCTCCGGCCTGCCCCTCGGCCACATCCTTGGCCAGCGCGTTGGTGGTGTTGCAAGCCATCACCACGTTGGTGACATCCTGTCGCTTCAACCAGGCCACAACCTCCGCGGCAATCCGCCGGATTTCATCCGATGGCCGATTGCCATAAGGAACCCGCGCCGTATCACCCAGATAGACACAGGGAACGGGTCCATGCCGCTCCAGCACCCGGCGGAGCACCGTGAGGCCACCAAGGCCACTGTCGAAAAAACCGAGGAGTGGGGCGGTCACCGCACCTCCTGCTTCAGATAATTGAGAATTCCGGCAGCCAGCGCCAAAGCCAGGCGGCGGCGATGGTTGGGTTGAGCCAGCCGTGGAGCATCGATCGAGCCGGTCACGAATCCCATTTCCACCAGAGCCGACGGCATCGTGGTGCGACGAATCACGAAAAACCTGCCACGTCTCACCCCGCGGTTCGGTGTGCCTGGNGAGACATCCATCATTTGCTGCTGCAGGTAGGAGGCCAAACGGCCTGAGCGTGGATCCGAAAAGAAGAACGTTTCGATCCCGTTGACATCAGGCCGGCTCATGCTGAGCGCGTTGGCATGAATGCTCACAAACGCTGTCGCACCAGTGCGATTGGCGAGGGACACCCGTGGCGGCAGATCCACATCGATCTCACTGGTGCGGGTGAGACGAACATCCACGCCACGGGCCCGCAGCAGTGCGGCCACCTGAAGCGACACATCCAGCACCACATCGGTCTCCCGCAGACCTCGGATGCCAATGGCTCCGGGATCCGGTCCTCCGTGCCCGGGGTCAATCACCACGCGGTAGCGGTTGCGCTGCACAGTGGGCAATCCGGAGGGATCCACCGGTGTACGGCTCTGACGAAAGCCGCCTGATGGATTCCAGGCAACAGCACGACCCGAGAGATCCCCCTCACCGAGATCATCGAGCCCACGNGTTGGCAATCCTGTGAAGCTCAATTCCCANCGGTCTGGAGCCGTGCCACGCAGCTTCAAATCATTGGGGTTCAGCTCCACATCAGGGCGGAATTCCACCACCAGTCGGGTTGCGCCTGCTCGGGGCTTACCGAGTCGTATTTCACGAACGGCTCCTCGGCCAGCCAACCGACGGGGAAAACGCAACTCNCCAGGAAAATCAATCCAGACCCGGGTGCCACGACCNTCACTGGCATCCTGAAAGAAAGCTTCCAGACGNGCATTGCGNCTGGTTCTCAGCTGCAGCACCCCATCGGCTGTNAATGCCCAAGCCGCCAACGCACTTGNCGCCCGCGCCGGCAATGACGCCGCGAGCAAGGGCAGTTGCAGGGCTGCGATGAGAAGCCAGGAAAACCGGCGAGACGGCGCCGCAGGCATGACCGTTAGAACAGCGCTGGCTGACGGTGGCGCAGGCTCGGCATCTGAGCGCGCACGTGGCCGATGTGATTGGTGTTCACGGGAGCCACTGCTGCACCGACCTGCACGCCCGCATCCGCCAGCACCGTGCCCCACGGATCGATCACCAGAGCATGGCCATGGCTTTGTCGCCGCCCGTGATGCTGACCTGTTTGCGCAGGAGCCAACACATAGGCGGTGTTTTCAATGGCNCGAGCCTGCAACAGCACCTGCCAGTGATCCTTGCCTGTGAACGCTGTGAATGCAGCAGGAATCATCAAAAGATCAGCCCCGGCTCCGGCGAGATGGCGATAGATCTCAGGAAACCGCACGTCGTAGCAAATGGACAGCCCCACCCGACACAAACCCGGCACCTCCACAACGGGAGGACGTTCCTGACCAGGGTCCACCGTGGCTGACTCCCGGTAGGTGTTGCCGTCCGGCAGATCGACATCAAAGAGGTGAATTTTGTCGTAACGAGCCAGGAGCATTCCATCGCGGTCCACCAGCTCCGAACGATTCAGGGTGCGGGAACCATCTCCCACAGGAACAGGGAAGCCGCCGCCAAGAAGAGCCACCTGGTAGCGGCGCGCCATGGTCACCAGAAAACGGCTGCTCTTCTCAGCCAAGCTCGATGCCAGCTCAAGCCGACGGCTGTCATCCCCCATGAAGGCGAAGTTTTCGGGAAGACCAATCAGTTCCGCTCCACGNCGAGCCGCCAGATCGATCTGCTCTTCCGCCGCATTGAAGTTCAGCTCGGGGTCCTGACCACTGGTGAGCTGCACTGCGGCCGCCAGGAAATCGCTCACAAAAGCCGTCCAGATGACTGGACTTTACGGATCTTCAGGCTGCCTTGAGCACACCTGGCTCAGCCTGTGTCGGAACGACACTCAGCACATCCAAACCAGCGCAACAGCGGAAGTCGGCATCGTGATTCCCCAGACCGATTAATCGCTGCCCGTGGCTGGCCTCGCGCAGGCAAGCCTCGGGCGCATCGCTCCACTGGCGCCAAAGGGCGAGGGCTGCTGTGAGTTCGTCATTCGCGACACGGCAGTGCTCGGGAGCCAGTTCCAACAAACGATGCCCGAGGGCACCAGCCGCCAGAGAATCCTCNAGGGAATAGGTCCCTTCCCAGCCGCTCCCGATGATGGCGATGTGATCGGGATTTTTCTCCAGCAGCCGCTGAGCAACCGCTCCACNATTGGGCAGCGCTGCNGTTANNAGAAGAGGCACCTNACGCACCCGATCGAGCGCACGGGTGCCGTTGGTGGTGCTCATGAACAAACGCTTGCCGGCGACAAGCTCCGACGTCACAGCGACCGGAGAATTGCCCAGATCAAAACCTGTCAACGGCTGACCGCCGCGTTCTCCCAGCAACAAGCGTGAAGACTCAGGCCAGGANGCTGCAGCCGCGCGCAGGTCATCGAGATCAGCGAAGGCCTGCACGGCTTCTGCGCCGTTNTGCAGGGCCCAGGCGATGGTCGTTGTGGCCCTGAGAACGTCAATCACCACAGCTGCGTCCGGGGAGACGTCCTGGGGCATCTCGGCCGGCACGTGGAAATAGGAGATCTTCATGGCCACGCTGAACACCGGTGTGCGACACAGTACCGAGACCGCCCGAGCTGCACCTGTCATCCCCATGGCCCTGTTTCAGTCCGGCCCGGCCACCCGTGACCTGCGGGGATTCCTCCAATTGTTGGAGGAGCGCGGTCAATTGCGNCGCATCACCGCGCCAGTCGACCCTGACCTCGAACTCGCCGCCATTGCTGATCGCGTGTTGAGCCAGGGCGGACCAGCCCTGCTNTTCGAGAACGTGATCGGTTCATCCATGCCGGTGGCTGTNAACACNCTCGGCACCGTGGAACGGGTGGTGTGGAGCATGGGTCTTGAGAAGGCTGAGCAGCTCGAAGACCTGGGATCACGCCTGGCCCTGCTTCAACAACCGAGGCCACCGAAAGGGCTGCAAGAGGGCAAGCAGTTCGCCCGGGTGTTCTGGGATCTGGTCAAAGCCAAACCAGACCGCGATCTCAACCCACCCTGCCGTCAGCAGGTGTTTCGTGNTGATCAAGTCAACCTCGATNACATCCCCCTGATTCGGCCCTGGCCAGGGGACGCCGGTGGCGTGNTCACCCTCGGNCTGGTGATCACCAAAGACCCCGAAACCGGTGTTCCCAACGTCGGCGTCTACCGGCTGCAGAAGCAGTCGGTGAACACCATGACAGTGCACTGGCTGAGTGTGCGCGGCGGCGCCCGCCACCTGCGCAAAGCGGCAGCCCTGGGCAAGAAACTGGAGGTGGCCGTGGCCATTGGCGTTCATCCACTCCTGGTGATGGCGGCCGCGACACCCATACCTGTGCAGCTGAGTGAATGGCTCTTCGCCGGCATCTACGCCGGTGAAGGGGTGCGTCTGGCTCCCTGCAAAACCATCGATCTGCAGGTTCCAAGCCACAGCGAAGTGGTTCTGGAAGGAACAATCACCCCTGGAGAGGTGATGCCGGATGGTCCATTCGGCGATCACATGGGCTTTTACGGCGGCGTGGAGGACTCTCCGCTGGTGCGCTTCCACTGCATGACGCAGCGGCGGAATCCTGTNTTTCTCACCACCTTCAGCGGACGTCCACCCAAAGAAGAAGCGATGCTGGCCATCGCNTTGAACCGGATCTACACGCCGATCCTTCGCCAGCAGATTCCGGAAATCACCGATTTCTTCCTACCGATGGAAGCGCTCAGCTACAAGCTGGCGGTGATCTCNATCGACAAGGCCTATCCCGGCCAAGCCAAGCGGGCGGCGATGGCCTTCTGGAGTGCCTTGCCCCAGTTCACTTACACCAAGTTCGTGGTGGTGGTCGATCGCCACATCAACGTTCGCGATCCCCGCCAGGTGGTGTGGGCGATCGCTGCCCAGGTGGATCCGCAGCGCGACCTGTTCACCTTGGAGAACACCCCNTTCGACAGCCTCGACTTCGCCAGTGAACAGCTCGGGCTGGGCGGCAGGCTCGCCATCGATGCCACCACCAAGATTGGGCCGGAGAAAAACCACGAATGGGGAGAGCCCCTGAGCCGACCAGCCGAACTCGAGGCTCACGTTTCCAAGCGCTGGGACGAACTGGGGCTCTCGGACCTCGGCGACCAAGAACCTGACCCGAGCTTGTTCGGCTACGCCCTCGATCGGCTGATCCAAGGGTTGAAGATCGGCCAATAGGATCGCTTCCAACGACTGATCAGCCTTGAGCGCGAACGGCCCATCGAACCCGCCCCGCGATCTCAGGGCTGGAGGAACACTGAAGGGCCGGGTGAAGGTGCCGGGCGACAAGTCGATCTCCCACCGCTCCCTGCTGTTCGGTGCCATTGCCGAAGGCACCACCACAATCGAAGGGCTTCTTCCCGCTGAGGATCCCCTCAGTACAGCAGCCTGCCTGCGGGCGATGGGGGTCACCATCAGCCCGATCGAAGCCGGCGGCATCGTCACCGTGAATGGTGTGGGACTGGACGGGCTCCAGGAACCGGCAGAAGTGCTCGACTGCGGCAATTCCGGCACCACGATGCGGCTGATGCTGGGCTTGTTGGCGGGCCGCGATGGCCGGCATTTCGTGTTGGATGGCGATGCCTCCCTGCGCCGGCGACCGATGCGCCGCGTGGGCCAGCCGCTGGCCTCGATGGGTGCGGATGTACGCGGCAGAGACGGCGGCAACCTGGCACCGCTTGCGGTGCAGGGCCAAAGCCTGAAGGGCACGGTGATCGGCACCCCCGTCGCCAGCGCTCAGGTGAAGTCGGCACTGCTGCTCGCGGCTCTCACGGCGAGAAGTGCAACAACCGTGATCGAACCTGCGCAATCCCGTGATCACAGCGAGCGGATGCTCAAGGCCTTCGGAGCCGATCTCACTGTGGGTGGCGAGATGGGACGCCACATCAGCGTGAAACCCGGTGCCACCCTCCACGGTCANACCGTTGTGGTTCCAGGAGACATCAGCTCAGCGGCCTTCTGGCTGGTGGCCGGTGCACTGGTGCCGGGGGCCGATCTGACGATCGAGAACGTGGGTCTCAACCCAACGCGAACCGGCATCCTCGATGTGCTGGAGCAGATGGGTGCTCAGATTGAGGTGCTNAACCCGCGGGAGGTNGCCGGTGAACCGGTGGGCGATNTACGCGTCACCCATGGCCCTCTGAAGCCATTCCAATTCGGAGAGGAGATCATGCCCCGCCTGGTGGATGAAGTGCCGATCCTCAGCGTGGCAGCTTGCTTCTGCGAGGGTGAAAGCCGCATCAGCGGAGCCTCCGAGCTGCGCGTGAAGGAAACCGATCGNCTGGCNGTGATGGCACGCCAACTCAAGGCGATGGGAGCTCAGATCGAAGAACATGACGACGGCATGACCATCCGCGGTGGCCGGCCGCTCAAGGGCACCAACCTGGACAGCGAAACCGATCACCGCGTTGCCATGAGCCTGGCCGTGGCCGCCATGCTGGCCAGCGGCGACTCGAGCCTGGAGCGCAGTGAAGCGGCAGCCGTGTCTTATCCCACCTTCTGGGACGAACTTGACCGGCTCCGCTGCTGAACTGGGCGTCCTCAGCGCCTACCCAACGGCCGACGGCAGTTTCAGCCTGCACAGCGACCACTTCGGAGAGGCGTTTCACAATTCGGCTGGGGCCCTCAACGAGGCACAAGCCAAGTTTGTTGAACCTGCCGAGCTGGAACGCTTTTCCAGCGGCCAGCCTCTGCGGATCCTGGATGTCTGCCTGGGGCTCGGCTACAACAGCGCCGCGATCTTCAACGCACTACCAGCCGCTCCACCAGCATTGATTTGGTGGGGGTTAGAGCTGGACCAGCGCCCCCTTCAACTGGCCCTCGACCAGCAAGGTTTCCGTGAGCTGTGGACGCAACCAGTGCTCCAGCGACTGATCAACATCCGAGACGGCTCAGGCTGGCAGGAGCCAAACAGCCAAGGCACGCAGCTATGGGGCGACGCCCGTCAAAGAATCCAAGACATTCCAGGTGACCAAACATTTGATCTGATCCTCCAGGACGCTTTTTCCCCCCAACGCTGCCCCGAACTCTGGAGTGAGGAATTCCTCGGAACCCTGGCCAATCGCNTGGCACCCAGGGGACGGCTGCTGACCTACAGCCGCTCCGCAGCTGTNCGGGCAAGCCTCAAGCGGGCTGGGTTGACGCTCTTCTCACTGCGTCCGGCACCCGGTGAACGGGTGGGCTGGAGCAGCGGCACCATGGCCACTCCCCAGGGCAGTGGCTGTCCAGACCAAGGCCCGGGATGGCGTCCATTCAGCCCCATGGAATGGGAGCACCTCAACACCCGCGCCGCAGTGCCCTTCCGAGACCCAAACAGCACTGCAACAAGCGAAGAGATTCTCAAACAACGCAGGGAGGAGCAGGGCCAGTGCACCCTGGAGCCCACCAATGCCTGGCAGCGGAGGTGGCAAAGGGACACATCCGGCTGATCTCGGTAGATTCCGCCGGTCCCGCCATTGCTCCGCATGCTCGCCGTCGCCGTTCTGGCCGCAGGGAAAGGCACTCGCATGAAGAGCGCTCTTCCCAAAGTGCTCCAACCCCTCGCCGGCGCCACTTTGGTGGAACGGGTGTTGAGCAGTGCCCGCAATCTCCAGCCCGAGCGACGACTGCTGATCGTCGGCCATCAGGCCGAACGCGTGGAAGACCAGCTGAAGCCCCTGGGGGGGCTTGAATTCGTGCTGCAACAGCCCCAGAACGGCACCGGTCATGCCGTTCAGCAACTGCTTCCGGTGCTGGAGGGTTTCGAAGGGGAGCTGTTGGTGCTCAATGGTGACGTTCCTCTTCTGCGAGCGGACACGATCGATGCCCTTGTGAATGGGCACCGCAGCAGCGGCGCCGATGTGACCCTGCTGACAGCTCGGCTGGAGGATCCAACCGGTTACGGCCGTGTGTTCGCCGATGAGAAGGGCATGGTGAGTGCCATCGTTGAGCACCGCGATTGCAGCGACGAGCAGCGGAGCAACAACCTCACCAACGCCGGCATCTATTGCTTCAACTGGAAGGCCCTGGCAGCAGTGCTGCCAACGCTGAGCACCGACAACGATCAGGGGGAGCTTTATCTCACCGACACGGTGGCGATGCTGCCGAAGGCCATGCACCTGGAGGTGGCCGATCCCGATGAAGTGAATGGCATCAACAACCGCCGACAACTGGCCCAGTGCGAGGAGCTGCTGCAACAGCGGTTGCGCCACCACTGGATGGACGAAGGTGTGACCTTCATCGATCCGCAGAGTTGCACCCTGAGCGAAGCCTGCAGCTTCGGACGGGATGTGGTGATCGAGCCGCAAACCCACATTCGCGGACGCAGTGAGATCGGCGACAACTGCCGCATCGGCCCCGGAAGCCTGCTGGAGAACGCCACCCTGGGTGAAGGCGTCAGCGTTGTGCATTCCGTGGTGCGCGACGCGACTGTCGGCAACAACGTTGCCATCGGTCCGTTTGCGCACTTGCGTCCGGCCGCTGAAGTTGGCGATGACTGCCGAATCGGCAACTTCGTTGAGGTGAAGAAGAGTCAGCTGGGAGCTGGCACCAAGGTGAATCACCTCAGCTACATCGGTGATGCCAGCCTTGGCAAGAACGTGAACGTTGGTGCCGGCACGATCACGGCCAACTACGACGGGGTGCGGAAACACCGCACCGTGATCGGCGACAACAGCAAGACCGGAGCCAATTCTGTTCTGGTGGCTCCGATCAGCATCGGCAATCAGGTGACCATCGGAGCTGGCTCCACCATCACCAAGGATGTTGGCGATGGAGCTCTCGCGATCGGGCGGGCGAAACAGATGACCAAGGAAGGCTGGGCCCAGCGGCCGGTTTAGAGCTGGGGCAACAAGGGGATCAACCGCTCCAGAGCGACACCACGGCTCGCCTTGAGCAGCAGCACATCCCCTTGGGTCAGCCACGAGGCCAGAGGAGCAGCAGCAGCCTCTGGTGTGTCGACACGGGCAAAGCGAGCCAGTGATGCCGCCACCTCAGCCATCGCCTCTCCTTCAGCACCGGCATCGACAACCACCAAACCATCCAACCCATGCTGAACGGCACGAGCCGCAACCTCACGATGCAGCGCGAGGCTTTGATCCCCGAGTTCCAGCATCGTTCCCAAAACCGCAAAGCGCCGCCCGGGTTGTTCTGCCAACAGATCCAGCGCCGCCAACACCGCTTCCGGGGAGGCGTTGTAAGTCTCATCCAGGAGGGTCAGGCCAGCCTGCTGAATCCTGCGGTTGCGCCCCCCGGGCACCAAAACCTGCATCTGCTGCAGGGCCTGGCGGGACACTGAGAGCTGATCGGCCACGGCCACAGCCAGCAGCAAATTGCGCGCGTTGTGACGTCCCTCAAGCTGCAGCGGTAGGCGATCCCCATTGATCACCAACTGATTGCCCTCAATGGCACCAATCAGATCGGCGTCAGCTTCGGGATCATCGTCGAGACGAACCCGCACGACACGGCCAGACCAAACCGTCGCCAAAGCCGTCTCCAAGAGGTGATCACCGGCAGGAATCACCACAGTTCCCGTTGGAAGAAGCCCAGCTGTGATTTCACACTTGGCATGGGCGATCGCCTCCCGGCTGCCGAGACGACCGATGTGGGCCGTGCCGATGTTGGTGATCACGGCGACATCGGGCTCTGTGCAGCGGGAAAGCCGCTCGATCTCTCCAGGGCCGCGCATGCCCATCTCAATCACAAGGGCACTGTGATCAGCATCGGCCTTCAACACCGTGAGCGGCACACCAACATCGTTGTTGTTGTTGCCTTCACTGGCTTGCACCGGCCCCAGTGATGCCAGCGCAGCCCTGATCAACTCCCGCGTGGTGGTCTTGCCAGCGGATCCGGTCACTGCCACGAGCGGTGTGGCAAGCGAACGGCGGTGCAGCAAGGCCAACTGCTGATAGGCGAGCAAGGTGTCATCCACACGCCAGTGGGTGAGAGCTGGCGGCAGCGCCTGATCCCAGGCTTTCCCCACAACAGCAGCCTGACCACCCAGCTGGGGTAGCTGCTCCAGGAAGTGATGACCATCGAAGCGCTCACCCACCAGGGGAACAAAAAAATCTCCGGGCTGAAGCTGGCGGCTGTCGGTGCAGACCGGACCCAGGGAAAGCTCAGGATCTAAGGCTGGTCCCTCAGGAACCCCCCAACAATCCATCAGCTGTCGCACGGTCAGGGTCATCCCAGCGAATCGAGATCGAACAGGATCATGCCGCCCCCAACCCTTGCCGAGCGAGCCAAGATCTGGTCTTTGTCATCCACCAACTGCAGGGTGCCGTAGTCGAGATCGTGGGCTCGTTGCAGCCAATCCGCCGCCAGAGCGTTCCGCTGATCGGCAGCAAGCGTGAACCACTGAGGGGTCAGAACCAGCACCAGACGGTCCTGCTCCGGCATGGGGTTGGCTGAAGCCAACAAGCCATCAGGAGCGGACCCATCCAAAAAAAGTTCCAGCAGAGGATCCAGGGTGAGTGCGGGCGCTGCACGTTCTGCCTCCGGCAGAACCGGCACAGGATCTGGCTGCGGCTCAGCCGGTGCGGGAATCAAGCGTGGCTCGGGCAAACCCGCGGGGTCAGCCGGGCGGGAATCGACCAGATCCGGCACAGGATCGGGCACCAGCACGGCGCCAGACCAGAAACGCCAGATCCCCAATGGCAACAGCAGAAGCAGCAGGAGAAGAAGAGGCCAGAACGCGGGGGTCAGATCCCGGGGCCAGAAGCCGGGAACGGAGAGATCACCATCCCGGTTGCGACGCCAGAGTTCTTGAAGCCGCAACCGGGCATCCGCAGCGATGGCCTGGAGATTGCGGCCGAATTCAAACCAGGGGTTGATGTAAGGGGCCGGCAGGTCGGTGGCCGGCTCCTGGGGGGTTGGATCAGCGGAGGCTGGCTCGCTCAAGCTCAATTCGATCGACGGCCGAACAGACGGTTGAGGGGATTGCGCCCGCTTGATGCCATGGCCGAAGGCATCTCAACCTCATCAATCTGCCCTTCCGGGCGAGATGGATCAGCGTCCTGACCCTGCGAGAACTGCTCCACCAGTGCTGCATCGGGTGTTGGCTCTTTCATGCCGCACACATCGCGGTACATGGCGTCGTACTCGCCAGCCGAACGATCCCAGCTGTAATCCTGCGTCATGCCGCGCTTCTGGAGATCCGCCCAGCTGCTGCGATGGCGGAAGGCTTCCCAGGCCCGCACCAGTGCTGTGTAGAAATCCACCGGCTCGAATCGATCGAAACAGAAGCCGGTGCCACGTTCTGCAGCTGGATCGTGGGGGGGCACCGTATCGACGAGACCACCCACCTTGCGAACAATCGGAACGGAGCCATAACGCATGGCGTAGAGCTGGCTGATCCCACATGGCTCAAATCGGCTCGGCATCAGGAACGAATCGCTGCCGGCGTAGATCAAGCGCGAAAGATCATCGTCGTAGGTGAGGAACACCGCGCACTTGCCAGGATGGCGCGAAGCCAATTGCCAGAGCCCAGACTCCAGCCCCCGATCGCCGGTGCCCAGCACCACAATCTGTGTGTCGGTGTAGGCGAGCAATCGATCGGCAACCTGCAACAACAGATCGACGCCCTTCTGATCAACAAGACGGCTCACCATGCCGAGCACAAAGGCCTCGTCGCGCACTTCGAGGCCCATCCGCTCCTGCAGCACGCGCTTGCAGACCGCCTTTCCGGATAGATCCGACGCGCTGTAGGTCGCCGGCAGAGCCCGATCTGTGGCTGGGTTCCAGGCATCCAGATCGATGCCATTGAGGATGCCGCGCAGCTTTCCAGAAACAAAGTTGAGCAGCCCGTCGAGCTTTTCGCCGTATTCCGCCGTGCGGATCTCCTGGGCATACGTGGGCGAGACAGCATTCACCCTTTCGGCGTAAAGGAGAGCCGCCGCCATCGTGTGGTCGCCCTGCATGTACCAGGGGCACCAGGTCATCCGATCCAGCTTCCAGCGCCAGGGTCCCTGGTACTTGAGGTTATGGATGGTGAACACGGTGCTGATTTCCGGGTCCTGATGCATCCACACGGGAATCATCCCGGTGTGCCAGTCATGGCAATGCAGCACCTGTGGTTTCCAGACATTCCACGAAAATTCCGCAGCTGCACTGGCAAAGAAGGTGAAACGCCAGTCTTCATCGTCCCCGCCGTAGACACGCTCGGGATCAAACACCGGGTGGCCGACGAGGTAGATCGTCATCCCATTGGTGGGGTGCTTCGTCTCGTAGACCGCGAATTCGGTGCCCATCGTCTGAGCCCGCCAGATCGGCTCCTCAGGGACATCCAGACGGCTCCAAAGCTTGGCGTAGCCAGGCATGATCAGGCGCACGTCATGCCCCAACTTGGCCAGTGCCGGTGGCAGGGATCCCACCACATCGCCCATGCCCCCAACCTTGATCATTGGAGCGCATTCCGCAGCGGCGAACAGGATGCGCATGACTCAGACCAGCATTGGCGCGGTGACTTTAAGGGGGAATTGAAATCTGACCTGCTTCAGGGAAGCACTGTGACCGGCGTTCCGAGGGTCACCTGCCGGTAAAGGGAGTGCACGTTTTCGTTGTAGAGGCGTACACAGCCATGGGACACAGCCCGGCCCACGGTCCAGCGGTGCGGGGTTCCGTGAAATCCTGTGCTGGTACAGCCTTTGATCGTGATCCAAGCTTCGCCATCATGGGCATCTCGCCCTTCGCAATCGCGATGGAACGCAATCCAGTGGCTACCGAGGGGATTGTCGGGGCCCTGCTCCTCCACCCGTTCTCCGGTCACCGGATGAACCCACACGGGATTGCTGATCTTCTGCAGAACTTTGAAGCTGCCTGTGGGCGTCTCCCAGCCGGGCATACCGATGGCAACGGGAAATGCTTGTCGGAGACTGCCGTTCTCAAGCAACAGCAGGCGCCGCCTGCCGCGCAGCATCACGATGTGGCGTTCCTTACGGGCCATCAGATCGTTCGGGATCGACGCCAGCGCGACCATCACCGAATCCGTTGCCGCCGCTTGGATCAGAGGGGCAGGTTCTGGGGAAAGGAAGGGAAGCATGGCGTCACGGTAACCAGCCTGTCTCAGAAAAATCAGGGGAGCGTTTCTGCAGGAAGGCATCACGGCCTTCCATCGCTTCTTCGGTTCGATAGAAGAGATGGGTGGCCTGTCCGGCAAGCTCCTGCAACCCTGCAAGGCCATCGGTTTCAGCATTGAAGGCCGCCTTCAGGCAGCGGATCGCCGTGGGGCTGTGCTGCAACACCTCCCGGGCCCAGCGCACTCCTTCAGCCTCGAGTTGCTCCAAAGGCACAACCGCATTCACCAGGCCCATCTGCAGGGCTTCCGCCGCGCCATAGCGTCGGCAGAGAAACCAGATCTCACGAGCCTTGCGCTGGCCCACCACCCGGGCAAGAAAGCCGGCCCCGAAGCCACCATCGAAGCTGCCCACTTTGGGGCCGGTCTGCCCGAACACAGCATTTTCAGCCGCAAGGCTGAGATCACAGAGCAGATGAAGCACCTGGCCGCCACCCATGGCGTAACCGGCCACCAGCGCGATCACCACCTTGGGAAGACTGCGAATGATCCGCTGCAAATCCAGCACGTTCAAGCGGGGCAGACCGTCCTCCCCCACGTAGCCACCGTCTCCACGAACGCTCTGATCACCGCCAGCACAGAAGGCATGGGCGCCATCAGCGGCAGGCCCGACACCGGTGAACAGAACCACACCAACCTGGCGATCATCACGAATGCGGGTGAAGGCATCGCAGAGTTCCGCCACCGTCTGGGGCCTGAAGGCGTTGCGTTTGGCCGGGCGGTTGATGGCCACGCGGGCGATTCCCTCCCGGCAGCGGTCCACGAGGATGTCGTCGTAGCTGCCCCAGGGTTCCCACTCCGCCGTCAGAGAGCCAGGCAGCACCTTCCGTTGTTCACCCATCACACTCAGCTGATCGGTTGCTCATTCTGGGCAGCGGCCCGCAATGTGAGCCGCAACTCCGCATCGCGGGTGCGGTCGGTGCAGAGTCGCAGCAAGGCCGGCCTTGCCTGAGCCAACCCCCAGTCCAGAGCCTGCGGCAGATCCTCCAGACAGGCCACCTGGCGCCCCTGAACGCCATGGGCCGCCGCCAATGCCAGCGGATCCACCCGCTGAGGCATGGCGAACAACTGCTCGAACTGGACCGACGCAATCGGCAGCTGCTGAAAGATCCCACCGCCGCGGTTATCAATGAGAACCACAAGCAATGGCGGCCCCTCCGGTGTGGCGTGCAACCAGCCATTGCTGTCGTGGAGCAGCGCCAGATCACCTGTCACCAGCACCAGCGGCCCGGAGGCAAGTGCCAGCCCCATCGCCAACGACAAGGTTCCATCAATTCCTGAAGCCCCACGAAAACCAAAGCAGCGCCTGTGGCTGGCGGCCTGGCCACCCCAGGCCAGCCAATCCCGCACCGGGGAGCTGGAAGCCAGCATCACCGGGAGTTGCGCTGGAAGCAGCTGCGGCAGCCAATACGCCAAGGCGGGCTCGCTGACGGCGCCTTGCAGCGGAAGTGCAGAAGCCAACATGGTCGCCGGATCTCCTGCAGGAGCACACCATCCGCGATCGAGCGGTGGAGACGGAAGAGCCTGGGCCTCACACCAGCGCGCCATACCGCCACACCACTGGGTTGCAACACCGAGTGGATCCAGTGAACGGGGCTCCCCTTCGCTGATCAGCAGCTGCGGGCCTTGATGGGCCTGCAAACAAGCTTCGAGCCGACGGCTGGCCGGCATTGGTCCGAGCCGCAGCACCTGGCAATCCTTGGGAACGGGCAGTGCATCCAGCTGCAGCTCCCAATGATCCAGCCGCCCTGGGCACCCCTGGGCAAGAGCCGCGAGGGGATCGGCGAGCAACGGCCAGCCCGTTGCCAGCATCCAACGGTGCACTGCCTGCTGATAAGCCGGCAGATCCTGCGTTAACCCGCGCCAGGGGCCTGCAACAACCAGCCCCGGTTGATGCGGGTCAAGCTGCGGGGGGGAAACAGCGGGGGCAGAAGCCTCAGCCAACTTCCGGTTTCGCAGAACGGGGGCAGCGTTCAAGTTGGTCTGATCATCCGCCGAGGGATGCAACGGCTCCTCGAACGGGAGGTTCAGTTGCACTGGCCCCGGCGCGGCGTGCGCCGTGCCATGGGCCTGCTCCCAGATCTCTCCAACCAACGCTTGGAGCTGATCGGCGTTCTGGTGGTGAATCCCATCGGTGCAGCCACTGCGAAAGCAGCGACACACAGAAACGAGAAACTCCTCCTGATTCACGGTCTGATTGGCACCACAGTTCTTCAGCCGTTCGGGGCGGTCGGCGGTGAGCAACAGCAGAGGCTGGGCCGATCGATCGGCTTCAACGGCGGCAGGCAGCAGATTCGCCACAGCCGTTCCCGAGGTGGTCACCACTGCAACGCCATGCCCTTCAGCAGTCGCGAGTCCAAGCGCCAGAAACGCTGCTGATCGTTCATCAATGGCCGTGATCAGTTCAAGCTCACCGAGCTGGGCCAGCTGACCAGCCGCCATCGCCAGGGGTGCCGAACGGCTGCCAGGACACAGCACCAGCCACTTGAGGCCAAGGGCACACAAGGCTGTGAGCAGGTTGCGAGCGGCCTGCAGGTTGGCGCGGGCGATCGACAGAGCAGCAGGCCAGGCTGGTGTGATCTTCGGTCAACGATGACCCAACCCACGACACCCACACCAAAAGACGAGAGCAAAGGGTTCTGGCGCAGCCTGATTCTCTGGGTTTTGCTGGCACTGCTGCTGCGCTGGGCTGTTGTGGAGCCCCGCTGGATTCCCTCGGGCTCGATGCTGCCCACGCTGCAGCTGCAGGACAGGATCCTGGTGGAGAAGATCAGGCCACGCCTGGCCCGCCGTCGGCACGGCCATCTCCACCGCGGCGATGTGGTGGTGTTCATCCCCCCAGCCCAGCTGGTGGCAGCTGGATATGACGCCTCAGCCGCCTTGATCAAACGGGTGGTAGGGCTGCCTGGGGATGAACTGGAGGTGCATGAAGGGGCCTTGTTCCGAAACGGCCAGCCGGCCGCAGAGCCCTGGCTGGCGGAGCCGATTCACTACGCGATGGCACCGGTGACGGTTCCAGATGGTCAGCTGTGGGTGATGGGGGACAACCGCAATGCCAGCTTGGATTCGCATCTGTGGGGGCCGTTACCGGAAGACAACGTGCTGGGGACTGCCGTTTGGCGTTATTGGCCCCCGCAGCGGTTCGGTCCTTTACGGATGTCCGACATCGGCAATGGCGGTTAATCACAAGGGCTTGCGTTATGTTCAGGTTCGTGATTTAGATCACAAGAATGTTCAACCCCGAGTTTCTGACCACTGACAGCAACGATGGTCACGCGGGGAACAGCCTGATCCAGTACTTGCAGGAGCAGTCTCCAGACACGCTTCAGCGCGTCGCGAAGTCTGCGAGTAACGATATTCAAGACATCATTCGCCACAACGTGCAGGGTTTGCTGGGGATGCTTCCCGGCGAACACTTTGAAGTGAAGGTCACCGCCAACCGCGACAACCTGGCCAACATGCTTGCTTCAGCAATGATGACGGGTTATTTCCTGCGTCAGATGGAGCAGCGCAAGGAGCTTGAAGAAACGCTGTTTGCCGATGATCAGATGGCAATTGAACCCGAAGACGAACTCAATCTCTGAGACGCGGTTGCTCAGGCACCACACCGAGATCCAGCAAGCGTTGATCAATCGATCCCAGAAATTCCCAGTTGCTGGTGCTGGGAGCCCAAGGGCGTTCGGACAGCTCCTGAACAAGTGAAGCCAACGTTCCCGCCGTGAAACCGATGGGAGCGCTGTAGTGGGCTGACACCAGCCAGCGCAGATCGCTCCATTGACCCAGCTGCTCCAACCAATCGAGCAGAGATTCCTTGGCCCGGGGTAACACCAACCGNTCCAACACCGGCGCCACNTGCAAACGCGGTGCATCGACACCCAGCAACTCGGCAGCGGCGGCCTCCCAACCCGGCTTCCACTGGAAGGGATAGAGGCCGAAATGGGCTTTGGCCGTGCGCAATCCAGGTCGAAAGGCATGGCGAAACACCTCCTTGAGGGTCGGCACCTCCAACGGTTCCGGCCGCAGGTAGGAGGCAAACAGCACCAGGCGTGCCCAACCGCGTCGACGCGCCTCGGGCGTGTCGTTCAAAGGCTGATCACCCCGTTCGCGGGCGTGGAACAACAGCGGCGTTGGATCGAGGTCGAACAAGGCCGGGGGTTCAGCCGAAATGCCAACCAACGCATCGGCCACCATCAAGGCAC
>NZHI01000013.1 GCA_002691345.1 Synechococcus sp. MED650 | reverse complement strand
TGAAGTGATCACCTGCTCCTTCAGTTTTTTTGCCACGGCTGAAGCCATCAGCGCCGTCGGTGCTACGCCGGTGTTCGTGGATGTGGACCCTGCCACATACCTGATCGACCTCGATCAGATCGAGTCCGCAATCACCCCTGCCACCAAGGCCCTGATGCCGGTGCATCTGTTCGGCCGTGCCGTGGACATGACCCAACTGATGGGAATTGCCAAACGCCACAAGCTGAAGGTGGTGGAGGACTGCGCCCAGGCCACGGGTGCCCGTTGGAACGGCCAGGCGGTGGGCAGCTTCGGGGATGCCGGCTGCTTCAGTTTTTTCCCCACCAAGAACCTCGGCGCTGCTGGAGACGGTGGAGCTGTCACGACCAGCGATAGCGAACTCGCCCAAGCCATGCGTGAGCTGGCGGTGCATGGCATGCCCGAGCGTTACCTGCACACCAACCTGGGATACAACAGCCGGCTCGATGCGATCCAGGCCGCGGTGTTGAACGTGAAACTGCCGAAGCTGGAGGAATGGATCAGCAAAAGGAAAGCGATTGCCGCCCGTTACCGGGAAGCCCTGGGTGATCTCAACGGACTCACCCTGCCGACAGTCGACGACGGCCACAGCTGGAATCAGTTCGTGGTGCGCATCGGCAGCTGCCCCACCGGCCAACCGCTCTGCAANGCCAGCTGCAATCCCTCAACCACCAGTGCACGCCACGGGATCCCGGAAAGCTGCTGCCGCGATTGGCTCAAGCAGACCCTTCAGGAACGCGGCGTCAACACCATCATNTACTACCCGATTCCAATCCACCGCCAGCCGGCCTACGCCCACCTGGGATTAAGCCAGGGATCCTTACCGGTGACCGAACAACTCTGCAGCCAGGTGCTGAGCCTGCCGGTTTTTCCAGAACTGCGTAACGACCAGCAGCAGGTTGTGATCGACACCCTGCACCAGCTTTTGAAGTCCAANGCACCGGCTCAATTCCGCCGCGGCGATGGCCGTGATCAAGAGCGGATGGTGGCGTAAAGGGCCTTGAACTTGGCCTGCTGGGTCTTGTGATTCACCAGCGGTTCGGGATAGTCCCGCCGTTCCAAGGCACCGATCTCACCGCTGAGCAGATCCTTGGTGTTCACATGGCGCAGCTCCGGCACCCACTGGCGGATGTAATCACCGGCTGAATCGAACTTGGAGGCCTGGGTGGCCGGATTGAAGATGCGCAGGGGCTTGGGATCCATACCGCTGCTGGCACTCCACTGCCAGCCACCGTTATTGGCTGCCAGGTCGCCGTCCACTTCCAGTTCCATGAAGGCGCGTTCCCCCCAGCGCCAATCACAGATCAGGTCTTTCACCAGATAAGAGGCCACGATCATGCGGCAGCGGTTGTGCATCCAGCCGGTCTGATTGAGCTGACGCATGGCTGCATCGATGATCGGCATGCCGGTCTGGCCCTCCTTCCAGAAGTCGAACCAGTCTTNNTTGTTCTCCCAGGGAAAGCGGCGCCACTGCTCGCGGTACGGGCCATCGGCCAGCTCCGGAAAATGAAACAACGCCTGCTGGTAAAACTCGCGCCAGCACAACTCCTGCTCCCACACGGCAATGGCGTGAAGCTGCTCTTCGCTNCGGGCCTGCGCGCGGGANTCCTGGGCGGCACACCAGGCCTGGCGCGGGCTGAGCGTGCCCACACTCAAGGCAGCACTGAGATNAGANGTACCTGNGGTGCCAGGGAAATTGCGGTCTGGTTCATAGCCGAACAGAGCGCCATCACAGAAGCGGCTGAGTTGCTCAAACGCCGCCGCTTCACCGGGTCGGCAGGGACAAATCTCGGTGCCCTTGAAGCCATGGCTACCCCGCAGGGCCTCTAGGGGATCTCCTTCCGGCACTGGGGCAGGCTCCAAATCCACGAGCCCACTGGGGGCAGCAACCGTGCTCGGCTGCTTGGCCAGCACCTGACCGCGCCAATTGCGCAAAAACGGGCCATACACACGGTAGGGATCACCGCCGCCGGTCTTGAGCAGCTCCGGTGCGATCAGCAGCTGATCCCAATCCACCACCACCTTGCGGCCATCGGCCTGGAGTGTTTTGGCCACCTGACGGTCCCGCTCACGGGCATAGGGCTCCACATCGCGGTTCCACACCACCGCCTCAGCGCCAATCTGCTGCGCCAGCTGCGGCAGCAACGCCACTGGATCACCTTCGAGAATCAGGAGACGACTGCCGGCCTCGCGCCAGCGCTGCTGCAATTCCACCAGGCTTTCAAGCAAAAACCACAGCCGAGCAGGCGCCATNGGCGGCAGATGCTCCGGTGGGGAGATCAACTGCGGATCGAGCACGTAGACACCAGTGACGGCGGGGCTGATCTCCACCGCGGCCGACAACCCCAGGTTGTCCGTCAGGCGCAGGTCGCGGCGGTGCCAGAACAGAACGCGAGAGATNGTCATCAGAGGCCGAGAAGCTGCTTGGCGCGGAACCAGGCGGTGACGCTTTTGCCATCGAGCCATTCATTGCCTGATGCCAAGGCGGCATCCAGGGCTGCGGGGCTCATCAGCACCACCTCCAGGTCTTCGTCGTCATCTCCGGCTGGCGGGTTCTCCAAGGCGGTGAGCTCCCGAGCCAGGAAGCAATGGATCACCTCATCGGAATAACCGGGGCATGGCAGCATCGGCCCCAGGGCATCCCAGCGCGCTGCGCTGTAGCCGGCCTCTTCACCCAGTTCCCGCTGCATCGATTCCAGGGGGTCTTCGCCCTCTTCCAGGGTGCCGGCGGGGAATTCGAGCAGCCGCGCCTGCACCGCGAAGCGGTACTGGCGCAGCAACACCACCTGGCCGTCGTCATTGATTGGCACCGCCAAAGAAGCGCCGGGATGGCGGATCATGCCGAAGGTGGCTTCCAGCCCCATCGGCAACTTGATCCGGTTGCGCTCNAANCGGATCTTGCGGGCATCCACCGCTTCCACCGTTTCCAGCAGTTCAAAGGATTCCGGCGACGGCAGGGGCGCCATGACTCACGGGCGTAGCTGGGGCCCAGCATGGCGGGTGAAGCCAGCCCCCCGTGTCGTCTGCTTTGAAGGCCACCAGCCCACAACCCCTGCCGCGACGGCGCCAGTTCCAACTGCTCAAAGCCCTGGCTCTGGAAGCGGGGTGGCGCCATCTGGCTCTGCTGAGCGGGTTGAGCACCCTCAACAGCCTGCTCGACATCGCCGGCCTGGGCCTGGCGATCACGCTGCTGTTGGGGTCAGGTTCCGCCGCGAACGCAGGCCCTCTGATCGGCGGCTTCCCCATCGCCGCCAGCCTCGGGCTGCTGGTGGGTCTGATCCTGCTGCGGGGTCTGATTCAGGCCCAGGTCGACATCCACCGCGAGCGGCTGCGCTCCGGCTTCACCGATCGGCTGCGGCAACAGCTGCTGCACCAGGTGTTCGAAGCCTCATCAGCCCAGCTGGATCGACTGGGACGCGGGGAGCTGCTCGCTCTGTTGATGGCCGACATCAACCGCACCGCACTCAGCCTGGACCAGGCGGTGCGGATGGGGCAGTCGTTGCTCGCCATGGGGATCTACCTGGCCAGCGTGGTGCTGGTGGGTCGGGCCACGGCCTGGCCGCTGTTGCTCGCGCTGCTGGCCACGACGGCGGCAGCCCTGCTGCAGCGCTCAGGCAGCTGGGGCTTGGGCCGGATCCAGAGCCGCCTCAATGCAGCCCTGCAACGCACCGTCGGCGACGGGCTCCATGGCCTCAAAGCGCTGCGCGCCGCAACAGCTGAAGGCTGGCTGCTGCAGCGGTTTGCCCAGGAGACCGCCGAAGGCCGCTGGCTGCTGCGGGAACGGGTGCGCCGCCGGGCCAGCTTCAACGCCTGGCGCGACACCCTGGTGGTGGCCGTCGCCGGCCTCTGGATGCTGCTGCAGGGCGAAACCCTCACCGCTGAGGTGCTCACCACCACCCTGGTGCTGGCCTATCGCGCCAGCGCATCCCTGAGCACGGTGGTGCAGGCCCGCCGGCTCTGCCTGGGCAACCTGCCGGGCTACGAAGCCCTGCGTCAACGGCGCGGTCAACTGATTCCCCGCCAGGACGAGGCCAGCGACCTCACCATCGCGGATGGGACCCTGGCGACGCTTTCAGCGGCGCGATGGAGCCAGTTGCGCTGGCACACCTCATCGGATGAAAACGCGCTGCACCTGAACGCCAACGGCCTGGTCGCCATCACCGGGCCATCCGGCAGCGGCAAGACAACACTGCTCGACCGCATCTGTGGATTGCTCCATGAAGAAGACAGCCACTGGGACGTGAGCTGCAATGCAGAGAGATGGAGGCTGAGCGGGCTGGCCGGAGCCCGGCAGATGCACCAGTTGATTGCCTACGCCCCCCAGAACGCGGTGCTGTTCGAAGCGAGCCTGCGCGACAACCTGCTGCTGGGGGCCGCCTGCCCCGAGGACGCCATCGAAACCTGGCTGCAGCGACTAGGGCTGACCCACCTGCTCCAACGTCCCGGCGGATTGAACGCAGCGCTGGCTCTGGCGCAGGATCCCTTCTCAGGTGGAGAAATTCACCGCCTCGGCCTGATCCGCGCCTGGCTGCGCGACAAACCCGTGGAAGTGCTGGATGAACCCACAGCCTTCCTGGATGCCGGGGCCGCTGAACAGGTTCGTGCCGTGATCCGCGAACGGGCTCGACAGCGCCTGATGCTGATCAGCAGTCACGACCCGGAGCTGCTGGATCAGGCCGACCGGGTGATAGTGGTTTCGGTGACCCCTGCATCGCCTCCAGCAGCGGCGCCAGCACAAATTCTCTGAGGTGCAGGCGGGGGTGCGGCAACATCAGCCGAGGGTGCTCCAGCCTCAGCTCGCCCCAGAACAGCACATCCAGATCGAGGCTGCGCGGTCCCCAGCGCTGCTCTCGAGAGCGGTCCCGACCGAAGCGCGCTTCCAACCCCTGGAGTCCATCCAGCAGGTCCAAGGCAGCGGTCGCCATCGGCTGACCCTGCACCCCCTTCACCAACACAACGGCATTGCAGTAACGGGGCTGGTCCGCAGGGCCGCCCATGGGCGCCGTGTCATGCAGGGCCGACCAGCGAAAGCGGAGATCCTGAGCGGCCCAGTCCAGAAGCAAACGCTCCAGCAGAGGCCTTACCGCCAGCAACGTCTGGCGCGGCGAGCCAACCGCACTGGGTTGGTTACTTCCGAGGGCCACCGCCAGCGGTATTTCATCCAAGGGGGGCATCAGCGAGACTGGCGCGCACGAACGGGCTGAACGCGTCCATGGTGGCAACCGGTGTAGCGGTGAAGGACGACCAGGCCACCCGTGCCTTCCCGCTGGCAGCGATCACCGGCCACGGCACCCTGAAACTGGCACTGCTTCTGGCCGCTGTGGATCCCGGCCTGGGCGGCGTGGTGATCGCCGGTGGACGCGGCACCGGCAAGTCGGTGCTGGCCCGTGGCCTCCATGCCCTGCTGCCTCCCATCGATGTTCTGGATGTCGAGGGCGGCGTCGGCCGCAACCTCGACCCGCAGAACCCGGAGGAATGGGACGACGCCACCCGGGAGCGGATCAGCGGCGACGCGCCCTCGACGGTGATCCCAGCCCCCTTCGTTCAGATTCCCCTCGGCATCACCGAAGACCGCCTGGTGGGTGCCGTGGATGTGGCGGCATCGCTCTCCAGCGGCAGCGCCGTGTTCCAGCCCGGCCTGCTGGCGGATGCCCACCGCGGCGTGCTCTATGTCGATGAGCTCAACCTGCTGGATGACGGCATCGTCAACCTGATGTTGGCGGCCGTGGGCAGCGGCGAGAACCGGGTGGAGCGCGAAGGGCTCAGCCTCAGCCACCCCTGCCGGCCTCTGCTGATCGCCACCTACAACCCAGAGGAGGGCAACGTTCGCGATCACCTGCTGGATCGCTTCGCCATTGCGCTATCGGCCAACCAGCTGGTGAGCACCGAGCAGCGGGTGGAGATCACTGGCGCCGTGATCAGCCACGGCCAATGCAGCCGCAGCTTTGCTCAAAAGTGGAGCGAGGAAACCGATGCCCTGGCCACCCAACTGCTGCTGGCCCGCCAGTGGCTGCCGGATGTGCAGATCAGCCGCGAGCAGATCGAATATCTGGTCACCGAAGCGATCCGCGGCGGTGTGGAAGGCCACCGCTCCGAGCTCTACGCGGTTCGGGTGGCCAAAGCCCATGCCGCCCTCAGCGGCCGGGATCAGGTGGAAGCCGACGACCTCCAAGTGGCCGTCGCCTTGGTGATTGCACCGCGGGCCTCCCAGATGCCGCCACCAGACCAGCAGATGGAACCGCCACCACCACAGGATCAGGAGCCGCCGCCACCGCCCCAGGACCAGGGGGATCAGCAGCAGGACAACCCACCGCCGCCACCGGAGGGCTCAGACGAGGAGGACAACGATCCTCCGGAGGACAGCAACGACGACAACGATGCTGAAGACGACGACGGTGACGGCGAAGAGGACCAGGCACCTCCCGCTGTGCCCGAAGAGTTCATGCTCGATCCCGAAGCGATCGAGGTCGACCCCGATCTGCTGCTGTTCAATGCCGCCAAGGCCAAAAGCGGTAACAGCGGAAGCCGTTCGGTGGTGCTCAGCGACAGCCGCGGTCGCTATGTGAAACCGATGCTGCCCCGCGGTCCGGTGCGCCGAATCGCCGTGGATGCGACCCTGCGCGCCGCCGCGCCTTATCAAAAGATCCGCCGGGAGCGCGAACCGGGTCGCAGCGTGATCGTGGAAGAAGGAGACCTTCGGGCCAAGTTGCTGCAACGCAAGGCCGGTGCCCTGGTGGTGTTTCTAGTGGATGCCAGCGGCTCAATGGCCCTGAACCGCATGCAGAGCGCCAAGGGCGCCGTGATCCGGCTGCTCACTGAGGCCTACGAGAACCGCGATGAAGTTGCTCTGATCCCCTTCCGTGGCGATCAGGCCGAAGTGCTGCTGCCCCCCACACGTTCGATCACCGCCGCCCGCCGCCGACTGGAATCGATGCCCTGCGGCGGTGGGTCACCCCTGGCCCATGGCCTCACCCAGGCGGCCCGCGTCGGTGCCAATGCACTGGCCACCGGCGATCTCGGTCAGGTGGTGGTGGTCGCCATCACCGACGGTCGCGGCAACGTGCCGCTGAGTACCTCCCTGGGCCAACCGGAGCTGGAGGGGGAAGAGAAGCCCGACCTCAAGCAGGAGGTGCTGGATGTNGCGGCCCGTTACCGAATGCTCGGGATCAAGCTGCTGGTGATCGACACCGAGCGCAAGTTCATCGGCAGCGGCATGGGCAAGGACCTCGCCGAAGCCGCCGGTGGCAAATACGTTCAGCTGCCGAAAGCCAGCGATCAGGCCATTGCAGCCGTGGCGATGGACGCGATCAGCAACATCTAAGCCACGCGATCTCGGAACTATTTTTCGGTTTGAGCCGGGTAGATCTCACCAAACAGCTCACCAAGACCGATGGTGAGATTGCGCACCGCCTTCATGAATTCAGGATCGCCTGTGAGCTTGGCCACATCGCCGCCAACCGCATCGATCTTGGCGGTGAGCTGTGAGGCATTGGCAGCGGTCTGTTTGAGCTCGTTGAGGGTTTGCGGATTGTCGAGCGACGACGCAATGTTGTTCACATGCGCGGTGGCTGTTACCGCATTGGCCGTCGCCGCTTCCAGATTGCGAATCACCGGTGCTGCCTTGGCCAACTCCGTTTGGAGCTGCACGGTCAAAGCCTCAAACTCCTTTGCCGTGGCGTCGATCTGCTCCAGGGATGCCGCCGCGTTCGGAATCACCCGTTCCTTTTGCACCTGAGCGAGCAGCTCTTGAAGGCTTTCGGTCACGGTGGAGAGGCTCGGAGCCTCGCGCCCGGCGATGGAGCCACCATTACAGAGCTGGCGACTCGGCTGACACCCCGCCGCTCGTGGCAACGGCGCATCGTTAGGCAGTGGACTTCCCCGGCTGATCAGCGACACCTGGGCGTCCCCCCCCAGCAGCGAGCCCGCCCCCACGGTGGCCACGACAGGTTGCGCCAGGCGAAGATCCCCGTTGTCGATCTCCAACTCCGCCACCACCGCCTCTGGTGTCACCTTGATGGAGCGCACGGAGCCGATGAGGATGCCGCGGTAAGTGACCGGGGAGCGGGCAGCTAAACCAGCAGCATCGTTGAAACGAGCCGTCACCGTCCAGTGCGTTGAACCCAGACGGATGCCGCGCATCCACATCGCCGTTGCAGCGAAACCAACGATTCCGCCAATCACCGTGAAACCAACGATGGCGTCGCGAACGCTGCGTCGCATGGTGCTCAGTGCTCCGCCGGTTGCATGGGTCCGCGCAGGCTACCTGTCCTGAACTGTTCGACATAAGGATTGTCTGTGCAGCGGAAGTCATCCACCGACCCCTCCCACTGGAACTGCCCGCCGTAAAGCATCAGCACCCTCTCGGCTGAGCGTTCGATCGTGCTGCGCACATGGCTCACCACCACCGAACATCCCTTCGCGACGGTGGTTGTTTTCACAATCAAATCCTCGATCCGAGTGCAGGCCACTGGATCCAGCCCTGCCGTGGGCTCGTCGTACAGCAACAGCGGCATCGCCTGATCACCGCGCTCGGGATCATCGATCAGAGCCCGCGCAAAGCTCACACGCTTCTGCATCCCTCCGCTGAGCTCACCGGGATAAAGATGGGCCACGTCATACAAGCCCACCGCCTCCAGACAGGCATCCACCCGCTCACGAATCTCGGTATTGGAGAGCTGAGCCTTCTCCCGCAGCAAGAAGCCGACATTTTCTTCAACGGTCAACGACGCCAGCAGCGCTGGGTTCTGAAACACCAGCCGCACATCAGGAGGATCGATCTGATCCAGCCGCAGGTAGCTCTGCGGTGTGCCGAATAAATGCAGCGAGCCGCTGGTGGGCAGCTGCAAGCCCGCCAGCAAGCGCAGAACCGTTGACTTGCCTGCTCCGGAGGGACCCACCACAACCAAACGTTCACCGGGTTGCATCGTCAGGTTGACCCGATCCAGCACCGGTCGGTTGCCCCACTGCATGGTGAGGTCCCGCATCTCCACCACAGACTGGGGCTGGGACACCGGCTGAGACAAAAAACACCTTCATCCTGGCGCGTTTGTAGGGGCTTCGTACAGTTCGTGCAATGCCTGAATAGGCCAGTCCTTGGCGCTACGGACCCCGCATAACAGACGTCAGACCCGTGTGATGCGGGCTCAACGACGCCGGGATCTGATGACCCGCTCGCAACGGGCGGTGCGCTGGCTGCAGCCGGGGCTCGTGGTGAAGCGGTGGCTACTGACCTCCGGGCTTGGCCTGCTGATGGCCCTACTGGGGGCGGCTGTGTGGGCTGACCTCAAGCCGATCTACTGGATTCTGGAAACCCTCAGCTGGCTGCTGGGAACGATCACCACCGTGTTGCCCAGGGAATACACCGGCCCCCTGGTGGTGATCATCGGCACTGGCCTGGTGCTGTGGGGCCAGAGCCGCAGCTTCGGATCAATCCAGCAGGCCCTGGCTCCCGATAAAGACACCGTTCTGGTGGATGCCCTGCGCGCCAAGAGCCGCCTCAACCGCGGGCCCAACATTGTGGCCATCGGCGGCGGCACCGGCCTCTCCACCCTGCTGAGCGGCTTGAAGCGCTACAGCAGCCACATCACCGCCATCGTCACCGTGGCCGATGATGGCGGCAGCAGTGGTGTGCTGAGACGGGAACTGGGGGTGTTGCCCCCCGGGGACATCCGCAACTGTCTGGCAGCCCTCTCAACGGAGGAGCCCCTTCTCACCAGATTGTTTCAATACCGCTTCTCGGCGGGCAGCGGCCTGGAAGGCCACAGCTTCGGGAATTTGTTCCTGTCTGCCCTCACTGCCATCACCGGCAATCTCGAGACTGCCATCACCGCCTCCAGCAGAGTGCTGGCTGTTCAGGGCCAGGTGGTCCCCGCCACCAACGTTGATGTGCGGCTCTGGGCTGAACTCGAGAATGGGCAGCGGATCGAAGGGGAAAGCAACATCGGTCATGCCCCGAGCCCGATCGTGAGACTCGGATGCATCCCCGAGCGTCCACCTGCCTTGCCCCGAGCTCTCGAGGCCATCGCCAATGCCGATTTGATCGTGCTCGGTCCAGGCAGCCTGTACACCTCTCTGCTCCCCAACCTTCTGGTTCCGGAGCTCGTGACGGCCATCAAACGCAGCAGGGCTCCAAGGCTCTACATCTGCAACTTGATGACGCAGCCCGGTGAAACCGACGGACTCGATGTGCGAGGGCATATCCGCGCTATCGAGGCCCAGCTGGCCAGCCTGGGCATCGAACCAGGATTGTTCAAAGCCATTCTGGCCCAGAACGATCTTCCCGAATCCGAGTTGGTTCGCCACTACCAAACCCGCGGTGCCGAGCCGGTGCGCTGTGATGCGGAGGGGCTCCGCCGCGACGGTTATGACGTCACTCAGGCCCCCCTTCAGGGAGCCAGACCAACAGCGACACTCCGCCACGATCCTCGAAGCTTGGCCTTAGCCGTGATGCGTTTCTACAGGTCCCACCGGAAAGAACGCGATCAGTAAGCGTCCTGCATTTCGTAGAAATCAGGCTGGACGTAATCCTTCCGCAGCGGCCAGCCTTTCCAATCTTCAGGCATCAAAAGACGCTTCGGATGGGGATGACCTTCGAACTGAATGCCGTACATATCGAAGGTTTCACGCTCCTGCCAATCCGCCCCCCGGAATAAGCCGTAGATCGAGGGAAGAGAGGGGGTTCCTTCTCGGCTGAGGAACACCTTGAGCCGCACCTCCCGCACAGTTGCTGCGGGATTTGAGCTCATGGCCTCCACCTGTTCAGCCATCGCCAGCAGGTGGTAGAAGCACACCAAGCGTTCTCCAGGGCCTTCGTCGTAACCGCCCTGGCACTGGAGGTAATCAAAGCCATTGCTTTTGAGAGCTGCTGCAATCATCGGCAGCACAGCTGCTTCCACCCCGATCTGCTCAACGCCCAGGTGATCAGGGGCAAGAACCTCGTGTTCAAAACCCTGCTGATTCAGCCAGGTGCCAACGGGCCCGGGCTCCAGAGCAACAACGGCGCTGCTCTCATCAGCACTTTCAACGGGCTTCTGGGAAGGTGTTTCGCTCATGACTCAACAGGTTCAGCAGCTGGAGTAAGCACTGCAGCATCAGTCGACAGCGTTTGGCCGGCGGGAGCAGCTGCCAAGGCTGCCTTTTGGGTTTCAGCGCGCAGGTAGGCACCCGTAACGGCCGGTTCCACCCGTTTCATCTGGTGAGACACCGTGATGTAGCGGTGGGTCTGCTGGTGCTTGCGACGCTCAGCCAAGGATTCATCACCCACCTTTTTGCGCAGTTTGATCACAGCATCAAAAATGGCCTCCGGACGCGGCGGACATCCAGGCAGGTAAAGGTCAACCGGGATCAATTTGTCCACCCCACGCACGGCAGTGGTGGAATCGGCGCTGAACATCCCTCCGGTGATCGTGCACGCCCCCATCGCGATCACGTATTTCGGCTCCGGCATCTGCTCATAGAGCCTCACAAGAGCTGGAGCCATCTTCATCGTCACCGTGCCGGCGACGATCAGGAGATCGGCTTGTCGCGGTGAACTGCGGGGCACCAAACCGAAACGGTCGAAATCAAAACGGGAGCCGATCAGCGCTGCGAATTCGATGAAGCAGCAGGCCGTTCCATAGAGGAGAGGCCAAAGGCTGCTGAGGCGAGCCCAGTTGTGCAAATCATCCAGGCTGGTGAGGATGACGTTCTCACTCAGATCACTGGTCACGGCTGGTGCACCCACAGGGCCACAGGTGGCCTCACGCAGGTCGCGTACAGCAGAGATCGATGGGGTTGGGGTGTCAGACATGACTCAGCTCCACTCGAGGGCGCCCTTACGCCAGGCGTAAGCGAGGGCCACCAACAGGATTGCAATGAAGATCAGGGCTTCAATAAATGCCAACAAGCCAAGACGGCTGAAAGCAACAGCCCAGGGGTACAAGAACACCGTTTCGACATCGAAGATGACGAAGACGAGCGCAAACATGTAATAGCGGATATTGAATTGAATCCAGGCCCCGCCGATGGGCTCCATCCCGGATTCATAGGTGAGCTGACGCTCTCCAGCGCGACTCCTGGGGGCCAACAATTTGTTGGTGACCAATGCCAAAACCGGGACTGCTGCTGCAATCAGCAGAAAACCCAGGAAGGCGTCGTAGCCGGGCAGGGCGAACATGAACGTCCCCGTAGTCCAGCGCAGTCTGGCATTCACTGCTGGGAGTTGTCGCCGATAGAGTCACTGCGCCTAGCGAAGCAGCGGTGAGCGACGAACAGCAGTCCGTCGAATCGGCCCAGACCAGCGACATGGTCGAGGCTCCGGTCGAAACCGCTCCTGAGAGCGACCCCAGGACCCACCGCTTCGAATGCCGCAGTTGCGGATACGTTTACGACCCTGAGGAGGGCGTCAAAAAAGTTGGTATCGAAGCCGGTACAGCGTTTGAGGATCTCGATCCCCTCAGCTTTCGCTGCCCGGTATGCCGCAGCAAGGTGGCAGCATTCCGAGACATTGGCCCTCGCACCAAGGCCAGTGGCTTCGAAGAGAATCTGAATTTTGGTTTGGGCGTCAACCGGATGACACCCGGCCAAAAAAACGTTCTGATCTTCGGCGGCCTCGCCCTGGCCTTCGCCTTCTTCCTGTCTCTGTACTCCCTCCGCTGATCGGTTGGCTATGACACGTTTTCTTAAGTCCACCTTCAAAGCAGCTGCCAATTGGCTGCTGGTCATCGTGCTGGGCGTCAGCCTCAGTGGTTGCGTCACCACTCGCGTTCCAACAGCAGCCACCAGTCCGTGGCAGGCCATCGACCTCGACACTCTGGCCAATCCTCTGGACGTGGCCTTCACCGATCAAGACCACGGATTCTTGGTCGGCAGCAATCGAATGATCCAGGAGACCAATGATGGCGGCGCTCACTGGAGTGAGCGAAGCCTTGCCTTGCCGGAGGAGGAGAACTTTCGCCTGATCAGCATTGATTTCGACGGCGACGAGGGTTGGATCGCCGGTCAGCCGGGACTCTTAATGCACAGCGATGACGCTGGCCAGAACTGGACTCGCCTGTTCCTCGACACCAAACTTCCGGGTGAGCCATACCTGATCACGGCGCAGGGGCGTCATTCAGCGGAGCTCGCCACCAATGTTGGCGCTGTATACGAGACCCACAACGATGGCGCCAGTTGGGACGCCAAGGTGACTGATGCAGCAGGAGCCGTGCGCGATCTCCGCCGAGGTGCCGACGGCAGCTACGTGAGCGTGAGCGGCCTGGGCAACTTCTTTGCCACCTGGCAACCGGGAGACGATGTCTGGCAGGTGCACCAGCGCGTGAGCAGTCAGCGGCTGCAGAGCATCGGGTACCAGCCCGATGGAAATCTCTGGATGGTGGCCCGAGGTGCACAAATTCGTCTCAACGATGAGCCTGGCGATATCGACAGCTGGAGCAAAGCGATCATCCCCATCACCAACGGCTATGGCTACATGGACATGGCTTGGGACACCGAAGGAGGGATCTGGGCCGCAGGCGGCAACGGAACCCTGCTGGTGAGCCGCGATGGCGGGGAGAGCTGGGAGAACGATCCAGTCGGCGATCGTCAACCCAGCAACTTCACACGCCTGATTTTCAAAGGTGACCACGCCTTTGTGCTGGGCGAGCGTGGCAATCTGCTGCGCTGGGTCGGCAACGCTGTGTAACTGCAACACCTTTCTTGCCTCAGCTCCTCGGAGCTACCTCCTAAGATCATTGTCCTGATACGCCCAACGCCATGGCCGCCGGCTCAACAGGAGAACGTCCGTTCTTCGAAATCATCACCAGCATCCGCTACTGGGTGATTCACGCCGTCACACTGCCGTCCATCTTCTTGGCCGGCTTCCTGTTTGTGTCCACCGGCCTGGCCTACGACGCATTCGGAACCCCTCGCCCCGATGCCTACTTCCAGGCAACCGAGAGCAAAGCTCCTGTCGTTAGCCAGCGCTACGAGGGCAAATCACAACTCGATGTTCGCCTGAAATAAACCATGACCCAGGCTCCTGTTTCAACGACGCCGCGTAATTACCCGATTTTCACGGTGCGCTGGCTCGCCCTTCACACCCTCGGTATCCCGACGGTGTTCTTCCTTGGCGCACTTGCCGCCATGCAGTTCATCCGCCGCTGATCAACACGATGGAACGCAATCCCAACCCCAACAACCTCCCGGTTGAACTGAATCGCACAAGCCTCTACCTGGGCCTGCTGTTCGTCTTCGTCACCGGCGTGTTGATGTCCAGCTACTTCTTCAACTGAGGTTCGATCAATGAGCGGCAAGAAGTCTCCCTTCCCCGATGGTCGGATTCCTGATCGTCTCCCCGACGGTCGCCCAGCAGTGCCCTGGCGTTCCCGCTGGACAGAAGGCGTTTTGCCTTTGTGGCTGGTTGCCACTGCGGGTGGCATGGCTGTTCTCTTCGTTGTGGGCCTGTTCTTCTACGGCTCTTACACCGGCGTTGGTTCCGCCTGATCAAATCGTTTGTTTGCATCAAAAAAACCGGCTCCCAGGCCGGTTTTTTAATGCAAATCCACACCCGATTTAGACCGCGAAGTAACTCCGATACCACTGAGCAAATCGCTCGACGCCCGTTTCGATCGGCGTGGATGGTTTGAATCCAACCCAAGCCTCCAGTGCAGAGGTATCAGCAGCCGTTGCCACCACATCGCCGGGCTGCATCGGCTGAAAATTCTTCACCGCCTCACGGCCAAGCGCATCTTCCATCACTTGAATGAAGCGAAGCAGCTCAGTGGGTTGGCTGTTACCGATGTTGAACACCCGATGCGGTGCCGCCGCCGTGGCGGGATCCGGTTGAAGCGGATCAAACTCTGGATTGGCGGTCGCTGGTTTATCGCAGCAGCGCAGCACTCCTTCCACGATGTCGTCGATGTAAGTGAAATCCCGCTGCATACGGCCATGGTTGAACACCTTGATTGGCTCACCCGCCAAAATGGCTCTGGCAAATAACATCGGTGCCATATCCGGGCGGCCCCAGGGGCCATAAACGGTGAAGAAGCGCAGCCCGGTGGCCGGCAGGCCATAGAGATGGCTGTAGGTATGNGCCATCANCTCATTGGCCTTCTTGCTGGCGGCATACAGGCTCACCGGGTGATTCACGGGCTGGCGCTCGTGAAAGGGCAGGTTGCGGTTACCGCCGTACACCGAGCTGCTGGAGGCATAAACAAGATTTTCTGTGCCGTGGTGACGGCACCCTTCCAGCAGATTGCCAAAACCCACAAGATTGCTCTGGATGTAAGCCGCCGGGTTCTCCAGGGAGTAACGAACACCAGCCTGGGCAGCCAGGTTGACCACCACATGGGGGCGCTCCGCAGCAAAAACGGCCAACAGCCCGTCAGCATCCTCGAGGGCCAAGGGTTCAAACCGCCAGGCTCCCGAGGGGGCAACAGCTTCAATCTCACGCAGACGCGCCTGTTTGAGGCTGGGGTCGTAGTAGTCGTTCAGGTTGTCGAGCCCGACCACCCGATCACCACGCCGCAGCAGGCGAATTGATAAGGCCGCACCGATAAATCCGGCGGCGCCAGTGACCAAAATCGTTTTTTGCCCCATCAGCCCTCTCCNTCTCCCACACGCCAGAGCGTGAGGCCAGCTGATCNCACCTGGTCAGGATCGGTCACCGCCCGGGCATCAAACACCCAGGCGGGCTTTCGCATCCGAGAGGCAAGAGACATCCAGTCCAGCTCCCGGTACTGCTGCCATTCGGTGAGCACCAGCACGGCATCAGCCCCTTTCACAGCGCTCTCAACAGAGCTGGCCTGGGCCCAACTGCCGGTTCCACTGAGGGCATCCGCCTGTGGTGCTGCCTCCTGNTGGAGATCCCGGGCCATCTGTTCAGCAGCCACCTTNGGATCGTGTATGGCCAGCTGAGCGCCTTCTTCGAGCAGATCACGGCAGATGCGGATGGCAGGGGCTTCCCGCGTGTCGTTGGTGTCGGCCTTGAAAGCAAATCCAAGAACGGCCAGACGCTTGCCGGTCACCGTGCCAAACAGCTTCTCAACCACCAACCTGGCGATCCGGTGCTGCTGCCAGGTGTTCAGCGCCACCACCGATTCCCAATAGTCGGCCACCTCCGGCAGGCCGAAATGCCGGCAGAGATACACCAGATTGAGGATGTCCTTCTGAAAGCAGCTGCCGCCNAATCCAGGGCCAGCATTGAGGAATTTCGGGCCGATCCGACTATCTGTACCAATGGCACGCGCCACCTCCCGCACATCAGCGCCGGTGGCCTCGCAGAGCGCAGCCACAGAATTGATCGANCTGATCCGCTGCGCCAGAAAGGCATTGGCCGTGAGCTTGGAGAGCTCGCTGCTCCACAGATTGGTGCGCAGAATCTGCTCCTGCGGAACCCAGTGGGCGTAGATCGAGGCCAGGGCATCGATCGCAGCCGGATCATCACCGCCGATCAACACCCGGTCAGGACTCTCCAGATCACGAATGGCCGTTCCCTCCGCCAGGAACTCGGGATTGGAGAGCACCGAGAAGCTGCGCTGATCATGGTCATCGCTGGCGGCTTCCAGAATGGTTTTGATCGCAGCGGCCGTGCGCACGGGCAGCGTGCTTTTCTCCACCACGATCGTGTCTCCTGTAGCTGCCTTAGCCACGGTGCGAGCGCAGGCCTCCACCCAGCGCAGATCGCTGGCCTGTCCGGCCCCCAGACCTTTGGTCTTGGTTGGGGTGTTCACCGAAATGAACACCATGTCGGCCTCGGCAATGGAGGCTTCAACAGCCGTTGAAAANTNGAGATTCCGGCCNCGGGCNCGGCCCACCACGGCATCCAGGCCAGGCTCATACACCGGCAATTGGCTGAGGTCTGCGTCATTCCAAGCCTCAATTCTGGCCTGGTTGATATCCACCACCGTCACCTGAATGTTGGGGCAACGATCAGCAATCACCGCCATGGTTGGCCCACCCACATAGCCAGCGCCAATGCAGCAAATGCGTTGAAGCGTCACGCTCCTGTCTCCCCTTCAAGTCCAAGGACACTACGGAAAGAGTCGATGGTGGGACCCAATCCCTGCTCCAGTGCAACGGTCGGCTGCCAGCCCAGCTCTTCACTGGCAAGGTCAATCGAAGGCTGGCGCTGCCTGGGATCATCAGCAGGAAGAGACTTTTCGATGAGCGGCAACGCTGGATTAATCCGTGCGCGCACCTGTTCAGCCAGCTCGCGAATGGTGAACTCTTCGGGATTGCCCAAATTCATCGGACCAGCGTGTGCACCACGCATCAGGCGCAGCAAGCCTTCCACCAGATCACTCACGTAGCAGAACGATCGCGTCTGGGAGCCATCGCCATAAAGGGATAGCGGCTCACCGCGCAATGCCTGCACAATGAAATTGCTCACCACCCTGCCGTCATCCAAGAGCATGCGGGGGCCATAGGTGTTGAAAATCCGTGCCACCCGCACCTCCACACCATTCATCCGCTGGTAATCAAAACAAAGCGTTTCTGCGATGCGCTTGCCCTCGTCGTAACAACTGCGTACACCGATGGGATTGACGGAACCCCAGTAACTCTCAGGTTGCGGATGCACCTCAGGATCTCCGTACACCTCACTCGTGCTGGCCAGCAACAAGCGAGCCCCCACCCGCCGGGCCAATCCCAACATGTTGTACGTGCCAAGAAAGCTGGTTTTGGCCGTTTTGACCGGATTGAACTGATAGTGAATCGGCGAGGCAGGGCAGGCCAAATGCCAGATCCGGTCCACCTCCAACTTGATCGGTTCGGTCACGTCGTGACGGATCAATTCAAAACGGGGATGACCGATCCAGCGCGCGATGTTGGCCTTGCGGCCGGTGAAGTAGTTGTCCAGACAAATCACTTCGTCTCCGCCCTCCATCAGCCGGTCGATCAGATGGGAGCCGAGAAATCCGGCACCTCCGGTGACGAGGTGAATCTGCATCTCAGGGGGTTTGCAGTGTCTCCACAATCGCGGCCATCGCCGTCAACGCAATGACGGATTCCTCTCCGCGTTGCTGCAACGGCTTCAGGCGCACCTCACGCCGCTCAGCTTCTTCATCACCCAGCACCAGAGCCCAACGGGCTTCCCGACGATCCGCTCTTTTGAACTGCTTCCCAAAAGCTGAGCCCGAATCATCCAGTTCCACCACCAGCCCTTTGCCCCTCAACTCGCGTGCCAGGGCCAAAGCTGCAGCTGACGCCTGAGCCCCACGATTCACGATGTAGGCATCTGGCACCGAACCCGCCACCAGGCCAGCAGCGGTGCCATCGGGATCAGCCTGTGCAGAAGCCTCCAGCACAAGAAGCAGCCGTTCCATTCCCAGTGCCCAACCAATCGCCGGTGTTGCGGCACCTCCCAGTTGCGCAATCAGACCGTCGTAACGACCACCACCGCACACGGTGGCCTGGGCACCGAGCCGATCGCTCGTGATTTCAAACGCAGTGTGGCTGTAGTAATCCAACCCGCGCACCAAACGCGGATTCAAACGGAAGGGGATCCCCAACGTGCACAAGCCCTGCTGCACCGCTTCAAAGCGCTCACGACTCTCGGAGCTGAGGGCATCAGCCAGGGTTGGGGCTTCCTCCAGCAGGGCCTGTGTGTCCTTGTTCTTCGTATCCAGGATGCGAAGCGGATTGGTGCTGAGCCGGGCCTGGGAATCAGGATCCAGAGCCTCAGACCGCTGCTCTAACCATTGCACCAGAGCAGCTCGGTATGTCTGGCGATCCTCTGGCGAACCCAGGCTGTTCACTTCCAATTCCAGGCCCCCCACCCCAAGACGGGCCAGCAGATCCCACGCCAGGGCGATCACTTCAACATCGCTGCGGGCGCTCTCAGCACCAAGCCACTCCACACCGATCTGATGAAACTGACGCTGACGGCCGGCCTGTGGCCGTTCGTAGCGGAACATTGGGCCGGCATACCAAAGCTTCTGCGCACCCTGACTGAGCAAACCGTGTTGCAACGCGGCCCGCACCACCGAAGCCGTGCCTTCCGGACGCAGCGTGCAGGAGCGGTCTCCGCGATCCTGGAAGCTGTACATCTCTTTGCCCACCACATCGGTGGCCTCACCGATCCCTCGGCAAAACAGATCGGTCGTTTCCAGCAACGGCGTACGGATCTCCCCGAAACCAGCGCAACGAAAATGCTGTCTTGCCTCAGCCTCGACGGCCTGCCAGCGCCGAAGCACCTCCGGGAGGAGATCCACCATGCCCCTGAGACTCTGGAGCTGACTCACGTGCCGGATGCGGGAACAACGAGTCAGTCTGCCGGGTGAGGTCAGCCACGAATGCTGCCGCTGGCCACCAGATCCATCAAGGCCAGTTGCCGGGTCACGCAGGCATCCAGCTCGTAGGTGCGTTCCACTGTGCGTCGCGCAGCCTGGCCAAATGCAGCGGCCCGCTCTCGATCCTGAAGCAGCTCGGCGACTGCCGCAGCCAAATCAGCAGGGGAGAAGAAGTCGACCAGCAAGCCGTTATGGCCATGGCGAATGGGTTCCCGCACTGGAGCGGTATCAGAACCCACCACAGCACATCCACAGGCCATCGCCTCCAGCAAGCTCCAGCTCATCACGAAGGGGTAAGTGAGATAGACGTGACAGGCACTGAGCTGGAGCAGCGGCACGAACTGGTCGTAAGGAAGGGTGCCGGTGAAATGAACACGGCTGGGGTCGTATTGGCCTTCGATCTCCGCGAGAAAACACTCACGCCATTCACCATCGGGGCATGCGGCGCCATAGCTCACACCCTTGGTTTCCCCCACGATCACCAAACGGGCCTCGGGGTTTTGCCGCTGCAGTTCGGGGATCGCACGAATGAAGGTATGGCAACCCCGATACGGCTCCAGGCGTCGATTCACAAAGGTGACGATCGGTTGGCCTTTCTCCAGAACGGTGCCATCGGGCAGCTTGAGCGGCCCCGGCGCCGGATTCGGAACCGCCTTGCGGGTATCCACGCCGTCATGGATCACGCTGATCCGACGCCGCCAGTGTTCCGGAAAGCTGCTGGCCTGAAAGTGCGTGGGGGAGACGTTCCAATCCGCCTGCTCCAGGGTCAGATGGAGATAGGCATTCTTCATCGTCAGTTTTGCCTGGGCCTGCCAACTGCGTTCGTCTTGGAACTCAGGATCAAAATTGGAATCGAAACCGTGCTCGTTGTAAAAAAATTCCTGATAGCAAAGCAGTGGCGAATCTGGCCAGATCGCCTTCAGGAAGAGCGGCTCCCCCCATCCCGGATGGGCGCAAATCAGATCAGGAACAAACCCCTTGAGCTTGAGCTGTTCGGCCGCCCGGGCACAGCCATCGGCACGGATGATTTTGGTTTCCGTTTCCATCACCAGGGGATGCACCCCCTGGGTGTTGCCGCGATCGAGGCGATACCGGAAATAATTCAGCGACTCCGGCAGCGGCCTGTTGCGATCCAGATCGTTAATGCCGAGGGCAACCAATTGGTGCTGGCCCTGTTGGGCCAGCCGCTGAACGATGTGAATGTATTGACCAGGGAAGTTCTGGTGAACAAACAGAATCCGCACGATTCTCAGAGACGCTGCAGCGATTCCGCCTTGTCCTGGAACTCACCAAGGAGCAGCTGGAGGTAGGAGACCTTGCGCAGCTTGATATTGGCCGTGAGGCTCATGCCCACCTGCAAAGGCAGTGAGGCACCACTCTTGAGCTTGAGTTGCTGCGTATCCAGCTGAACCGTGACAGGGAAACTGAGCTCCTGCCGCTGCTCCTGAGGGTCGGGCTCGAGCGCATCGGAGCCAATCCGAATCACTTTCCCTTTCAGCACGCCGAAATCGCTGGAAGGGAACGAATCGATGCTGATGTCGGCATCCATGCAGGTCTTGGGCTGCTTGGGGCAATCCGGGGGAACCTGCACGAAACCGATCTTGTTGCTTGGCACTTCGACCTTCGCCTCGAGTGAACCCATCGGCACCACCTTCATCACGGTTTGCGTGGACTGGGCTGTGAAGCCTCGAGAGGTGGGCTTGAGATCAAACACAACCCCATCAACGGGAGA
>NZHI01000012.1 GCA_002691345.1 Synechococcus sp. MED650 | reverse complement strand
ATATCCACCACCGTCACCTGAATGTTGGGGCAACGATCAGCAATCACCGCCATGGTTGGCCCACCCACATAGCCAGCGCCAATGCAGCAAATGCGTTGAAGCGTCACGCTCCTGTCTCCCCTTCAAGTCCAAGGACACTACGGAAAGAGTCGATGGTGGGACCCAATCCCTGCTCCAGTGCAACGGTCGGCTGCCAGCCCAGCTCTTCACTGGCAAGGTCAATCGAAGGCTGGCGCTGCCTGGGATCATCAGCAGGAAGAGACTTTTCGATGAGCGGCAACGCTGGATTAATCCGTGCGCGCACCTGTTCAGCCAGCTCGCGAATGGTGAACTCTTCGGGATTACCCAAATTCATCGGACCAGCATGTGCACCACGCATCAGACGCAGCAAGCCTTCCACCAGATCACTCACGTAGCAGAACGATCGCGTCTGGGAGCCATCGCCATAAAGGGATAGCGGCTCACCGCGCAATGCCTGCACAATGAAATTGCTCACCACCCTGCCGTCATCCAAGAGCATGCGGGGGCCATAGGTGTTGAAAATCCGTGCCACCCGCACCTCCACACCATTCATGCGTTGGTAATCAAAACAAAGCGTTTCTGCGATGCGCTTGCCCTCGTCGTAACAACTGCGTACACCGATGGGATTGACGGAACCCCAGTAACTCTCAGGTTGCGGATGCACCTCCGGATCGCCGTACACCTCACTCGTGCTGGCCAGTAACAAGCGAGCCCCCACCCGCCGGGCCAATCCCAACATGTTGTACGTACCAAGAAAGCTGGTTTTGGCCGTTTTGACCGGATTGAACTGGTAGTGAATCGGCGAGGCAGGGCAGGCCAAATGCCAGATCCGGTCCACCTCCAACTTGATCGGTTCGGTCACGTCGTGACGGATCAATTCAAAACGGGGATGACCGATCCAGCGCGCGATGTTGGCCTTGCGGCCCGTGAAGTAGTTGTCCAGACAAATCACTTCGTCTCCGCCCTCCATCAGCCGGTCGATCAGATGGGAGCCGAGAAATCCGGCACCTCCGGTGACGAGGTGAATCTGCATCTCAGGGGGTTTGCAGTGTCTCCACAATCGCGGCCATCGCCGTCAACGCAATGACGGATTCCTCTCCGCGTTGCTGCAACGGCTTCAGGCGCACCTCACGCCGCTCAGCTTCTTCATCACCCAGCACCAGAGCCCAACGGGCTCCCCGACGATCCGCTCTTTTGAACTGCTTCCCAAAAGCTGAGCCCGAATCATCCAGTTCCACCACCAGCCCTTTGCCCCTCAACTCGCGTGCCAGGGCCAAAGCTGCAGCTGACGCCTGAGCCCCACGATTCACGATGTAGGCATCTGGCACCGAACCCGCCACCAGGCCAGCAGCGGTGCCATCGGGATCAGCCTGTGCAGAAGCCTCCAGCACAAGAAGCAGCCGTTCCATTCCCAGTGCCCAACCAATCGCCGGTGTTGCGGCACCTCCCAGTTGCGCAATCAGACCGTCGTAACGACCACCACCGCACACGGTGGCCTGGGCACCGAGCCGATCGCTCGTGATTTCAAACGCAGTGTGGCTGTAGTAATCCAACCCGCGCACCAAACGCGGATTCAAACGGAAGGGGATCCCCAACGTGCACAAGCCCTGCTGCACCGCTTCAAAGCGCTCACGACTCTCGGAGCTGAGGGCATCAGCCAGGGTTGGGGCTTCCTCCAGCAGGGCCTGTGTGTCCTTGTTCTTCGTATCCAGGATGCGAAGCGGATTGGTGCTGAGCCGGGCCTGGGAATCAGGGTCCAGAGCCTCAGACCGCTGCTCTAACCATTGCACCAGAGCAGCTCGGTACGTCAGGCGATCCTCTGGCGAACCCAGGCTGTTCACTTCCAATTCCAGGCCCCCCACCCCGAGACGGGCCAGCAGATCCCACGCCAGGGCGATCACTTCAACATCGCTGCGGGCGCTCTCCGCACCAAGCCACTCCACACCGATCTGATGAAACTGACGCTGACGGCCGGCTTGTGGCCGTTCGTAGCGGAACATTGGGCCGGCATACCAAAGCTTCTGAGCACCCTGACTGAGCAAACCGTGTTGCAACGCGGCCCGCACCACCGAAGCCGTGCCTTCCGGACGCAGCGTGCAGGAGCGGTCTCCGCGATCCTGGAAGCTGTACATCTCTTTGCCCACCACATCGGTGGCCTCACCGATCCCTCGGCAAAACAGATCGGTCGTTTCCAGCAACGGCGTACGGATCTCCCCGAAACCAGCGCAACGAAAATGCTGTCTTGCCTCAGCCTCGACGGCCTGCCAGCGCCGAAGCACCTCCGGGAGGAGATCCACCATGCCCCTGAGACTCTGGAGCTGACTCACGTGCCGGATGCGGGAACAACGAGTCAGTCTGCCGGGTGAGGTCAGCCACGAATGCTGCCGCTGGCCACCAGATCCATCAAGGCCAGTTGCCGGGTCACGCAGGCATCCAAGTCGTAGGTGCGTTCCACTGTGCGTCGCGCAGCCTGGCCAAATGCAGCGGCCCGCTCTCGATCCTGAAGCAGCTCGGCGACTGCCGCAGCCAAATCAGCAGGAGAGAAGAAGTCGACCAGCAAGCCGTTATGGCCATGGCGAATGGGTTCCCGCACTGGAGCGGTATCAGAACCCACCACAGCACATCCACAGGCCATCGCCTCCAGCAAGCTCCAGCTCATCACGAAGGGGTAAGTGAGATAGACGTGACAGGCACTGAGCTGGAGCAGCGGCACGAACTGGTCGTAAGGAAGGGTGCCGGTGAAATGAACACGGCTGGGGTCGTATTGGCCTTCGATCTCCGCGAGAAAACACTCACGCCATTCACCATCGGGGCATGCGGCGCCATAGCTCACACCCTTGGTTTCCCCCACGATCACCAAACGGGCCTCGGGGTTTTGCCGCTGCAGTTCGGGGATCGCACGAATGAAGGTATGGCAACCCCGATACGGCTCCAGGCGTCGATTCACAAAGGTGACGATCGGTTGGCCTTTCTCCAGAACGGTGCCATCGGGCAGCTTGAGCGGCCCCGGCGCCGGATTCGGAACCGCCTTGCGGGTATCCACGCCGTCATGGATCACGCTGATCCGACGCCGCCAGTGTTCCGGAAAGCTGCTGGCCTGAAAGTGCGTGGGGGAGACGTTCCAATCCGCCTGCTCCAGGGTCAGATGGAGATAGGCATTCTTCATCGTCAGTTTTGCCTGGGCCTGCCAACTGCGTTCGTCTTGGAACTCAGGATCAAAATTGGAATCGAAACCGTGCTCGTTGTAAAAAAATTCCTGATAGCAAAGCAGTGGCGAATCTGGCCAGATCGCCTTCAGGAAGAGCGGCTCCCCCCATCCCGGATGGGCGCAAATCAGATCAGGAACAAACCCCTTGAGCTTGAGCTGTTCGGCCGCCCGGGCACAGCCATCGGCACGGATGATTTTGGTTTCCGTTTCCATCACAAGGGGATGCACCCCCTGGGTGTTGCCGCGATCGAGGCGATACCGGAAATAATTCAGCGACTCCGGCAGCGGCCTGTTGCGATCCAGATCGTTAATGCCGAGGGCAACCAATTGGTGCTGGCCCTGTTGGGCCAGCCGCTGAACGATGTGAATGTATTGACCAGGGAAGTTCTGGTGAACAAACAGAATCCGCACGATTCTCAGAGACGCTGCAGCGATTCCGCCTTGTCCTGGAACTCACCCAGGAGCAGCTGGAGGTAGGAGACCTTGCGCAGCTTGATATTGGCCGTGAGGCTCATGCCCACCTGCAAAGGCAGTGAGGCACCACTCTTGAGCTTGAGTTGCTGCGTATCCAGCTGACCCGTGACAGGGAAACTGAGCTCCTGCCGCTGCTCCTGAGGGTCAGGCTCGAGCGCATCGGAGCCAATCCGAATCACTTTCCCCTTCAGCACGCCGAAATCGCTGGAAGGGAACGAATCGATGCTGATGTCGGCATCCATGCAGGTCTTGGGCTGCTTGGGGCAATCCGGGGGAACCTGCACGAAACCGATCTTGTTGCTTGGCACTTCGACCTTCGCCTCGAGTGAACCCATCGGCACCACCTTCATCACGGTTTGCGTGGACTGGGCTGTGAAGCCTCGAGAGGTGGGCTTGAGATCAAACACGACCCCATCAACGGGAGACTTCAGTTGCTGGTAGCGCAGGGTGACCTTGGTCTCCACCAAACGGCCGTTGAGATCCGCCAACTCTGAGCGCAACTGGGCTGTTTGTTGATCAAGGAGAGCAATTTGACGCAGGCGGTCGGCCTTGCTCTGCATCAACTTGCCGCGCGTTTCCTCAACAACGTTCTGCTGATTGAGGTACTGCAATTCCGATTGAGCACCTGCGGCCTCCAGCTGCTCGTAGCGTTCCAGAATTTCGGATTGAAGCTCGAGATTGTTCTCGAGCATCACAACTTCCTCCTGGTTGACCTGGATGTAGTTGCGTTTTTCGGTCTGCTTGAGATCCAGCTGCTCCTGTTTGAGCTTGATCGTCTTCTCAAGGCTGCTGCGCTGTTCTTCGCTGGCTTCGGTGTCCAGCTTCATCAGCACCTGCCCCGCCTTCACCTGATCACCCTCAGCCACCAAGATCTGATCGGCCACGCCACCAACAGGCATCTGAATGTCCTGAACGGAACCGATTGGCTCAAGCTGACCTGGAGCCACAACGATCTCTTCTGTTCTGGCCAAGGCCAGCCAAGCGATGCCGAACACACTGGTCCCGATCAGAGTCCAGGTGACGGTGCGCATCCAGAATCGTCCCTGCTGCAGCACCGACTCGTCGTAGTTCGCCAGCGCACCGGCCTCTTGATCCTGCTCTGATGCCTTGAGGATCGATGGATTGGAAATGCGCTTCAACGGATTGAGCTTCATGATCAAGTGCTCTCCTGCTGGCGATAAAGGGCGTAATAGCGACCGCGATGGTTCATCAACTCATCGTGCGTGCCGACCTCAACCACGGCTCCCTGGTGAAGCATCACGATCATGTCGGCCCGACGAATGGTCGACAGACGGTGGGTGATGAAGAAGACCGTGCGGTCGTTGAGATTTTCCAGAAGGTTGTCGCAAACCTTCCGTTCGGTTTCGTAGTCCAGAGCGCTGGTGGCTTCATCCATCACCAGCAGCTTGGGATTGCTCAGCAATGTGCGTGCAATGGCCACCCGCTGGCGCTGACCCCCACTGAGAGCCGCACCCCGCTCACCCACTGAGGTGCTGTAGCCACTGGGGAGCTCCATGATGAAGTCGTGAGCATTGGCCAGGCGAGCTGCCCGGACGATCTCCTCGCTGGATGCCTCCGGATTGGTGAGTGCGATGTTCTCGCTCACAGTTCCGCTGAACAGAAGCGGATCCTGGGGAACGATCCCGATCTGGCGGCGCAGGGAGTAGAGCTCAACTTTGTTGATGTCGTAGCCATCAATCAGGATCCGACCTTCACCGGGTTCGTAGAGGCGGGGCAGCAGCTTCATCAGCGTGCTTTTACCGCTGCCGCTTTGGCCAACGATTCCAACGAACGTTCCGGAGGGAATCTCCAGGTTCACGTCTTTCAGCACCTCAGGCTGGCCAGGCCGAAACCGGAACGAGAGGTTGTCGAACCGCACCTCCCCAAGGAGAGGTGGAAGCATCACCTTCGACTTGTCGACCTCATCGGATTCCTCCGGTGTATCGATCACATCGGCCAGGCGTTCAAAGCTGACCCGCAGTTCCTGGATGTTTTGCCAGATGGTTGAAAGGCGCAGCAAGGGCTGGGTCACGTAACCGGAAATGATCCGAAACGCGATCAGCTGGCCAAGGGTGAGATCTCCAGAGAGCACCATGGAGGCACCGATCCAGAGCACCATCAGCTGGGAGATTTTCTGCAGAACCTGACTCGTCTGGTTCAGCGCTGTGCCGGTGATCGTTTTTTCGAAGGTACGGGCGATGTACTGGGAATAGAACTCCTGCCAGCGCCACCGGCTCACCATCTCAACGTTCTGGGCTTTCACCGTCTGGATACCGGTGAGCACCTCCACGAGATGACTCTGGGTCTTGGCATTTTCTTCAGCAGCCGCTCGGAACTGGCGGCGGAACAGCGGTGCTCCAAGAATCGTCAGGCCGATCTGAATCGGTAGAACCGAGAGGGCAATCAAGGTGAGCAGCCAGCTGTAGATCACCATCACGGCGATATAAATCACCGAAAAAGCAGCATCCAGGATGGTGGTCAGCGCCTGACCGGTGAGGAAATTGCGGATCTTCTCCAGCTCCGCCACGCGGGTTCCCAGTTCCCCAACCGGACGGCGATCGAAATAACCCAGGGGGAGGCGCAGCAGGTGATCAATCACTTCTGCCCCCAACCGTTGATCAATCCGATTGGTGGTTTCAGCGAACAGGAACGTTTTCAGGCTTCCCAGAACGCCTTCGAGAATGGTGACCACCACCAAGGCGATCCCCAACACTTGAAGCGTGTCGAGGCTGCGCTGGCTGATCACCTTGTCGATGATCACCTGGATCAACAACGGATTGGCCAGGGTGAACAGCTGAACCACAAAGCTTGCGGCCAGAACCTGAGTCAACACGCCCCGGTAGCGCTTCAAAGCCGGCCAGAACCACCCCGGGCCGAACTTCTGATCAGGGGTGGCATTGGAGCGCTCCATCAGCAGCAGCTCAATCCCTTCAGGGAACTGCTCAGCCAACTCATTCGGATTCAGCGTCACCATGCCCTGCTTGGGCGAGGCAAGCTTGAGCCCCTGCTCATTGCTGGCGACCACCAGAGCAAATCCGCCCTGCCAGGGCAGCATCGATGGCACCTGAAGACGGGTGCCAGCAACCGACGGAACCCGTGCCGCCATCACATGGAGGCCCAGGCTCGCCGCCAATTGCCCACAGAGCTGCAGATTCGGCGTCAAGCCGCGACGGAGGTTGTCCTGCAGAACTTTTTCAATCGAATCGCGGCGGAACGGCAACTTCATCAGCTGCGCCAGCATCTGGAAACAGGCCAGGGTTTCCTGGAGTGCTCCATCAGCACGGATCACCCGGAGGTTGTCCACGACATTCCGCTCCGGGCTGTAGCTGCTGACGGGGGGAAGCACCTCAGCGTCCTGGATGGTCTCCACCGGAACGAGCGGACCGGGCGCATCAACCGCCTGATCAGGAGCTGGCAGCGCAACCAACCGCAGCGCGAATGGTTCGCAGCCAGGAAGATCAGCTGACGCCGTGATTGGCTGGCCGATCGTCAGGTCTCCCCAGGCACTGGTGACGTAAAGGGTCTTCCCGGCAGCCAAAGCGGCGTCAACAGCAGCGGCATCGGCAGGGCACCGCTCCGCCATTTGCAAGGCTTCCTCAAGCTTTTCCAACGCTGAGCTGTCTGTCTCAGCGGTGTTCTCCTCCAAGACCTCCAACAGCATCAATAATTCCTGGGGCCAGAGCTGCTGGTCACACCAGTCGCGGAACGATGTCTCCCCGGCATAGAGCTCATGCCAAAGCTCATCCGGAACGGCACAGCAAATCACCTCCTCTGCGGCAAGGACGTTCTCACAGGGCTTGCCGCAAAGAAGACTGGCAGCCCCGATCACACTTCCTGGGCCGAACTTGCCGACCGTGGTGAGGCGACCGTTGTGACGGCCCACCATCCTGGCCTGGCCTTGAAGGATCACAAGAACCCTGGCGGAGATATCCACGCCATCGCTGAGCTGACGCCCCAGCTCAAAACGCAGAACACGCGCTGCTTGCTCGAGCTTGGAGGCCGCAGCCTCAGACAGGCCCCGGAACGCAGGGTGCTTCAGCAGTGGGGAGGGAGGAGACTGTGTCATCGGGAGACGCTGAAATCGCTGAAATCGCGCGTTGGTGCTGGCTCGACAGGCTCAGACTCGAGCCGACTCAAACCAGCCATGGTTTCCTCTTGGATCCAGGCTTCGAACATTTCCTGGCACATCTGATCGGAAACCTCATCGGTGAAGGTGGCTGGCGAGTAACGCTCCAGCCGCACGACCAGCCACCAGTCCGAAATCCGGAACGGTTCCAACAGAACACCAGGCTGGGCGACCCGAAGCTTCTCCACCAGGGTTGGATGCGCCTGGGTCAGCGACACAGGGCCAACAATGCCGTTGGTGTTGCGCTCAGGGCCCTCGGCATAGCGTTTGGCTAAATCAGCGAAATTCGATTCGCCCGATTCAATTTGTAGATAGAGCTCACGGGCAAGGAACGTGTTTTCGAGACGCAACAGGCTGTAAACCACCTGATCCAGTTCGTTCTTGCGCTCCAGAAAACGCGCCTCTGCCTTAGCGGCGAACCGATCACGCATGAAGGTTCGGCGTTGGATCCCCCGACGCAGTCGCTCCACCACCTCCTCGTCGGTGCGCTCAAGCTCCTTGAGCAATTCAGGCCACTGCTCCAATCCGTCGTAACCACGTTGTTGGAGCAAACCAAGCCGGCCTTCCTCCAACTGCTCCTCACTCACCTCAACATCCGCGATTGCATCGCTAATCAACATCTGCTCGACCAATGGCCTGAGCAAGTTGAATTTCTTGAGCAGAGCGCGGCCCTCTGCACCAATCACTCTCTTCAACTCTGGAACCGCCGTTCCGCTTTCCAAAACGCTCCTTCAGCAGGCTGACACTAGGTTCGATCACCTACTCCGTCAGCTTTTTGAACACAAGCTGATTCAGAATCAGCAGATCTGAAGGGATAGGCCCATGGGGCGACGCGTCCTGATCACCGGAGGAGCAGGCTTCATCGGCAGCCATACCTGTCTGGTGCTGCTCGAACAGGGATACGAGTTGATTGTTCTCGACAACTTTGACAACAGCAGCCCTGAGGCACTCCATCGCGTGCAGGAGCTGGCCGGATCCAAACAACTAGCCGTGGTCAAAGGCGATGTTCGCAACCCAGATGATCTGGATCGGGCCTTTCAAACGGTCGATCAGGTTGATGGTGTGATCCACTTTGCTGGCCTCAAGGCCGTGGGCGAATCCGTTGCCGAACCACTGCGTTATTGGGACGTCAACGTCAACGGAAGCCGGGTTCTGGCGGCGGCGATGGAACGTCACGACTGCCGCACCATTGTGTTCAGCAGTACATCAACAGCGTACGGAGAGCCCGAGACCTTCCCATTGCGCGAAGACATGGCGACAGCCCCAGTTCATCCCTATGCGCAGACCAAGGTGGCGGTCGAACAACTGTTGACGGCCTTGTGTTCATCAGGTCCGTGGCGGGTTGCCACGCTGCGTTACTTCAACCCTGTGGGAGCTCACCCCAGCGGCAGGATCGGCGAAGATCCCCTCGGAATCCCCAACAATCTGTTCCCCTTCATCACCCAGGTCGCTGCTGGTCGGCGCGAGCGGCTGAACGTGTTTGGCCAGGATTACCCCACACCGGATGGCACCGGTATCAGGGATTATCTGCACGTGATGGACCTGGCCGACGCCCACGGCGTTGCCCTCGAACATCTGTGGGAGCAAGAGCCCCCTTATCCATTGACGCTCAACATCGGAACCGGCCGCGGGCTCAGCGTGCTGGAGGTGGTGAAGGGATTTGAAGCCAGCACGGGGATCAGCATTCCTTACGACGTGGTGGAGCGTCGCGCCGGGGATGTTCCCCGTCTGGAAGCGTGCCCTCAAAAAGCGAAAGAGATTCTCGGCTGGTCACCCCGCCGCGGCCTCGCGGAGATGTGCCGCGATGGCTGGACCTGGCAACAAGCCAATCCCATGGGATATCGGGGCGGTACATGACCGCTGAAGGTGCGCTGCTGCTGGCCGGTGGTGGCCACAGCCATGCCCTGCTGCTGAAGCGCTGGGCGATGCAACCGCAGCAGCGGCCTCAGCGCAGCATCACCCTGGTTAACCGCAGCAGCACGGCTCTCTACTCAGGCATGGTGCCTGGCCTGATCGCTGGGATTTATCAACGCGATGAGCTCGCCATCGACCTGCGCCAGCTTTGCAACCGTGCCGGGGTGGCCTTCTTGGAAGCCGACATCTGCGGCATCAACCTTCAGGAGCAGCGACTGTGCCTAAGGGGGCGACCCTCCCTGGGATTTGAACTGCTCAGCCTGAATGTTGGCGCCGTCAGCAAGCCGAGCGAACGGGGCATGCCGATCAAACCGCTGGAACCGGCACTCGCTTTTCTGGAGGCACAAAACCCTCTCGACAGCGAGCCGCTCCGGGTGGTGGGAGCCGGATCAGCCGGATTGGAAGTTGTGCTGGCGTTGCGCCGCCGCTGGCCGCAGAGGCCATTGGAGCTGCAGCAACGGCGGGGGCAGCTGGATCGACTGGTCCAGCAGAAGCTGCAGCATGCTGAGATCGCCTTGGTGAACGAGGATTCGCCCGGTCGGGGAGCTGCCTTGCTGTGCACCGGGAGCCAAGGACCGGACTGGCTGGAGCAGGCAGGTCTTCCTGTTGACCCCAAGGGACGGATTCGCACCGATCGCTGCCTTCGTGTGGAAGGCCATTCGACAATTTTTGCCAGTGGAGACTGTGCTGTGATCAGCACAGCCCCGCGAGCCGCTTCCGGCGTTTGGGCCGTTCGGGCAGCTGAACCTCTTGCCGTCAACTTGGAGGCGATGTGCCGCAACGAGCCGCTGCGGCCGTGGCACCCCCAACGGCAGGCGTTGCAGCTGATTGGAACAGGGCGCGACACAGCGTGGGCGAGATGGCGGAACTGGCGTTTGGGTCCGTCCACGCTGCTCTGGACACTGAAACAACGCATCGATCGAGCCTTCATGGATGGCTTCCAGCCGCCGGCTTCGATGGCCGGCGAAGCAGCCATGGCCTGCCGGGGATGCGCCGCCAAGTTGCCGGCAGAGCCACTCTCCGCTGCTCTCAATCGGGTGGGACTCGGAGGACGACCAGAAGACGCCGCTGTTCTTCCCGAAGCTCCCGGAATTCTTCAGAGCGTGGATGGTTTCCCAGCCCTGGTCAGTGACCCCTGGCTCAATGGTCGTCTGACAGCCCTGCATGCCTGCTCTGATCTCTGGGCCTGTGGAGCCAAGGTGACCAGCGCCATGGCAGTGATCACCCTGCCAATGATCCCGATCATCGACCAACAGGACCTGCTGGTGCAGACCCTCGCGGGCATCCGCTCTGCACTGGATGAGCAAGACGCCGCGCTGATCGGTGGGCACACGCTGGAATCGCGCAGTGCAGCCCCCATTCCGGCGAGCCTGGGGGTGCAGACCAGCCTGACGGTGAATGGCTCCAGCAACAGAACCCCATGGCTGAAATCAGGCCTTCAACCTGGTGATGCCCTTTTGATCAGTCGACCACTGGGCAGTGGTGTTCTCTTTGCGGGATCGATGAGCGGCGCCACCACCGCTGCAGACCTCGATACTGCCCTGGCGGTGATGACACAGAGCCAGCACACCCTGTTGACGAAACTCGAGCCCCTCCGACACGCCATCCACGCCTGCACGGACATCACCGGCTTTGGCCTGCTTGGACATCTCAGCGAGATGCTTCCGAACGAACCAGAGCTGACCATCGCGCTGGATGGTGATGCCATCCCCGCTTACCCCGGTGCGATGAGCCTGTTCGAACGCGGCGTCGCCAGCACGCTGGCACCCTCCAATCGTTCGGCCTGGCGGTGGCTGGAGGGTCCGGTTCGGCTCCAACACCCCCCCTCCGCCGCCCTGTTGGAGCTGCTGGTGGACCCNCAGACCTGCGGCCCGTTGCTGCTNGCCTGCACCATCGATGCCGCCGCCAAGCTCACGCAGGAGGGCGACTGGATTCAGATCGGCANTGCAAGAGGAGGGCGTGGGTGAGATCGGTGGATTGCCGTTCACAGCGGTACCCCGCCTGCTCAACTTGCCTTCGCAGGGGTTTGAGTTTGCGTGCCATGGCAGGCGATGGACCACTACTGGCCAGCCAAAGTTGCTTGGGCTGATCCGGCTCTTCCAGCCGTTGCTTCAAAGCATCCCGCCCCTGCCAGAGCGATGGGGGCNGCGGAATCCGACCCATCGCCGCCTCCATCCGATCACTGAGATTGAACAGACGGGGGCGCGGGCTGTAGCGCTCNTCCAGACCACTGGTGCGCTGGCTGATCAGTCGGAATTGATCCTGTTCCCGCACACCGCCAACACCGGGATCAAGCTCGGCAAATCCCGGCCCCCACCAGCTGGCCAAGAGCAGCACCAAGACAGCAACACCGCAGCCGCGACCCAGGCGATTGAGTTCGAAACGACCGATCAGCACCGCCAAAACGGGAACCACAGCCGGCAGCAGCACCACGAAGTAGCGGCTGAAGGCCATCGGCTTNAAAAACGACACCACAACCACCCCCGCAACCATCAGCAGGGACGGGGTCAGACCACTGCGATCCAGAAGTTCCGGCTCCGGCCAACGAAAAGGCGGCAGACCTCCCCAGCGCCGCAGAACAAGCAACAGCAGCAAGATCAGGGCCAACTTGGGCAAAGGCCAGAGACCAAGCCCGCGGGCCAGGGTCTCCTCCAACAGGGCGTAGTCCGGCGGGCCGATCCAGCTCCCAGATCTTGAGCTGAAGAGATAAGTNGCCGCGTAAACAATCCAAGCCAACGCCGGCAGAGCTCCGATCAGGGCGGCGATGGCCAACCTCCAGCGGCGCTGCCAGCCATCCCAAACCGCAGCAGCCAGCAGCAGGAATAATCCATAGAAGTGGGTCAGGCCCGCAAGCCCAGCCACAACGCCATAGGCAAGAGCGTGGGCTGAACGGCGCCACCACCAGGCCATTGCCACCAGGAGCACCAACAAGGCATAGCTTTTGCCTTCGATGGCAAACCGAATGGGATAAGGGCTACAGAAGACCAGCAGCGCAGCCATGGCAGCTGCGCGGCCACGGTTCTCCACCAGCGGGTTCTCCACCAGCGCCATCGCCTGACGGACCATCACCCAGCCACCGGCCAGATAGGCCAACCAGGAGAGCAGCCGAAGGCTGACCGGGCTCTGACCGATCACCTGCCCCCAGCACCAGAGCAGGAGGTAATACACCGGCGGATGGGTGTCCTCGCGCAGCATGCCAAGCAGCGTTTGCAGGCTTGGCTGATAACTCTTGCCAACGCTGTAAAGCTCATCGCTCCAGAGGCCCGTGGCATCAATGCATGCCAAAGCACGAAGTGCAAAGGCTGCGCACAGCGCAACCACCAGCAGCAGCCAAGGCCGTTTCATCGGCTTTGATCCAAAGCAATGGATCGCATACGGCGCAATTCAGCACCGAGGGCAGGGCCTGGTTGCCATCCAGCCTCGATCAGATCACGGGCGGACTGGGGCGCCTGAATCCGGCGCCAACGCCCCCACCAGCGCAGCAGAGATTTCCAGTGCTGTGGACGAACAGTCACCGCCAGCGCGACTGCTTCCGGCTGCCAGCTGTGCTGTTCCAGAGCCAATGACCAGGCGGAGGGACCTGCCAATGGCGGCAGCGGGGCGCCATCCAACCAATGCAGCAGCTCCGCGCATTGCTGCAGCCATTGCTGCTGCCGGCCAGGGATCTGCAACCGCTGGGCCACCGCGAGCGGATCCGCCGCCCCCAGCAGCAGGGCAGGCATCAGAGGCAGACCCAGGCGCTGCGCCCAGCGCAACCGTTCCGATCGCCCGGGATCCTGCTGAAGCTGAGGATCGAGCAGCGGCATCGCTTGCCACTGCTCCAACTGATTCAAGGCTTGACGCCAGGGTTCCCGCTCGAGCAACCGATCCAATTCCATCCGCAGGCGACTGGCCAGAGCCGGTGGAGCGTCCAGAGCAGCATCCCCATGGCGCCAGCGCCAGGGCCAGCGGTGAATCGTGGTGCTGATCTGTGATTGGGCATCGTCCGGCAACTGGAAACCCAGTCGAGCTGCATAACGGGCGGCGCGAATCACCCGCGTGGGATCGTCCTGAACGCTGCCTGAATGCAGAAAGCGCAAGTGACCTGCCGCCAGATCCGCCTGGCCGCCATGGGGATCAATCAGATCCTTTGAAACAAGGTCCAGGGCCATCGCATTGATCGTGAAGTCACGACGCACCAGATCAGCCTTCAGCGTTCCGGCCTGCACCACGGGATTATCCGCCGGTGCCGGGTAGTGCTCCTGCCGGGCCGTGGCCAGATCCAGAGGAATGCCATCGAGCTTGAGCGCAACGGTGCCGAAGGTTCCGTACTCCTGCATGGCCGTCACCCGGTCTGAACCGCAACGCCGACCCAGCTCTGCGGCGAGCGCGGCTGCATCCCCTTCCACCACCCAATCCAGATCTGGAACACCACTCCAGGCACGACCCAAGCGTTGATGCAGAAGCTGATCGCGCACCACACCGCCCACCAAGGCCAATCGCGGCACACCGATCGAAACCGCTGCCTCGCGTAGCTCCTCCAGCAGCTGATTCGGCACACCGGGCAGATCCATCTCGGGGCGTGCAGGACAATGAGCCGATCATCATGGATATCGTCCTTGTCCGCTCTCACCCGCTGCCTTCAGGAGGAAGCCTCTGCGATCGCCTCCGCAGCGGAACGGCTCAGTGTTGAGCAGGTGGAAGCAGCACTCACACTCCTGGAGCGCTGTGCTGAACGCAAAGCCAAGCTGGTGATCACCGGCGTCGGCAAGAGCGGCATCGTGGCGCGCAAGATCGCGGCCACCTTCTCCTCGATCGGGTTGATGGCCTTGTTCCTCAACCCCACCGATGCCCTCCATGGCGATCTGGGCGTCGTGGCCTCAGAAGACGTGTGCCTGCTNCTCTCCAACAGCGGAGAAACAGCGGAACTTCTCGAGGTGTTGCCCCACCTCACCCGTCGCGGTACCGGACGGATCGCCATCGTCGGTCGATCCGACTCGTCCCTGGCCCGCGGCAGCGATGTGGTGCTTGAAGCGGGAGTGGACCGGGAGGTGTGCCCCCTGAACCTGGCACCCACTGCGAGCACCGCTGTCGCCATGGCCATTGGCGACGCCCTGGCGGCGGTGTGGATGGAACGACGCGGCATCTCGCCCGCCGATTTCGCTCTCAATCATCCCGCCGGATCACTGGGGAAACAGCTGACCTTGACCGCGGCTGATCTGATGGTGCCTGCCAGCAAATTGCATCCGTTGCAGCCCACGACATCGCTTCCGGAGGTGATCGGCGGCCTGACACGAGATGGCATCGGCAGCGGCTGGGTTGAGGACCCCAACAAGCCCGGAACTTTGCTGGGCATCCTCACGGATGGGGACCTGCGTCGNGCGCTGCAGGACAACAGCGCTGATTCCTGGACCCACCTGACCGCAGCCGATCTGATGACGGCGGACCCGATCACCGTGGCAGCCGACGTGTTGGTGGTGAAGGCGCTGGAACAGATGGAACACAACCGACGCAAACCCATCTCGGTGTTGCCGGTGGTGAATCAGGGGAATCAACTGATCGGCCTACTCCGCCTGCATGATCTGGTGCAGGCNGGGCTCGCATGATGGCCAGACTGCGCTGGTGGGGGCTGCGTCGCCGGTTGCGATCGGTGGAGCTGTTGGTGCTGGATGTGGATGGTGTTCTCACCGACGGCGGCCTCTGGTTTGATGCCGAGGGGCAGCTGATCAAACGCTTTGATGTGCGCGATGGCCTCGGGATCCGTTTGCTGCAACAGGCTGGGCTTGAGGTGGCCTTTCTCAGTGGAGGGCAGGGCGGAGCCACGGAGGTGAGGGCCCGGCAGCTGGGGATCACCCATTGCCTGGTGGGAATCAAAGACAAGCCAGCTGCTCTCACAGCTCTCCAAAACGAGCTGGGTTTCTGTGCCGAACAAACGGCTTTCGTGGGAGATGACCTGAACGATTTAGCCGTTCGCCCAGTCGTCGGCCTGTTGTTTGCTCCCGCCGATGCCTGTCGGCCCGTTCGCCGCGGTGCCGATGCCGTGCTCCGCCACCGCGGCGGCCACGGCGCGATCCGAGAGCTGGCGGAACGGATCCTGCAACTGCGAGGACGTTGGAGCGAACTCAGCCTCCGCGGCTGGCGAGACCGCAACGACTGATTCGAGCCATCCCTCAGCGCAGATCAAAGCGATCCAGGTTCATCACCTTCACCCAGGCCTGAACGAAGTCGGCCACAAAACGACTGCCACCATCATCCTGGGCGTACACCTCAACGATGGCCCGCAGCTGGCTGTTGGAGCCGAACACAAGATCAGCGCGGCTGGCAGTCCATCGTTCGGCGCCATCGGGATCCCGGCCGAGATAACCCTCCATGGCCTCACTGGTCGGTGACCAGGCCGTGGTCATATCAAGCAGATTGACGCAGAAATCGTTGCTCAATACACCCACACGATCGGTCAACACGCCCTGGCGGTTGCCGCCCGTGTTGGCCCCCAGCACCCGCAAGCCGGCGAGCAGCACCGTCATCTCCGGTGCACTCAGGCCAAGCAGTTGGGCACGGTCCACCAGNCACTCCTCCGCGCGAAGCGGCAGACCACTCCGCTGCCAATTGCGAAAGCCATCGGCGATGGGCTTGAGCAAATTGAACGATGCGGTGTCGGTCTGATCCGCGGATGCATCCGTTCGGCCAGGCATGAAGGGAACCATCACGCTGTGACCACCCGCAGCCGCCGCCTGCTCCACAGCAGCGGATCCAGCCAGCACGATCAAATCAGCCATCGAGATGCACTGGCCACCGGTGGTTTCAGCGTTGAACTCCCGCTGCACCGTCTCCAGCGCTTGTAGCACCGTGCGCAGCTGCTCGGGATCATTCACCTCCCAGGTGTTCTGGGGTTGCAAACGGATCCGGCCGCCATTGGCACCACCGCGTCGATCGGATCCACGGAACGTGGATGCCGAACCCCAGGCGGTTGCCACAAGAGCGCCAACGCTGCAGCCACTGTTCAGGATGCGTTGCTTNAGAACAGCGATCTCGGCCTCGCCGACCAGCGGNTGNTCGAGGGTTGGCACCGGGTCTTGCCAGATCTGCACCTCCTCCGGCACATCTGCACCCAGATAGAGCGCCTGGGGGCCCAGATCCCGATGGGTGAGCTTGAACCAGGCCCGAGCAAACGCATCAGCGAAAGCGCTCTGATCCTGATGGAAGCGACGGGCGACCGGCTCCATCACCGGGTCATGACGCAGGGACAGATCCGCTGTGGTCATGATCGGTGCCGATGAGCGTCCGGGAACGTGGGCATCCGGAATCATGTGTTCCGGCTTCACATCCTTCGCCNCCCACTGCCATGCCCCAGCAGGACTTTTGGTGAGTTCCCACTCGTAGGTGAACATCATCTCGAAATANCCCTGGTCCCAACGTGTGGGGTTGGGTTTCCAGGAGCCTTCAATACCGCTGGTGATGGTGTGTTCTGCCTTTCCGCTCTCGAAGCGGTTGTGCCAGCCCATCCCCTGCTGATGCAGTTCAGCCCCCTCCGGTTCTGGCTCCAGATGTGAAGCAGGAGCCGCACCGTGGCACTTGCCGAANGTGTGGCCACCCGCGACAAGAGCAACGGTCTCTTCCACCGTCATCCCCATCCGGGCAAACGTATCCCGCACTTCAGGTCCGGAGGCCACGGGATCCGGATTGCCGTGGGGGCCTTCAGGATTCACATAAATCAGCCCCATTTCGACGGCAGCCAGCGGCTGGTCGAGTCCGCCATCACCGCTATGGCGCTCATCCGCCAACCAATCGGTTTCCTTGCCCCAAAACACGTCTTCTTCGGGTTGCCAGATGTCGGTGCGACCGCCGGCAAAGCCAAAGGTGCGGAATCCCATTGATTCCAGCGCCACATTGCCGCTGAGGATGATCAAATCCGCCCAGGAAATGGCATTGCCGTACTTGCGTTTCAGCGGCCAGAGCAGCCTTCGGGCCTTGTCGAGATTGGTGTTGTCGGGCCAGCTGTTGAGAGGCGCGAAACGCTGGTTGCCGTGGCCGGCGCCACCGCGTCCGTCGGCGCTCCGGTAAGTGCCGGCGCTGTGCCACGCCAAACGAATGAACAAACCGCCGTAATGCCCCCAGTCCGCCGGCCACCAGTCCTGAGAGTCGGTCATCAACGCCGTTAAATCCGCCTTCAGCGCCTCCAGATCCAGGCTTGCAAATGCTGCTGGGTAATCAAAGGCCTCGCCCAGAGGATTGGAGGCTGGATGGTGCTGATGCAGCAAGCCGAGATTGATCTGGTTGGGCCACCACTGCTGATTGCCCGTATGGGCCGCTGGAGTCACGGCTCCGGTGTGGCCACTAAAAGGGCATTTCAGGTCAGACACAAAAATCCCCTCCGGAGGAGAGTGCAGACACGAATCTCAAACTATTCAAAGTTTGAGATTCCGACCGCGACTTACACCAACGCCCGGGCCTCTTCCAGCTGCTCGGCGGTGTCGACCGAAAGGGATGTTCCCTCGACGGGAAACGTGGCAATGGTGTGCCCCGCTTCAATCAAGCGCAGCTGCTCCAGCCGTTCCAGATCCTCAAGCGGTGAAGAGGGCAGCTGGTCCCAGGCAGCCAGAACATCACCCCGGAAGCCGTACATACCCACATGGCCCCAGTACGTGGTGTGTTGATGCCAATCCGCCTCATCCACATCGCGCACGTGGGGAATGGCAGAACGAGAGAAATACAACGCCCGGCCGTCATGGGCCAACAGGGTCTTCACCACGTTGGGGTTGTGCACGCTCTCAGGCTTCAATCCGTACACCGGTGTCACCACCGCCGGCACAGGATCCCGGCGCTCGAACTCGGCCACCATGGCGTCGATCACGGCCGGATCGATGAAGGGCTGATCCCCCTGCACATTGATGATCGCAATCTGATCCGCTTCCACAGGAGTCGTCCCCCAGGCCAAGCGCATCAGGGGAGCCGCGACGGAAGCGATCCGTTCGCTGCCCGAGCTGCAGGATTCTGCTGTCATCAACACCGGGAACCCCCAACCCTCTGCCAGGGACTTCAACTCCTGGCTGTCGGTGCACAGCACCA
>NZHI01000011.1 GCA_002691345.1 Synechococcus sp. MED650 | reverse complement strand
CCGATGGCACCAGCTGTTGCGCCACCGAGGCCTCCGGCGACTCCTTTGCCACCGTGGTAGCCGCTATCCGTGCCCACCGTCCATTTCGACACCAGTTCGCTGGGGATGAATCCACCAGGCCCCGAGATCCCGCGCCCATCAACACTGATGCTGCAGCCGCTATCGCCGCAAAGGGCGTCGTAAGTCTCGGCCTGAGCAACGGTGGTCATCAGGGCGAGATGGCTGATGCCGGCCACCGCAATGCTGCTGGCCGTCAGGAGAGCCTTGTATCGATACATGGAAGAAATCAAGAGAATTGTCGTGTCAGCCCAGGAGGCACACGATCAGCTTCCCGGGTTTGCTCTGATCACGACTCCCCCATCTGAGGGAATCTCTTGCTCGAATCACTCCCTCAACTGAGGGATGTGGAAGCCATGCTCCTCGTGCACTGGCCCCATCCATAATGAGCAAGAATACTTATTGAGAATGATCCTCATTCCCGTAAGGTCGCACAACTTTTTGCATTATGGATGCATTACTTCGGGTTGTTGGTGCACGAGAGCGGTCAAGTAACACCACTCTTTGGCACTGAAACCCTCGAAGTTGCAGTGTCCAGATTCTTTGAATATTGCCTGAGAGCTGGATACAAGCCCGTAGATGTTCATCTTCGCCTGATCAAATCAGCTTCACCGAAATTTCCTGCTGAAATTTGTCTGGACAAAAATCTATTGGTGTCGGGATACAACCTGCAGATCGAAAACTATCAATGATCTGTTGTTGGCTTTTGGGCTGTGTTGCTGCGATGGAGATGACATCGTGGACCCAGCCCCCCGCCTGATGCGCCTTGGCCCCTCCCGCCGATGCCGATGCCAACCTCAAACGGGCCCTCGAGCAATTGGGCCAGAACGAAGCGGCAGTGGCCGAGGCGATCAATGAAGCCAGGGCTGAACACTCCCGCAGTGAGCCACCGGTCACNGGNCCGGANTTGCTCGANCGCATNGATGANCTGGCNGNNCAGCGNNCNCTCGACAGTCAGGACGCCGCNNTCCTNTGCCATTGGCCNGATGCNGCCTCGATCGGCCAGGCCTGGTTTGCGCTCAAGCATCCCGAGAANAACGTGCCCAGCCCGATGCTGGTGCTCGATGCCTANCTGGTGGGAGCTCCGCCATTTCTGAGCAAGGCCCAGCGTGATCAGGTGAGCGATTGGTACCGCAGCAAGGTGTCGGCCAATGCCGAGTACACCGATGCCGTCACCGGAGCGGCCAAGGCCTTTGTGCTGATCGGTGATCTCAACGCCAGCGCCGCCGGCATGGCCTGGCAAACGATCATTCCCGATCTGCTCGCGCAGGGCCACGATCTGGAGTTCAACGTCACCAAGGAACAGGTCNCCGCAGCCGCTGCCCGTTGGATCGTTGCGGTGGCCGACACCTTCACGCCACCATCATTGGATTGACGCAAGCGAAGGATGGGTCTGCAACTGGTTTCCGCCGATTACCTCCATGAGGACGGCATCACCTACCGGATCCGCCGCGACACCCTCGAGCAGGACTTCACCATCGAAGAACAACGCGATGGTGACTGGGTGGATTGCGGCCTGGATCAGGCGGTGAAGGATGTGAACTTCGCCGAGTTCAAGCGCCTGGGTCTGCTGATCAAGAAGGTGATGGACGCCGATCGGTGGATCGCCTGAGCGGCGATGGAGCTCACTTGTGGCAAGAGGCCCGGAACCGATCGGCGCTGCTGGTGGCCCCGTGCTTCGTTTTGCGCCCCGAAACCCGTTTGCGCCACATCTTGAACGACGAGGGCTTCATCGCTTGGCGCATCAGCTGGATCACCTCCTGCTCCTTCAGCCCGAACTGGTATTCGATCGCTTCAAAGGTGGTGCGGTCTTCCCAGGCCATCTCGATCACCCGATCCAGGTCGGCGGAGTCGATCACGCGCATCACCTCAACGGTTCTGGGGCCGAAACGCTAACCAGCTCGCGGCCNCCAAACGGGCGCGCCAGGATGTAACGAATTCGTTACAAAGCTCCGATGACTGTCGGTGAAATCTTCCTCGAAAGCGTGTCCACCGGTGTGATCACCGAGGGTGAGGTGTCGTGGCTCACCTCTCACCAAAGCTCCTTCGATCGGCCTGAAGAAGCNGCCGCCCTGCGCCTCGGCCGCTTGATGGACCAGGGCCAGATCAACCTGGGCTGCCGCCTCCCTGAACCGGTCTTGCGCCACCAGGAAGTGCTGGTGGATTGGATTGAGCCCCTCGGCCGCCGCCGTCATCGCGCCGCTGCCTGAACCAGCAGGCCGTCTTTGGGAGTGGGGCTGGGAATCAGCTGCAACGCGAGATCNTGATCCGGTGCNAGCGTCAGCTGCACCCGGTTCAACAGCCCCACAGCCATCAACCGGATTTCCAGCTCCGCCAGCGCCTTGCCCAGGCACACCCGCTCGCCACCGCCGAAGGGCAGCAGGGTTTGGTTGAAACTGCCATCCAGGTGNCGTTGCGGCCGGAATGCCGACAGATCAGTGTCATCGGNTGAATCAGAGGGGCTGAGCACCACCTGAATCACGCTGGCTTCCGGCACCATCACCCCCGCCAGCTCCACCGGGGCCAGGCTGCGGCGGAAGAACCCACCCACCGGCGGAGTCAGTCGCATCACNTCCANCACGGTGGCATCCAGCCGTTTGGATCCCGAGCCCTCCGCCAGNTCCTCCTGCAGCCATNCCGCCACCTCNGGGTTCANCAGCAACGCCCGGAACAGGCAGCTGAGCGAAGACGCAGTCGTTTCGTAGCCGGCAAACAGCAGCAGCAGCAACTGCTCCGCCAGATCGTCGTCATCCAGGGGGATGCCGGCTTCATCCAGGCCACCGCTGAGCAGATCGAGCCCGCCCTGGTTGCCGCCCTGTTGCAGCACCCCTTTGATTCGGCTCAGCAGCCGCTGGCGGGCGGCCATTGCCTTGGCGAACGGTGTGCCTGGAATCGCAAGGGGAATGGAGAACAGGGCCTTGGTCCAGATTTCGAAATCGGCGAACAGTGCNTCGCGGCTTGGCCCATCCAGCCCCAGCACCGTGGTGGCGATCACNGCAAAAGCAAAGCGGCGCATCCGCGCTGCCAACGGCANCGGTGCCGGTGCTGCCACCAGCTCCTCCACCAGCTCATCGATCAGCTGCTGAATCGATGGGGTGTAGCGGGCCAGTGCAGCACTGGAGAACAGTTGCCCCACCACCCGCCGGCGGGCCTTGTGTCCCGGCCCGTTGCGGTTAGCCAGGGAACGGCTGCCCAGCAACTGGCGCACGCTTTCGGGCCACCAGCCTTCAAGGGCCTCGCCCTGGTTGAGCAGATCGCTGATCGCCCGTTCGCCGCGGATGAACACGATGGCCTGGGCCAGCAGCTTCGTTTCAAACACATCGCCATAGGCCTCAAACCGCTTCCGGGCGAAGCCGCCGTCACGGAAGAAGTCGANGGTTTCCTTCAAGCCAGTCACGGCTCCGGTGCTGGGCAGAGGCGTGGTGCTCATGAAGCCGGCANATGGCAGCCAACAGTCTGCTCAGCGCCGGCTGTGGTGGGAAAATGAGTGAAACTTAGAGCGAGGGAAAGGATGGCNAGGAGAGATCTCCTTACGGGAACATGGTCGGCGCAGATCCGGAGAAAAGGGCGTCGGCAGATCACCACAACCTGTATCGATCTGTTGGGTGATGAGCCATCGTGCGACACCGAAANAACCAACAGTATTTTTGGCGATCTCGAGAACATTCGCTTCACCAGGCGAGGCCATATGAAAGCTGATTTATATGACGATGGAGCGATGCTTGCGGAGATCACCATCCACAAACGTTTTGTTGCATACACCGAAAACAATCCCGGCCAAAATGCCTACGATGGCCGCCTGCGGGTTGATACCGGCAAGGATCGAATGCTGATGTTNGANGATGATATTCAACGCCCCTGGATCGCCAGGGCTGATTACATCATTGATCTCTGAGCAGTTAATCCAACGGGTCATCCCACAGCGCTGGTTCGTCAAATTCCTCAACCAGTGCATTGGCCTCTGCTTCTTGTCCTGATGTGATCAACCAGATGATCCGATTCCAGATAAAGCGAGAGAGCCGATCGGCATCTTGGCCTTGCAATCCTGTTTCGAATCGCAGCGGTGGAACATCNGAGCTGTTCCTGTGGAATGGTGAGTGCACGGGAGCGTGAAGCCACTCACCACGTCGTAACCCACATCCCTTCGGGCATGGCGTAGCAACCGCTATTTGAATCTGAGCAAGGGTTATTGCTGGTACCGAAACACGAACTAGTTCCGGCAGCGGCGGAAGGTCACGATGCTGCGGCTCAGGCCCTTCTCAGCCCAGTTCGGCATCACCCGCCACGGGGTGCTCACCTTCAGCAGGTCGCCATCGATGCTGAAGTAACGCGTCTGCTCTGTTCCCACCCACTCGGGATTCCAAGCCACATCCACATGGGTGATCCAGCGGTTGTCTTCCAACCGGTAGGTACCGGTGTAAGCAATCATGCTGTTCAACAGAGCAGCATTCTGCTCGGTTGATTCGGCTGCATGGCGGCCTTCGGCGGCGAGGGTGAACGAAAGCCTCCCCTCGGGCGTGAAGATCACATAACCGCTGGGATGTTCCCCCATCGGAGTCAATCGTTCACCGGTGGATTTCACCTCCACCAGATAACTCATCAGTTGCCAGGCACCATGAACTGAGCTGAGCATCACGTCAAAGTCTCGCAAAAAATGTCTAGGGCGATGTTTCGCTGTGTTCAATGGTTATCGGTGTTACCACCATGCGGCGCGCTTTCCGTGATGTTGCTGGGATCCTGAATGGAAGCATTCCGATGAAATTGGCGCAACGAGTCGTGGAGACGCCGATGGGCTCCACGATTGATGCCATCGCCGATGGCGGCTTCTGGGTCTGCGATCGGGATCACAACTGCCGGGAGGTGCGTGTTCTCTGGGAAGCCGATGCTTTGCTTCGCCAGCATGAACAAGGGTTTGACTACCCCTACGGCACCGCCTTTCATCACCCCTGAGCAGCAGCGGCTTCCACGGCAGGCCACATGGCGGCGAACTCGGCGTCCGACACCACCGCGGTGACCTCGAACTGGATGCCGTAGCCCTTGATCCAGGGGCCGAGGTGAGCCCACACCTTGCCGATGTCACTGGCCACAGCAATGGCAACGCCGCTGCCACTCACGGGTTCACAAACGCGGTATTTCAGCGCGAAGCCATCGAAGTGGTCGCCGGGGGCACCGCCATTGATGTAGTCCGCGAATCCAGGGCAAGACTCCCAGGCGCCCTCCACTGTGGGGAATGTCCAGACGATCAGATAGTGCTGCACAGTGAATGGGTCTGCTCATGGCTGCATAGCCACTGGGCGCTGCCCTGGAACGGAGCGTGCGGTTTTCCTTGCAGGAATCAGCCCTCTTTCCAGATTTTGAACACCAGATAACTGCCTGGTGCCGCGAGCCCCAGGGCAATCACAGGGGTGAGCAGCAGCTGCACCGCAAGGTTGCCGTTCAGGCTGCTGAGCTGGGCTGTGATCCAGTCGCAGCAGCGCACGCCAGCGATCAGATACAGGCCGCCGAACAGAACGGTCCACACGAATTTCTGCGTGTTGCTCATCGTTCGGTTCTCCCCTCTAACCGTTCTGGTTGTGCCGGATCAAACTGAAGTCATCAACCACGGAGGGCGTCATGGCAGGACGCAAAACCACTCGACTTCAACAAATGTCTAAACCACAGCCGCACTGCAGGCCCCAGCCCCGCGAAGGGCTGGAACGCGTGCTCGGCCATCGAATCGATTGGACCGCGATGAAGCATCGGCGCTGACGCTTCACACGCGGCTGTAGCCAAGCTGGCTCGGGAAGATCTTGAGCGGCAGCCCGAAGGATTCCATCAACTGGCGGCATTCGTCGCCAACCGTGCCGTACACCTCAATGCTGAAGCCATCGCCGAGTTCGGCATGCTGCTGCAGGTAGTGCTGCACCGGTGGGTTGCTCACGTGGGCACTGAAGGCCGCATCGTTCGCATACACCTCAGACCACACAAAGGCCTGCGGATCCTCAGGATCCTGATCAAAGGTGTGGTGCAGCATCCCGGGTTCACTGGCTTGAACAGCGGCATCGGTGGCTCGTGCCAACTCCAGGTAGGCGTCAACACAGCCCGGCTTCACATGAATCCGGGCCAGCAGCAGAAATGGAGTTGACGCACCAAAGCCAGCCATTGCGAACGCACATCTGTTGCGATCATCGCCTGAAACAGCTGATGGTGTTGTTCCCCGCCACACTGCGGCCAAACCCACCGCCTCTGTTCATCGCATGCTGTTGAAATCTTTGTCGGCTGCTGCCGCAACAACACTGTTGAGCCTTGGCTTGCTCGGGTGTGGGGGATCGGCTCCTGACGCCGCTCAGAAACAGAGCACACCCGCATCCACGGAGGTGAAGATCGAGAAAGTGTTCAGTGGGAGTGAAACCCTCAATGGCACGCCACTGGCCTACCCCGAAGGCAAACCGGAACTGCGTCTGTTTCGGGTTGAAATCCCTGCTGGCGGCAAGATTCCGCTGCATACCCACCCCGCTCCAATGCTGGTGTACGTGCAAGCCACCAACTCAGGTGATCTGCTGAACACCCGGGTGCAACCGGATGGCTCAACGGTGAGCAGCGTGTTCGAACCCGGCGAGAGCTTCATCGAAGGGGCGTCCGAACCGCATTTCGTGGAGAACAAGGGTGAACAACCCACCGTTGTTTGGGTGATGGTCGCCTCGGCCGAAGGTCTGCCAACCACCGAGTGGATCAAGTGAGCAGCTGACCCTTCACGCAAATCAGCAGGGATTCCGCAGCGTCGCCGAGCCGACGCTGCTGTGGGCTACAGCAAAAGAGAGGCCGCATCCTTTGCCATGACTCTCCATATCGCAACGGAAATGGATGAGGTGGAAGCTGCCGTGTGGTGGGATCTCTCCCGGATCGTGCGTCATTTCGAACGGGAGGGGTTGAACCGCCGCGATGTGAAGGTGGCTGTGGTCAACGCCGCGATGCGCTTGATGTCTGATGAAGGAGAGGCCCGTTGATTCACCTGGAGGGCCGTTCAGCTCTCAGATAGGCGTTTTCTGCCGGGTTGCTGATGCGGCCAAGGGCCTGGTTGCGCCGCGGGTAACGCCCGAACTGCTCCAACTGGGCCAGATTGCGGCGGGCAACGGCCACGGTGGCCGCGTCCACATGCCGTTCCAGAAGTGGAATGGCTTGACGCACCACAGTGGCGTCTTCGCTGTGGAGATGGGGCATCAGCCAGAACTGTCGCCGCGGCTGTTCCGGTTCCGCGGCGATCCAGCCCCGCTGCAGCCCCTGCCGGCTCAGCCGCAGAGCCTGCGGGTCACCGGAGAAAGCTCGTGGCTGATCGCGCCAGAGCTGACGGCTGAACTGATCGAGCAGCAACACCAACGCAAGGCTGCTGCCGGGTTCAGTGCTCCAGTGCTCCAGCTCACCGGCAAGTGCACGGATCACCAGATCTCCGAATCGCTGCCGCACCAGTGCATCGAAGTGATCGCTGCGGCGGAACCACTGCCAGGGCCGGCACTCAACAAACCAGAACGTGAGGATCGAATCCGCGTTCATCCTGTTGCTCTTCGACCGATCAGGAGGAGCAGCTGTAGTGGGAGACCCCGCCGGCTTGAAAGAACTGGCGCGGTTTGAGCTGGTCGTAGGTGGCAGCCAGCTCCGGTGAGGGGTCGTCGTAGGGGCGGCTGAACAATTGCTGCAGCTCGCCGATCAGCGCGGTGTCGCCTTGTTCGGCCTGCTGGTAAGCCGGAGCGATCAGCCATTCCCGCCACGTGATCGCAGGATTCACCCGACGCATCGAAGCCGATGTCGCCTCCGGATCGCCATTGCGCGCGATCCGCTCCTGCCAGCGGCTTAACCAGGCCTGCCAGTGCTGTTCATCCGTGCTGGAGAGCGGCAAGTAGAAGCAGTCCTGCAGGCCGGATGGATGGGTGGGGAGACTTGAGAGCCGGCGGAACAGGATCGTGAAGTCCGCACTGGACGCCACCATCAGCTTCAGCAGTTCCGCAACCAGATCGTTGTCGGGCTCCTGGAGCCCGAGCTTGGCGGCCCACATCTGATCCATGCTCTGCTGCATCGCATCGGCAAATCCCTCGAGCAGTGCATCCAGTTCCGCCTGGGCTGCAGAGTCGCCCTCGAGCAAGGTGCGCAGTGATTTCCAGAACATCCGGTAGTTGGCTTCAGCAGCCACCGGTTGATTGAAGAAGGAGAAATGGGCGCCGCCACCGGTCCAGGGTTGGAAGCGGGGATCGAACAGCTCGCAGAAGCCGAAGGGTCCGTAGTCGAGCGTGTATCCCCCGGCAGCACAGTTGTCGCTGTTGAAGTTTCCCTGGCAGTAGCCAACCCGGATCCAGTTGGCGACCAGGGCCGTGAGCCGGTCCCGGAACAGGCGGGCCAATGCAACCACTTGCGCGTTGAAGGGGAGGGAGGCATCAATCGCGTCGCGATAGTTGCGGCTGATCAGGTGAGCAACGATCAGGTGCAGCTCTTTGCGGGCTTCGGGATGGGCTTCGCTGCGCACCCGCCGGGCGAACAGCTCCAGTTGCCCCACCCGCAGAAACGATGGCGCTACCCGGGTGCTGATCGCCGCCGGGTTGTCCACCATCACGTCTGGATCCAAGGAACGTGAGTGCTCCGAATACCAGGGCCGCCGCACTGTTTCGGCATGGGACACGTACAGCGTCAGGGATCGCGACGTGGGCACCCCCAGGGCATGCATGAATTCCTGGGCCAGGAATTCGCGCACGCTGGAGCGCAGCACGGCCCGCCCATCAGCACCACGGCAGTANGGGGTCGGCCCGCCGCCCTTGAGCTGCATTTCCCAGCGTCGCCCCCTGAACACTCCCTCAAAGATCGACATCGCCCGGCCATCGCCGTAGCCATTCCCCGTGCCGAAGGGGCATTGCTGGTTGTATTCCGTGCCGTAGATCGAGAGCGCATAGCCGGTGGCCCACCCCCAGGGCCGCATCGGGCCGCTGACGGCGCTGCTGTCACCAGAGAACAGACGCCGGAACTGTGCGTCGTGCACCAGGGAGTCGTCGAGACCCAGTTCCTCGAACAGGCCATGGCTGTGGGCCACGTACTCAGGATCAGGAATCGGTGTGGGTTTCACCGGCACGTAATGGCCGGAATACACCTGGCGNGGCCGGTGNTCCTTCCCGTCGGCCGTGGAGTCCGGNTCNGGACGCAGGGCCTCCAGCAACGAATAGTCGGCCTGTTCAGCGAACGCAGCGAAGGTGGCGGTGCTCATTGGGCCCAGGAATTGCCTCCATCATCGCCAGGTCTGCGGACGGGTGTTTTCACCGATGGATTCGACCCCACAGCGGATCTAGAGAGAGGTCAATACCGGAGCAAACCGTGGGAAAAGCCAGAAAGCTCCTGACGGAAACCCGTCAGGAGGAATTGATCACCAGCCTGATCGGCCTGGCAGCCATCTTCGTGGCCACAGCGATCTGGTGGAGCCTGGCTCCCCAGTGGCTGCTCAACACCTGGTCGACCTTCTGATCAGAGATCCGGAACGGAGATTTCAGGGCGCAGGGTGCACCAGGGTTCCAGGATCATCGGTCTGCCGCAATCCGGGCAGTCCTGGCCCTTGGCTTGCACCTGCACAAACGGAATCCAACGGGAGTTTTCACGACCTTCGTGGCCGCAGTGGCGGCAGTGCACGCGGTACTCCGCCATGGCTAGATCCCAGAGCCGCCGTCTTGGCGACGCAGGGCCTCATGGGCTTGGCGTAAACCCTGCACTTCGAAGCAGTACGCCTGGTTGCAGACCAGATAGCGACCGTTGCCGATCGCATCGATGCTCGAGCCTCGTGATGTGGCGTAGATGCGGCTTCTGAACGTCATGAACCCACCGTTGATCTGGTTTCACTGTTGTCAGGAGGGCGCATTGGAGCAACCCGTGTAAAGGCGCATTGCCGATGTACGCAGGACTACCGAAACTGGAGCCGGCGTGCTCGTTCCACTGAAGTCATGGAACTCAGGCTCGACTCCCGTNCCACGCAGGAGGCCATCGACCAGGCGCAGCAGCTTCTGGAGGGGCGACGCCTGCTTGTNGTGTTTGGTGATCGCCTCACCCTGTGTTCCTTTGCGTTGACAGCCCCGGTGCAACCCTCTCTCGTGGGTGCTGCCACCACAGAAGACGAGGGCTTTGAGCTGTTGCTGCGAACAACCCCGGATTTGCTCATTTGCAGCGCGGATTTGGAGACGGGCTATGGCGTCAACCTGCTGCGCAGGGCCAAGGCAACATTGCCCACCTGCCAGTTGCTGATCGTGTTGGTGCGTGAAACGAAGGCCGCGGTTCAGGAAGCGATGGAAGCCTTTGCCGATGGGGTGATCTTCAAATCCAGCCTCGGCACGGGGCGGGGTGATCTCATCTCAGCCCTTCTGACCCTGGCTGAGGGCGGCATTTATTTTCCCGAGGAGATCCGCCGACTGGCAGCAGCCTCCCTGCCCATCTCTGAGCTGCCGGCTCTGGTTGAAGAGCTCACAGCGCGGGAAGTGGAAGTGGTGGCGGCGGCATCGCGTGGGCTCAAAAACAATTCCATTGCGGAGCTGCTGGGCATTTCGGTGGAAACGGTGAAGACCCACGTGGGCAACGCGATGGACAAACTCGGAGCCCGTGATCGCACCCAGATGGCGGTGATGGCTCTGCTTTATGGCTTGATTGACCCGCTGGGCTGAGTTGCATCAACGGGGTTCGTCGACACCACGGAATTCCTTCAGGAGAGCTCGGTTGAGTCGGTCGTCACACCCCACCACCATCTGGGGATAGATCGTGCCTTGAAGCACCNGACGGTAGGCCTCGGCGCAGAGTGCCCGCGTTGCATCGGTCCATTGCTTCATCGCAGCANCTGGAACTTTGCTGCTGAGAGCACGTTGCGATTGCTCCAGGGAGATGGATGCGCAGTAACGCATCTCAATGGTGTTCGTTCCGGGGCATTGCACCGCCGGTGTTAGTCCCCCAGTGGTGTCGCATGGTTCCTCCAAGGTGGATTCAGTCGGTTCGTTCACAGTGCTGGCTGTCGCATTGCAGCCCGCACTGCGGTTCCTTGCTGCCGTACTGCCAGGGGCGGCGCATCGCCCAGTATTCATCCACCAGACCCAGCAGATAGGTGCCGACGCGGTGCAACAGGGATCGATGTTTCATCCCTTCAACCTGGCAACGGCAACACCTCGGTGCAACGCCCTGGGATCAATTCAGCATTACGACGAATCAAGGCGCGTAGTTCGCAGCAGGAACCACACAGACAAGGCTCGTCGTCGTGCACAGAACTGTGCAACAGCACAGGTCGGGTGCGTTGGGCCCCGGGGGATTGCATGGCGGCAGAGCAGCTGAACCCGTTATCCCGATCTGGGCGGGGCTTCGCCTGTTGTGGCTGCCCTTTGTTCACCCACTGTGATTCGATTCGCGATCCGCAGAAGGCTGGCACTCAATCCACACCAACCACAGGAAACCGATCAGAGGAACGAGGCTGATGAAGATCCAGGGCCAGGCTCGGCCCGTGTCGCGGATGCGGCGCACATTCATCGCAATCCCAGGGCAGATGGATGCCACCGCGAAGATGAAATAAACCGCGTCGTTGCCGATCTTGGACAGCAGAAAACCCAGGATCAGGTTGGTGAAGAAGATCTTCCAGAAATCGATCCGCGTGGTCCTGCCCTGGAAGTCGAAGGCTCGGGTCCAGAACTGGGGATAAAAATTCATCGGTTGACAACCGTTTTAAGCGGTGCGCTTGTCATCGCCGAACCAGATGCCGCGACGGCTGTCGGGCAGGCGGGTCACAGCGCGTTCATAACGCTGACGGCAGTCTCGCTGGCGCAGATGATCTTCGGCTTCCTGCAGCAGCTGCTGAAGTTTCACGTCGTCCATGAAGTCCCAACGGGGCGGCCTCATTCAGGCCGCGTTTTGGCGTGCGTCAAGGTCAGCCTTAATCAGACAGGTCTTTTCACCCAGTCATCGGTCATCCTGCGGAGACTCTGGAGCCTCTGAGTTGGAGATCACGCTTGCCCTGCTCCTGCTGGGCATGGCCCTGGCCGCTTGTTTCGGCCTCTTGATCCTGCAGGTTGGGCTGCAGCGGGTGTTTGCTCTGGCGCCGCGGTTGACCGCCGATGCCGCCACATTCCCCCTGAACACCTCACTCACGGTGGTGATTCCGGCATACAACGAAGCCTTCAACATCGCGGCGTGCCTCACCAGCGCCCTCAGCAGTGATTCCCCCTGCGAAAGCTGGCAGGTGGTGGTGGTGGACGATGACTCCAGTGATGACACCGCCGCGCTGGCCATGGCGGCTGCCAAAGAGCATCCCCAGGGCGATCAACACTTCCAACTGCTGAAGGCTGGCCCGCGGCCGATCAAAGAACGTTGGGTTGGCAAGAACTGGGCCTGCACCAAGGCCATGGAACAGATCTCCAGCTCTTGGGTGCTGTTCATCGATGCTGATGTGCGTCTGAAGCCCGACACGCTGCGTCGTGCGCTTGGCCAGGCCGTTGATGATCAGGCAGACCTGCTGAGCCTGGCGCCGCGTCTGCGTTGTGGTTGCCTGGCCGAGTGGATGGTGCAGCCGATCATGGCCAGCTTGCTTGGGCTCGGCTTTCCGATCGTGGCTGCCAATGACCCAGCGTCAGAAATCGCCTTCGCCGCTGGTCCGTTCATGCTGTTTCGCCGCAGCGTCTACGAACGCATCGGAGGGCATCGTGCTCTGGCCGCGGAAGTGGTGGAAGACCTGGCCCTGGCCCGAGCCATCAAGGCCGGTGGCTTTCGGTTGCGTTATCTGCTTGGGCTCGATGCCGTCGACCTGCGCATGTATGTGGATCTAGCTGCCCTGTGGGAAGGATGGACCAAAAACTGGTTNATCGGGTTGGATCGGAATCCGCTGAAGGCGATCGGCGCCGCTGCGGTGGTGGTGGTGATGTTCAGCCTTCCCTGGTTGNTGTTTCCAACCTCTGGCGTGCTGTGGTGGCTACGTCCAGATCAGGTGGGGCTCTGGCAAAGCGTGATGTTGATGGCGTTNATCGCCATTGTTCAGCAACTTGTTCTGCGCCTCTGGATCCGGGATCGCTTCGAAATGCCCATCACCCACTGGTGGCTGATGGGCGCAGGGGGGCTTCTTGTCGGTGCAATCGGCCCCGTATCTGTGTGGCGCACCCTGAGTGGACAGGGATGGACCTGGAAGGGGCGTTCTCTGGGCTGATCAATCAGTGTTGGTTGCTCTTCCGGCCGGACGCTTTGCGGGCNTCTTCTGCCTTGCGGCGCAGGGCGGCATGCCGGAACGCNGTTTCCAGCTTCGTCAGCCTGGGTTTGTTGTCTTGCACTGCGGCTTCACCGCGGGCTTTGGCGGCATTGATGAAATCATCTGATTTCGTTCCGCTGAGACCACTCATAGCGTTGCTCTCGATTTCCTTAATCTTGATCAATCTTTCTGCAAAAGAAGCGCAAACAACAGACCTTCTATCGAATTCAATCAAGCGTTCTGGGGTGGTTTGGCTGGCAAGCTGACCTGATAAATCGTGTCGTCAACGGGTTTCCATTGCACGAGATGGAGACGCTCGANCCCATGGCGATGCAAGCAATCCCAAATGTTGTCTCCACTGAGGGTTGCCANAGACCAATGATCTCCCTGGCTTTTCATCAATTTCCTCGCATGATCCTTCCATTCATTCCACTCAATGGATGGATAAGAGGAGACATGATCATTCAGGATGACAATTGAGAACTGCACGCCTCTCAAGCCTTCAGCAGAGGTGCATCATAACGTTTGCAGGCTCAGATTTTAAAAGCAGCAAGCCCCCAGAACCACTGAGACGACAGGGTTCCGGGGGCTTCGCTCTGAACGGAGATGTTCAGATTTGAGGCGACCGTCTTTCCAGGGTGGAGAGACGGCCTAGCTCGCTCGTTTTTGCATGGCGATCGACCTGGTCAGTTGGTGTTGCCTCAGGGTGATGTCCTCAAGCAATGGAACTGAAAGAAGAGGTCGAAGCGTCTAACCGATGGCGCCTGGGGCCAGAAGGTTCAAGGGTGGGGCTGTTCGCAAACCGGGGCACCTGGTTCGGTGCATTGGTGTGTCGATTGACGTGGCGTTCATGGAGATNCCTGCCAAAGGACCAGCCTCACGGATNGGTGGAAACTGTTGGAGCAGGGGCCAGGAAGTTAGGCAACTTCTNGGGATTGCTCAGGTGGAGTGTCGGCCGTCATGGGCTCCTCCGATCTCGATGAACTCAGTTTTGTCGATGGCTGGGGCTTCGGCAATCGGTGTTAAGGCGCATTGCCTCTGGGGCAGCGCCCACCGATGTTGGAAATGGCGTGCTTTCCGACCGCCTTTGGATCCACTGGTGATCGTTGCGCTGTGGTTGCTGGCCACCGCCATGGCCTCCTGCACTGGCCTGCTGATCCTGCAGGTCGGCCTCTGGCGGGTGTTCGAAC
>NZHI01000010.1 GCA_002691345.1 Synechococcus sp. MED650 | reverse complement strand
TGTCCAAATCTGCAACCGGAATCCTTCGCAACTCCCGGCGCTCTACTGATTGTCTTCCTAAATAAAACTGCCCACGATTTTTTTTGTTCTTTAAACCAATAAAAGAAACATCGGAGTCAAGGGAATCTGGATCAATGAGTGAAGCGACGGAATATCTTTTTTTATGACTAAATGGGAAGACAATACTGTCAAAGGAAAAGCCCATAAATCAAAAGACGCTGCCCAACGTTAAAGTTAGCCTTCAAATGTAGAATAGAATTCAAAAAAAAATTAATCTGCAAGCAAACTCTTCAAGCTTGGGGTTATCCAACTTCAAATTCCGAGATCCAAAACGATGCCCCCGACCAGAAAACTGGCCGGGGGCTCTCGCCGGGTCCGCTTTTGCCGCGGAACCGGATGATCAGTTAGAAGGCGCCGTTCAGCCGGCGTTCTCCGCGATCAGCAGACCCTTGGTAAGACAACTGGAAATCATGGACACCTCCTCCTGAAGGATTGTGAATGCCGGCTCCGCCTTCGAATTCAAGTCAATCTTCCGAAAAAGATGACTTCAACTCACGTCGCTGCATCCTGAACACCAGGACCATACTCAGATTTCACCCAGATGAGGGGCAAGCATGCGCTCCGGCCCGGATCCCGAAACACCGCCCTGGCTAGCCCTCGCGGGTCTTGGACTGCTCGCCGCCGGTCTGGCACTGATCGGGCTTGGCAATGTGCCCCTGCGGGATTTCGATGAAGCCACCGTTGCCCGTGTCGCCCTGGAACTGCATCAGGGCATGGGAGAGGCACCACTGCTACCGACCCTCTGGGGAGAGCCCTATCTGAACAAAGCCCCAGGGCTGCACAGCGTGATCGCTGTGGTGATCGCGTTGACCAGCCAACCCGGAGGTCTTCCAGCGGAATGGATGGTGCGGCTGGCGCCGGCTCTGCTGTCGTGCCTGGTGGTACCGATCGGCGGCTTGGTTCAGTGGACCCTGCGGCCGGGAGATCGCAGCAGTGCTCTGGTAACGGGCTTGATCCTGCTGACGCTGCTGCCAGTGGCCCGCCATGGCCGGCTGGCGATGCTCGATGGCACACAACTCACAACCATGGCCCTGCTCTGGTTGGCGCTGCTGCAACTGAAGACGGGGCGGAGCCCGTTGCTCTGGGGGTTGACCGCCGGACTGATGGCCAGCGCCATGCTGCTGCTGAAAGCGCCTTTGCTGGTGCCAGCCGCTGCGGCGGCTGGCCTGGCACTGCTCTGGGGCCAGGAATGGAAGCAATGGCGGCTCGGCACCAGCACCGGAGGCATCTTGCTTGGCTTGAGCCCAGGAATTGGCTGGCATCTCTGGCATGCCCACATCCGCGGTGCCCAGGCTCTTTGGCTCTGGGGAGGTGATGGAGCCGGGCGGGTTCTGCTCGATGCCGGTGAAGGCAGTGACCTGGGCTGGCGGGTGCCAGTGATCGAAATGCTCGAAGGGGGTTGGCCGTGGCTGCCATTGGTGCCGTTCGCCGCACTCTGGGCCTGGCGGACTCGTCACGACCGCTGGAGCCGCTGGTGCCTGGCCAGCCTGCTCACCTTGGCCGGCGCGATCCTGCCGCTCCGCACCCAGCTGCCCTGGTACAGCCATCCGCTGTGGCTCCCGGTCGCCCTGCTCTGCGGACCCTTGCTGGCCTGGCTGGTGGAGAGATCAAGTCGTCCCGCCCCTCCTCAAAGGCATGTGGTGGAACGGTTGCCGCTGTTCTGGCATTCGCTTGGGCTGCTGCTGCTGTTGCTGTGGTTCGCCAGCTTCACCCCATCCGCTGCCGTACTGGCCCCGTACCGCCATCTGGCCATGGCCCTCGGACTCGGCTGGAGTGCCGGGGGCTGGTTACTCAGATCCACGAGCATTGGCCGCCGCCGCCGCGGCCTGATCACCCTGGTGGGCGGCAACATCGCCGCCTTGGCTCTGCTGTTCAACTCACCGCTCTGGCTCTGGGAGTTGAATGAAACCTGGCCGGTAGCTCCAGTGGCAGCCCTAGCAGCAGAAGGCAGAGGACAGAACCTCACGCTCAAGGGCTATGACGAACGGCCCAGCCTGAATTGGTACGCCATGCAACGCATCGAGCGTCACGATGGTGGCCCAGGTTGGCGCCTCAGCGACAAACCGCAGCGCGACTGCCGGGTCGAAGGCCGTGCTGGGGAATGGACCCTGTCGCAGTGTCGGTAGCGTGGCAACGACTGCAAACCACCGTGTCGTCCACCGCAGGCGCTGAAGGAGAGACGGCCTACAACGGTCTGTCGATCGTTCTGCCCACCTTCAACGAAGGGGGATCCATCCAGCAGGTGATCCAATCCCTGCTGAGCCTCACCTCCAACCGGGCGATCGAAATATTGGTGGTGGATGACGACTCCCGTGATGGAACGGCAGACCTGGTGCGTCAGCTAGCCCGCCAGGACCCCCGCATTCGGATCATTCAGAGGGTGGGACGCTCCGGCTTGGCCAGCGCGATCAAAGAAGGCCTGATCGCCGCGATTCACCCGATCGCCGTGGTGATGGACAGCGATGGGCAGCACGAACCATCCGCCGTGCTCGAAGCCGTGCGCTGCCTCGAGGCGGGGGGCTTCGATTTGGTAGCTGGCAGCCGGTTTCTGGATCACTCCCGGATTCATGGTCTCAGTGATCGACGCACGGATGGATCAACCGTGGCGAACCGCCTGGCCCGCTGGAGCCTTCCGCCGAATTACAGGCATCTCACCGATTGCATGAGCGGATTTCTCGTGCTGCGGCTCAGCCCATGCCTTCCGATCATCCGCCAGGTGGACGTGAGCGGCTTCAAATTCTTCTACGAACTGCTGGCGATCAGCCGCGGCCAGCTGCAGGTTGCGGAAATCCCTCTGACCTTCCAACCGCGCCTTCACGGCAGCTCCAAGCTGGACTCCGCCATCCTCTGGGATTTCCTTGTGTCGCTGCTGCACACCGCAACGTTGCGGTTGGTACCGAGGCGGGCGATCAGTTTCGGCCTGGTGGGGGCAACCGGGGTCGTGGTTCAGCTGCTCACCACTGCCCTGCTGATGACAGGGCTTGGTCTGGGATTTCAGCAGGCCCTCCCGGTGGCTGTGATTGCAGCGGCCAGTTCCAACTTCCTGGTGAACAACGCCCTCACCTTTCGGGATCGCCGCCAACACGGCCGCCGACTGGTTCAGGGCCTGTTGAAATTCCTGCTGGTGGCCTCCCTTCCGGCCCTGGCCAACATCGGCCTGGCCACGAGTTTCTACACATTGGTGGGGCCCCATGCGGTGTGGGCCCAGTTGGCGGGCATCGTGGTCGTCTACGTCTGGAACTATGCGGCGTCATCCCGCTTTGTCTGGAACACCCCCTGAAGGGGTCTGGCTGCCGATCGGCATCGGCACGCTGCTTCGGCTGGTGCAGATCTGGATGCCAGTACTGGGGGTTCACAGCTGGAGACAGGCGGACACCGCTGCAATGGCCCGCCACTTCTGGCAAGCCGGAACACCGATCTGGCTTCCGCAGATCGACTGGGGCGGCGCTTCAGCCGGGTTTGTGGAATCCGAATTTCCGCTGTATCCCTACCTTGTGAGCCGGCTCTATGGCCTTGCTGGGCTGCATGAATGGCTCGCCAGAGGATTATCTGTCGTCTGCAGCGGTCTGACGATCTGGCTGGTCATTCGGCTGGGTCGCCGTTGGTTTGGAGCCGAGGCCGGATGGTGGGGAGGCATGGCCTTCGCCATCGCTCCACTTGGTGTGTACTTCGGCCGCACCGTGCAGGCAGAGGCCCTGCTGCTGCTCTGCGCCGCAGCAGCCTTAGAAGGCCTGAGCCTTTGGCAGCAACATCACCGGCTCTGGGCCATCACCCTGAGTTGGATCGGCTTCACGGCCGCTGCGCTGATCAAGGTGATCCCTCTGCTCTGGCTGGGACTTCCCCTGCTGATGGTGCAGCTCACCACCGACTCTGAGGCTCCCGGCAGCTCCTGCAAAAGCTTGGTGCAGAGGTTCATCAAGCTGCTTCAGAAACCTGGGTTTTGGCTGTACATCGGCACCAGCCTCGCGACCGTCGCCGCCTGGTACTGGTATGCCCACCAGCTAGGGCAACAGAGCGGGCTCAGCTTTGGCTTCTGGGGATCCGGCAGCGATCGAAGCAGCCTCAGCCTTGTGCTGGATGGCAGCAGCTGGGGGAACTTGCTCCTGCGCATCGCTCTGCGGCTCCTGGCCGTTGTGGGCGTTCCATTTCTGGTGCTGGGGATCCGTCAGAGCTGGAACCAAGCCAGCGGGTCCGTTGCCATCAGCGGCCTTGTTGGAATGCTGCTGTGCACGCTGGCCACGATGCGATCGAGCACCATCCACGAGTACTACCAGCTGCCGCTGCTGCTGTTCAGCTCACCCCTGATCGGACTGGGCTGGTCCAGCTGGCAGCGTCGACAACCCTGCTGGCAACCCCGGGCTCTGCTCAGCATCGGGTTAATCATCAGCCTCACCGTGCTGTCTGTGGATTACTGGGCCGTGGAGCAACGCCAGAGCCGGGCCTGGATGCCATTGGCCCTCACCATTCGCAACGCACTGCCGGCGGAGGGCCGCATTGTGAGTGCCACCAGCACTGATCCAACCCTGCTGAATCTGGCCCGCCGCCAAGGCTGGTTGATCTCCAGCAAGCAACTGACACCCGAACGCATTCAGCAGTGGCAAGGGCAAGGTGCCACACATCTGGCCGGCAGTTTCGTGTGGGACAAGACCTACCGCCCCATGCCGCTGAAGCGCCAGCAGAAACTCAAGGCCCTAGCGGCAGCAAGCCGGAATGGCTGGATTGATGAACGCAGCCAGACCTATCTCATTCCGCTCGATGGCCTGCCCCCCCAGTTCTGACACCAAACGGCTGATGGCTCTGGCGACGCTGGTCGGCCTGCTGCTGTGGGGGTTGGCGGCAGCGCGGCATGGCCTGCTGCAAAGCAATGCCTACGACCTGGGGCTGTTCGACCAGTGGGCCTGGCTGATTGGCTCCGGCGCCGAGCCAACGTCCTCCATGGAAGCGGTGCATGTGCTCGCTGATCACGGAGCCTGGGTTTTCTATGTAGCCGGAGCCGCCTACTGGATTGTTCCCAGTGTCCAGTGGCTACTGGCCAGCCAGGCTTTAGCCCTGAGCTTCACCGTGATTCCGATCTGGTGGCTGGCACGACAGGCCAACCTGACCCCGCGCCAGGGATGGCTGATCTGCGGTCTGTGGTGGCTGCAGCCGGTGGTGTTCAACGCCGCGCTGTTCGATTTCCATCCGGAAACCTGGGCCATGCCGGCCTTTGCCTTCGCACTTTGGGCTGAACGGGCCGAGCGGCCCCGACTCTGGCTTGTGCTGTTGCTGCTGATGCTGGGCTGCCGGGATGGCCTGGTTCTGATCACAGGGGGCATGGCCCTGGATCTGGCCTGCCGGCGCCGATGGCGCTGGTGCCTCGCCGCAGGAAGCCTCAGCTTGAGCTGGTTGCTTCTACTCAGCCGATGGCTCTACCCAATGCTGCGGGATGGCGAGGGACCCAAAGCCGCGGGGCGGATGTTCAATCACCTTCAGGGCGAACCCCTTGTTGTTCTGCAGAGCCTGGATTGGAGCGGCGGTCTGCAATACCTCCTGCTGCTCGTACTGCCCAGCTTCTGGTTCTGGCGGCGGTCCTCCCTGAGCACTCTGCTGATCGGTGGGCCATTGCTGCTCGTGAATCTGCTCTCGGCATCACCGAGCTATCGCACGCTGATTCATCACTACAGCCTGCCGCTTGCGCTGGTGATGGTGGTGGCGGCGATGGACGGTCTGCAGAGACAGAGAAACGCCAGGACAACCGGGTTCCCCTGGCGACTCTGCTGGGCCGTGGCCTGCTGGTTGGCCCTTGCCAAACCCTGGTTCTTCACCGGCCCCTACCTGCAGCGCTGGCCCCAGATCGGTGCGGTGAAGGAAGCGATCAGCCTGGTGCAGCCCAGCGATGCCGTTCTCACGACGAGTTATCTGGTGCCGCAGCTGAGCCAGAGATCAACCATCGCTTTCCCCAAAAAAAAGGTGAACGATCTGTTGGACAAGCAACCTTGGACTGTGTTGCTGCTGCATCCCGGCGACCCAGGCTGGGGCTCATCCCGTTCTGTGCAGAACAAGCTGCTCAGCCAAGCCAAGAACAGGCACTGGCAGTGCCGGCAGTGGGCCTCTGGATTGGAGTACTGCCGCTCACCTGACGCTGCAGAACAACAGCTCCTCCCGAGCAATGCACCAAGCGATAGCGGCCTGAGGCCGTGAGCTCGCCCAACTCCTCGCGAATGGAGCGCTGCTGCTTGCGCTCACGCTTGAACACTGGCGCCAAAGGCTCGTAGTAACCGGGGAACGCCACCACCCAATCCACCTCCTGCACTGCGCCATCCCTGTCGCGGTAGCGCACGTGCTTCGGGAAGCGAATCACCGCCTCCCGCTGCGCAAGAAGCGGGAGCAATGGCGTATCAGCTGAAACGCTGGCACCCGAGGGGATCAGGGCGATGGCATCCAGGGCGACCTGGCGCCTGGAGAGCATCTCCGCGGGTGGAACATGAACCCACGGCGAAAAACTGTCTGGGATGAAGGCTGAAAGACTGCGATTGGGGTTGCCAACCAAGGTGAGCACCAGCCCGAGCGAGAGCGCCGCAGTCCAGCAGCGGCGGAGCCACGAGCGCGTGAACAAACGTGGATGCCGCTCCCACCAGATCACAGCACCGAGATAAAGCCCCGGCACGAGAGCCAGCACGTAGCGCAGCGTCACCGACAGTGCCGATCGCCCCTGCGACAGCAGAGCGATCAACAAAGGTGCTGCCATCAGCAGAACAGCATCCACCGACAACAGAGGGACGAACAGCAGCGGCAAACTCAGCGCCAGCAGAAAACCAACCGTTGCCCCAGGCGGGGAGATCAGCGCCTGAAGCAGCGCCAACGGACGGCTCAGCATCGCGATGAGCACCGATGCCGTTCCCTGCGACGGATCATCGACCAGATGGCCGAATTTTTCCTGCAGGAACCGATCAGACAGGGAGGAATCCACCATCGGTTGAATCCAGCCCGTCACCAACAACACCCAGAGAAACGAAGCCAGCATCAAACCAGCACCGANCCAACGGGTCCCGGGCCGGCGAACCAGGGCCCAGAGCCCCAGCGAAAACAAGAGCAGGCCACTGTCCTCCCGGACCAGTAAAAGAAGCCCGCTGAACAGCAGCACCCGCCAGAGACACCGATCAAACAGCGCAGCAACCACCAGGAACCCGAGCAAGGGCAGCCAGATCAGATCGTGGAAGTTTTCCAGCGCCGGACCAATGACTGCTCCGCTGAGGAAATAGGCGATGGTGATGCGTTCGGCCAGAGGGCGTGGCAGACGCTGAGCGGCCAACCGCCAAAGCACCAAACCAGCGGCCGTGAGCAGCGACACCTGGATCAGGGGCAAGGCCCAGGGGCCGATCAAAGCCACGAGGGGAGCACCAAGCAGCGTCAGAGCATTGGTGTGCTGACCCAGATGCAAATAGCTCACGGAAGGGAGCCCATCTCCCAGGGCCACCGCTCCCGACAAAACAGACGAGAGACTGCTTTCGAAGGGCCGCCCTTGGGAGGTGGACCAGAGCTCCTGCAAGAACAGTGCCTGGTCGTAGGTGGCGCTCAGACTGAACAGGCGCCAACTCTGAATCGCAAAGCCAAGCAGCGCGAAGAGCCCTGCAGCCCAAAGAACAGGTCTCGACCACGCCGTGCGTTTCTGGATCTCGGCTTCAGGCACCTGACTCATTCAAGACCTGTCGCGGCATGACCATGCACGGGACATCAGGCAATAGTTACCGGACCATAAAAAAGCCCCCCTTTCGGGGGGCAGCGAAACAAGTTCAGTTCGAAATCAGAGAGCGTTGCCGCGGGGCAGAACCTCTTCAGGGAAGACGAAGTTTTCGTGCGGCTGGTCAGCCGGTGCCATCCAGGCACGCAGACCNTCATTNAGAAGGATGTTCTTGGTGTAGAAGGTCTCGAATTCGGGATCTTCTGCAGCGCGGATCTCCTGCGACACGAAGTCGTAGGCGCGCAGGTTGAGG
>NZHI01000009.1 GCA_002691345.1 Synechococcus sp. MED650 | reverse complement strand
GCCGTTGGAGCGAGACAGCCTGCTGCTAGCCCTGGGCGCCCGCGAACTCGCTACGGCCTTGAGCTTCAGCCGGGCCCGCGAGCATGCTGTGCGGCTGCTGCCGTCGGCTAGCGCCTTGGGCCAGGCGCTGCAATTGGGCCTACCGGCTGAGCGCATTGCCTGCCTGCGGCCGCACACCAGCAGCAGCCTGGAGGGATCGGTGGAAGCAGGGCTCTGCCGGCGCTGGGGCATCACGGCGGTGCTGGCCCGTCAATCGGGCGGACCACCGGAGCAGCAATGGCATCGAATCTGCCAAGCCATGGGCCTGAAACTGCTGCTGCTGGCCAGACCCGAAAGCCGTGATCCCCATGGCTTGGAAATCGAACCGCTGCTCGCCAGGCTGGGATGGCCGCCATGAGGATTGCCCTGTGAATCTGGTCGTGGTGCTTACCACCGAAGCCAACCAAGCCAACGCTGAAGCCCTGGCCGCCCAGTTGCTGGAGCAACGCCTAGCCGCCTGCATCGCCTTGCAGGCGCAGCAGTCGCTGTATCACTGGCAGGGCCGCATCGAGCGAGACAGCGAAGTGCAGCTGTTGATCAAGACCAGTGCCGATCAACTAGACGCACTGCAGATCGCACTGCACCAGCTCCACAGCTACGACGTACCGGAGTGGATTGTGCTGTCAGGCCAGTGCTCAGAGGCCTACGGCAGCTGGCTGACCAGCAGCCTCAAACAGCCAGGGCCGGGAGATGCTTCTGCACCAGCTCTTTGAGGGAGACCTGGGGCCTCGGGCCCATCTGCGTCACCACTTGAGCGGCGCAGAGTGAAGCGATTTGGCCGCACTGATCAGCCGCCAGGCCCTGGGTGTAGCCGTACAGGAAGCCCGCGGCGTAGGTATCACCAGCACCAGTGGTGTCGCGCAAGTCGCCCAACTGGAACGGGGCAATGGCGTGGGTGGTCTCACCCTCCAGCACCCATGAGCCCTGCTCACTGCGCGTCAAGCAAGCCAAGCGGCAGTGCTGACGCACCTGCTGAGCGGCCTCTTCAAAACTGGAGGCCTGATAGAGGCTGATGATCTCGGCTTCGTTGGCGAACAGAATGTCGACGTGGTTTTCCACCAGGTCTCGGAAGCTGTCGCGGTGGCGATCCACGCAGAAGGGATCCGACAGGCTCAAGGCCACTTGACCGCCATTGGCTTTGACCTCAGAGGCCGCCGCCACAAAGGCGCGTTTGGCTTCTTCGGCATCCCAGAGGTAGCCCTCGAGGTAGAGCACCTTGGCGCGGCGCACCATCGACAGATCAATGTCGTTGGGATCGAGATGCACCGACGCCCCCAAGAACGTGTTCATGGTGCGCTGCGCATCCGGGGTGACGAGGATCATGCAGCGGGCTGTCGAAGGACCGCTCTGCACAGCAGGGGTGTCGAACAGGCAACCGGTGGCCCGCAAATCGTGGGCAAAGATGCTGCCCAATTGGTCGTTGCGCACGCGGCCGATGAAGCCAGCGCTGCCGCCGAGCTGGGCGATGGCCGCCATGGTGTTGGCCACTGAACCACCAGACGTTTCAACGCCCGGGCCCATGGCGCCATAGAGAGCCTCGGCCTGCTGCTCATCCACCAGAGCCATGGTGCCCTTGGTCAGGCCCTGGCGATCGAGAAAACCGTCGTCACTCTCAGAGAGCACATCAACGATGGCGTTGCCGATGCCAACGACATCGAGAGCTGAAGGGGTGGTGGTCATGCGCTGAGCAGTGCTCGTTTGGGTCCGTGGATGGGATCCTCCACCACGATGGTTTGATCGCGGCTGGCACCCAGGGACACGATCGCGATGGGCACCTCCATCAGATCTGCCAAAAAGCGCAAGTACGACATCGCCTTCTCCGGCAAGTCATCAAGGCTGCGGCAATCCGCGGTGGAGGTTTGCCAGCCAGGCAGGGTTTCAAACACTGGCTGGCAACGGGCGAACTCCGAGGCGCTGCTGGGGAAATGATTCACCCGCTGACCATCGAGTTCATAGGCCACACAGACCTGGATTTCATCGAGCTCATCGAGCACATCCAGCTTGGTGATGGCCAGGCAATCCAAGCCGTTGACCTCCACCGCATAGCGGCCGATCACCCCGTCAAACCAGCCACAGCGGCGCCGGCGGCCCGTGGTGGTGCCGTACTCGCCGCCGCGATCGCAAAGGTGATCCGAGAGGCTGCCCTCTAGCTCAGTGGGGAAGGGCCCCTCACCGACGCGGGTGGTGTAGGCCTTGGCAACTCCGATCACCCGGTCGATCAGGGTTGGGCCAACCCCAGCACCAATGCAGGCACCACCAGCCACAGGGTTGGAGGACGTCACATAGGGATAGGTGCCGTGATCGAGATCCAGCAGGGTGCCTTGGGCCCCTTCAAACAGGATGTTTTGGCGTGCCCGCGCGGCGTCATGGATGGCGCGGGTGCAATCCACCACATGGCTGGAGAGGCGGCGGCCATAGTCGGCGTATTCGGCAATCACCTCCTCGGCATCGAGGGGCTCAAGGCCATACAGCTTCTGCAGCTGCAAGTTTTTCGCAGCGATCGGCCCCTGCAGTCGCTCGCGCAGCAGCTGCTCATCGAGCAGATCGATCATGCGCAGACCACTGCGCTCAGCCTTATCGGAATAGGTGGGGCCGATGCCACGGCCGGTGGTGCCAATGCGCTGGTTGCCGCGCTGTTGCTCCATCGCCTGATCGAGCAGGCGGTGATACGGGAGCGTCACATGGGCGGTGGAGGCCACCTTCAAGCCGCTGGCGTCAATGTCGTTGCTGGCCAGCATCGCCAGCTCGCCGAGCAACACCTTGGGATCGACCACCGTGCCGGATCCGATCAGGCAGGTGGTGTCGGGGTAAAGGATTCCTGAGGGGATCAGGTGCAGCTTGAGCACTTGACCATCAACAACGATGGTGTGCCCGGCGTTGACACCACCCTGATAACGCACGACGACGTCGGCAGAGCGGCTGAGCAGATCGGTGATCTTTCCNTTNCCCTCGTCACCCCANTGAGCACCGATGACGACAACGTTGGCCAAAGACTCGGCNGCCCGAAGCCGCGGTTCTGCACAATCCGTGATTATCTCAGACTTGCGTGCCTAAGGTCAAAGATGCTTAGAACTATTTGACAGCGTCAGGCTGGGCGTTGTGTCAGGTTCCGCGAAGAGCCGCCTTTTCAGCCTTGCTGAGCTCTTTTTCAACGCGAGTTTTGAGAGCATCCGGCACCGGACGATTGGTATACGTGTTGTAGTGACCCTGCAGGGAATTGAGCGCTGTCTGCATGGTTGTGAATGAGCTCAATCCGTTCACCTGAGGCCTGGGACGGTACCGGGACATGTAGTCATTGATGAGATCGTGGGCTTCATGCTCGGAGTCCTGCAGACCCTCCGAGTCGGAAGGCAGAGCCAGCGTGTTCTGAAGCATGTGGACCACAGCCACGGTGTCTTCGACGTAATCCCCGGAAAGCAGCGAGGTGGTGCTGTCACCACAGGCGGTGAGCAGAAGAGTGAGTCCGAGGCAGAGCGACAGGGTGAGGCTTGTGAGCTGTCGGCCTAGACGGGTCAGCGCGGCGTGCATGGCGTGGAGGATTTGCGGAACTTTAATGGGGGTCAGATCTCTGGTCGCAGGGTGTTGAGGATGGACTCCTTCACCTGTCGATAGGCCTCTTGATGGTCCATCGTTGTGGATTTGCATGCAGATCTCTCCACCACCTCAACCTCCCCATCTCCAGCATCCCTTCCCACCACAATTCTCCAGGGGATGCCAATGAGGTCCGCATCCTTGAATTTCACGCCTGCCCTTTCATCGCGATCATCCAGCAAGGCATCGATGCCGGCGTCTAAAAACGACTGATAAAGCCCTTCTCCCAGGGCGACCTGGTTGGAATCCTTCATCTTGGCGATGACCACGATCACCTGGAACGGGGCGATACCCACAGGCCAGCAGATACCGGCATCGTCGTGGTGCTGTTCCACAGCAGCCTGGGCAAGCCTGGAGATGCCGATGCCGTAGCAGCCCATTAGCAGTGCTTCCTGCTGTCCCGCACTGTTGGTGAACCGAGCATCGAGTGCTTCTGAATATTTTCGTCCGAGCTGGAAGATGTGACCCACTTCAATGCCTCGGCATGCCGAAAGGGTCTGGGAAGGATCGTGCACACACTGTTCGCCGGCATGGGCTGTCCTCAGGTCAGCTCTGATCTGCGTCGGTATTGCGTCCCATGTGCGGCCCCAAAAGTGTTGATCCCTGCTGTTGGCTCCACAGACGAATCGCGGCAAATCGAGTGCCGTTGCATCAGCCAGTCGCAGAAAATGGCTCTGCCAGGAGCGGCATCCTCGTAGTTCGGTGTCGCTGAGATCGGGGCCAATGGATCCAAAAGGAAACTCTGATAGTCCCTGCTGGCGAAGCTGCTGTTCGGAGATGGGACTGATTTCAAGGACCGTGGCGTCAAGCGATCGACTCACCGCATTCGCCAGCTTCACTTCATTGAGAACCTGATCGCCCCGCAGGCTGACCAGGGTCGGCTGCTCCCGTCCGTCGTCGAGGCGGGCGAGCAGTACGAGCACTTTCACGGTCTGGGTTGGGTCCAAACCATTGGCTACACACAGCTGTTCGATTGAGACTTGATCAGGTGTGTCGATTATTCGATCTGAACCGGCCTCGAGCGGTTGGGCAAGAGGGGGCAACGACGTTGCTTTCTCCTGATTCGCCGCGTACAGGCCATCGCTGCTGGTGAGAATCAAATCCTCCCCAGCTTCGGCGGTCACCATGTATTCCTGCGAGGCAGCGCCGCCGATCGCGCCGCTGTCGGCGTCCACGGCCACAGCCTCAAGTCCACACCTCTTGAAGATTCGCGCATAGGCCGCAGCCATTGCCTGATAGGTGGCTTCGAGGTCGTCTTGGTTGGCGTGGAACGAATAGGCATCTTTCATGATGAATTCTCTCCCGCGCATCAAGCCGAAGCGAGGACGGATCTCATCTCTAAATTTGGTTTGGATCTGGTAGAGCGTGACCGGCAGTTGTCGATAGGAGCGCAGCAGGTCTCCGGCCAGTTCGGTGATCACTTCTTCATGGGTGGGACCGAGCCCGAGCTCGCGGTTCTGGCGATCCTCAAGGTGAAACATGATCCCTTCCCCCGCTGTGTACCCCTGCCAGCGGCCACTCCTCTCCCAGAGGTCAGCGGGTTGTAGCTGGGGTAGCAGGGTCTCGAGCGCTCCGAGGCTATTCAGCTCATCGCGAACAATCGCGTTGATCTTGCGAAGCACCCTCCACATCATCGGCAGGTAGGCATAGATGCCAGCGCCAATCCGTCGAATAAACCCGCCGCGAACCAGCAGTTGATGTGAGGGGATTTCTGCGTCAGCAGGGACGTCCCTCAGCGTCACCAGCATCAGGCGGGAGACGCGCATGACATCTAAACAAAACGACCTTCGAAAGGTATCACCGCTGATAAAAAGGTCGATCTGAGAAGTGTCCTTTTGGCTGTGATCGTTGCTGGCATCACGAGTCTCAGCTGCTATGGTCTGCTCAATCCAAGCCGTCCCAGTGCTGTCTCATGTTTCCTCGCCCGCTTGATGGTTCGGTATCTTCCGCGGCCGATTCAGTGGGGCTAAATGAAGAAATTGGTTCCGTACTTTCTCAGTCCGATGCTTTGGTAGGAATCGATGATGTGCAGAAGTCGCTGAACCGTTCTCGGGCTTCTGTTTACCGTTATACAAATACTGACCCACGCAATCTCAATCCTCCTTTTAATCCTAGAAAGCTCAATCCTGAATATCGAAGTGATCAGAAAGATCCTTTGCTGTTTCACCCCAACGAAGTGGCCCGCTTCGCTAAGGATGTGCTCAGGATTAAAGAAGTCACCGTTGAGGTGTTGAATTCACCGTCAACGGCGACTCAGCAGGTTCTCGCTGCAATTCTCGAGGAATTGCGTCTCATTAGGACTCAGTTGGATGGTATCCCTGCAGCTCCATCGGATTTGGCGTCTCGCCGTGATCGCCAGGAACGGCCCGCTGCATAGAGCGCCCGAAAGTGCCAGAATGATTTTGGCGAGGCATTAAGAACTTGCCATTCCCGGTCGAGAGTTCATTTTCTCGATTCAGTTTGCGAGCTGAACCCGGGATGCCCCTGTCTTCCCCTGAATGGACCCTGAGCCTGTCTTCGAGAGCACACCAGTATCCGCTTCGCTGGTGTCCATCCCTTTGCTTGTTCTTCTGGGGTTCACGCTTGCGGTAACAGGGCTCGGCATTCCGATGGCGGCGGTTTTGAGTGATCGCCCACCATCAAAGTCCTCCTCTGTTACGAAGAGCAATGGACCTAAGGGCTCTTTCCCCATCTCCCTCTCCAGGACTCGTCAATCTGCTGGTGGAGATTCCAGCGGGCAGTCGCAATAAATACGAGTATTACGAAGCTTGCGGAGTGATGGCTCTCGATCGAGTTCTCCACTCATCAGTGCGTTATCCCTTCGATTACGGGTTTATTCCTAATACCCTCGCAGCTGATGGATCTCCCCTCGATGCCATGGTGATCATGGAAGAGCCGACGTTCGCAGGCTGCCTGATCCAAGCCAGGCCTATCGGAGTCCTCGATATGCACGACATGGGGCATTACGACGGCAAAATCCTCTGTGTGCCTGTGGCGGACCCCCGGCAACGAAAAATCCACAGTATTCATCAAATCGCTCCCAGCCAGCTCGAGGATGTTGCGGAGTTTTTTCGTACCTACAAAAATATGGAAGGTCGGGTGACGGAAATCGGTGGTTGGAGGGATTCGGAGGCTGTGGACCCCTTGCTTCAGACTTGTATCGAGGCCGCACAGCGCTGAGTTGAAGGTGACGATCGACCAAAGATTGGCTGTTGGCTCCCGCCAAGTCCCCTGCTGCTTGTAAGTTGGTTCGCGCCAAGCCTGTGAACGACCGTGCCCACCATCCGTTTTGAGCAGGAAGGCCAGCAGGTCGGTTGTATCGAAGGTGCCAATCTGCGCAAAGCGGCTCTTGCTTCAGGCATCAATCCATACAAGGGCCTGAACAACCTCAACAACTGCGGAGGCGTTGGCCAATGCGGCACCTGCGTTGTGGAGGTTCTGGAGGGTTCACAGAATCTTTCCCCCCGCAGCGATGTTGAAGAGGTTTATCTCTCCGACCGACCGGCCAACTACCGCCTCAGCTGTCGCACGAGTGTCAATGGGGATGTCACAATCCGCACCCGTCCTGACGATGGCGTCGGTAAGGGTTCCAACAGCCTTCTCGGTGCTGTGAAGAGCCTTCTCGGCCGTTGACCCGTCCATGGCCGATTTGAAGGTTTACAGCTACCCCCGTTGTTCAACATGCCGAAAAGCTCTGGCATGGCTCGAGTCCCACGACATCAGTGCCGAGGTCATTGACATCATTGTCATGCCTCCTGACCGGCAGACCCTTGCAGAAGCTCTTCAGCAGTTCGGGCAAGTGAAGCCTTTGTTCAATACGAGTGGTCAGAGCTACAGGGCTCTGGGCGCTGCTGTTGTTAAGGCCATGACAGACGACGAAGCCATCGACGCACTGGCTGCTGATGGAAAGTTAATTAAGCGACCTTTCGTTCGTTGCGCTGATGACTCCTTCCTGGTTGGGTTCAAGCCTGAGGCCTGGGCGGAAGCCCTTCTGAACTGAAGTTCAAGCCATCGAGCTCCGTAATTAGCTCGTCAACATCCTTCTGAAGGCGGAGCTGACTCATGCTCGACCTCTTGAGATCTTCAAGAAAGACTGCGATGAGCTCCTGGCTGCGTTCGAGCACAGCCCCTGTCTCCAGCTTGTGAGCCAGTTCTTCCCAGAATCGATCCGCTGTCTCTACCCCAAGACTTTCAAGCACTGGATCCTTCTGGCCGAGCCGATCGCCGGCATTGCGCGACAGATTCAAAAGCGAGTCAACGAGACCGGCAGACAACGTCTGGCTCAGCTTCTGTTCAGCATTGTCAACTCCTGGGATTGTTCTCAGGGCTCCTGGAATCGCTGTTTCCTCCAGATTGCGCCGCAAGATATGGCCGATCAGGGCAACCAGTTGAGGGCGAAGGGCAGGGCCGACCTGAATGAGAATGAGTGGGACCCAGAGCCTGAGGAGTTCGGCAAGCTCGGGTTCACCCTCGTCGACAACACTTTGATGGGTGCACAGTCGCCGGATCTTCTCAGGTAAGCGGGGAGATTTCACCACATCCTGAGCGGTGTCAAGGATCCGCAAGGTGATCACTTCGAATAGTTCCAGAGCGAGAACAGCCACAACGCCGCGGCTGATCACAGCCCGCAGCGGCTCCAGTTGAAGCAATCGGGCACTGGACAGGCGCTCGGTGACTGGAATGATGCGTAGCAACCTCCAGAAAGGAATCAAAAGCGGTAAATCAATCCAGCGGCGGAGCAGTGCGTCACGCCACGTGATGACGGGGTAACGCCGCTTCAGGCGAAAGCTGCGGATGAGGATGTCGAGTAGGAACAGGATCTGGAAGGGGGTATCGATCTGCCAGGAGCGATCGATCGCCTGTCCGTTCTCATCGGTTCCGCGCCAGTAATTGGAGCCGGCCAAAGGGAGGATGCTCTTGTTCCAGAAGCGCCTCTCCTCCTCCCAGTTCTGTTCTGAGAGGTGATCGTCTCCGAGGAGATGGGCAGCCGCCTGTTTCGCCGAATCCATGCCTGCTCTGGAACGGAGGCGGTTTTTGAGCTTCTCGAGTGTGCCCGCCTTCCCCGAGCTCACGAAGGGATTTTCGTCGATCAGTTGGCTGTTGCGAACCACCATTTCGAGGCGGAGCTGCTGGACCTCTTGGTTGTCGATTCCTTTCGTTGCCGCGGCTGTTTCCAGGCGTCGGAAATGGTTGATGTACCCCTGCGTGTCCCGATGGGGTTCAATTCCCTTGACCCTGTCGTAAATCGGCGTGATGTCTGGCAGCCATGGGAGGGGAATCGCCAGGTTGATCGAGGGCAGCGGAAATAGGGTTCGCTGGAGCCAGAAATTCCGCAGCGGAACGTAGGTCACATCGAAGATGACCCAGGCGAGATTGATCGCAGCAATGGTTGCGATAACCCTGTCCCAGCCCAGCCAGAAGCGCTTGGCCGCGCTGGGCCGCACGCCTTGCCAGCGGGGTCTGACCATGGCTCCTCCTTCATGAAATGAGGCTAGGAGCTCATCGTTCCACGCCTATCTTGTGTTGCTTAAGGCCATAGGTTTCCGTTGCCCAACGAGCAGCACGACCCATCGTCATCGGGTCCCAAGTCCTCCGTGAAGGCGTCGAAGGCGTTGGTTGAATCCAACGTGTCCCGTTCTCATCCCTTCTGGGATTTCTGGGGCCCTGTCCTGTTCACCCTGGCTCTNTANTTAGGCATCCGCCACTTCGTTGCTGAGGCNCGCTTCATTCCCTCAGGATCCATGCTCCCCGGTCTGCAGATTCAGGACAGGCTGTTGGTGGAAAAACTCACTTACNGCGGAAGGAGCCCNCAGCGCGGTGAGATTGTGGTGTTCAATTCGCCCCATGCATTCGACCCTGCNCTCAAAGCAGCTGGCTCTCCCTCTCCACTGCGNTGCGGTCTGGTGAGTTTTCCACTCGTCGGATTGATTCCAGGGCTGGGGCATCCCGCCTGTGACGCTTACATCAAACGTGTGGTCGCTATTGGAGGTGACCGCGTGGTGGTCAATCCTCGCGGAGAGGTGTCCGTCAACGGCAAGGCTTTAGATGAGCCCTACGTCACGAAGTTCTGCCCCCTGGATGACCAGGGCATGAGCCTTTGCCGAACTCTCAACGTGACAGTCCCCGAGGGGCATGTGCTGGCACTTGGGGATAACCGCAGCAACAGCTGGGATGGTCGTTACTGGCCAGGCGGTCCTTTCCTGCCTGAGGACCAGATCATTGGCCGGGCGTTCTGGCGTTTCTGGCCCCTCAACAGAGTCGGCTCTCTGGGATCCTGAGTCCGCAATGCATCACCNGGCCTTTCAGCTCGATGCCGAGGAGAGGCTGATTGGCACAGCAAGGACTCATGGNGTCGGAACGTGAGGGCGTCCACGGGTGCTCAGGGTCGAACAGCAGCCAGCGGTTGCTGCCCACTGTCAGGACCTCTTCTTTCACTCCCAGCAGTTTGGATGGCCCGAAGCTGATGACCTGCCAAAGCTGTTCAGGGGTCCATCCTTCGTCGACCACCAGGGTCTGCCAGAGGGAAGGCAGTACCAGGTGATGCCCGGAGACCCCGCGAGAGCGCTGATCGGGCGGCAGGAGGCATTCCTCGTCGTCCAGCGGCGTGGCCTGAACGGCGACGGCNTGAATCAGGTCCTTCGCCAGTCCTCCAATCAAAGCCTTGCGATCCGACCGTGATCCCAGGGATGGATCCACAAACCATGTGGATGCGGTGGCGCTGCTTTCAAAGGAATCAGCCACCACATGCCACCAGTTCACGGTGGCTTTCGGGCGTAATGGCATCTGTTGCAGCATCTCCACAGCGTCAGCGGTGGAGAGTGCCATCAGCACCAGTCGGCGGTCTGGGTGACACTGCTGGAGTTGCCCAAGCTGGCTGAGGGGCAACGTCTCACTGCTCACAGGGTCCAAAGGCCATCCNGCCCTCAAGGCATTCACTCCTTCCCGCAGGAGACCCTCGCCCCGCAGCGCTAAGTCCAGCGGTGGGATCAGCAGGGGTGCTGCGTTCATCTCTCCAAGCGTCAGTGCGCGATCGAGGAGGGCAATCGNTGGCATGGACCTGCCGTCACTGAGGCCGACGGCTCCGGCTTCCAGCAGATCGCCATGGGCCGTTAACTCCACTCCGGAGCTCCCGCTGCTGAAACCTCCCCAGAGGTGAACGCTGACATCANAGTCGCTCCGCTGGAATCCCTGCAGGTGGTCGGGCTGTTCCCGTTGACCATGCAACGTTCCTGGAAGCAGAGCGAGCTGGCCGAAGCCGGCCGATCCAGCTGTCCTCACCAAGCTCTCCAGGGTTTCTCCCCTGCCGTGGAACGGTTCTGGAAGTCCCGAGTGACAATCCACCAGACAGGGAGCCAGAAGCTGATGGCCGGCATCCTGTGGCTCCAGAGCCTCGGATCGGCCCATTCGGCGGGCTTCGTCCCCAAAGGCTTCAAGACGCCGGTTCTTAATCAGAACNGCGGAATGCGTTTCTACAGCCTGACCCGGTCCGCTCAGGACCTGGACCGGATCCAGCAGCATTGATGCATCCATCAGGGTTCAGAGTGCTCCAGCAGCTGTTCTGTCCAGAACCCCTCCGAGATGGGAGGTGAGGTTCAGGCAAGCAACAANTGCAGGCTGCCCTGTTTCCGTGGGCATGTCGACCACGGTGACGCCTCCATTGCCTTGTTTNANAGCCCAGATGTCNCNNGGACTGAGGCCNAGGAGNGAACAGAGAATGGTCTTGTTCACCGCATCGTGAGCGACCACCAGAGCGGTTTCAGACCGATCCANGGATTNCGCAATGGTGTTCCAGCTNTGGACCGAGCGATCCCATACATCNTGGATGGTNTCTCCTTCTGGCATCTGCACCGTTTCAGGTGTGCGTTTCCATTCATCAAGAAGTTCAGCCCATTCGGCCCTGATCTCTGATTCCAGCTTCCCTTCCCAGAGTCCATGGCCGATCTCAACCAATCCGCGGGTGACCGTCAGAGGCACTCCGGGATGGGAGCGCAGAATTCCTTCGGCTGTCTGTCGCGGTCTGGACATCGCGCTGCTGTAAGCACGCTGAATCGATACGGTTTCCAGAAAAGCCCGTGCTGCTTCGGCTTGGGCGTGACCATTGCTGTTCAGGGGGATGTCGATCTGCCCCTGAAAGCGCCCATCACGGTTCCAGTTCGTTTCCCCGTGCCGAACCAGAATCATCCTTGAACCGGCTCCTTTGGGAGGGAGTGGTGGATTGAGATGCGCCGTGCTGTTCAGGCACTCGATCTGTACCTGGTGGTCACTCCCTTGAGGAATGAGATTGAAGACAGACAAGGAGGCGTTGTCGAGTCGCAACCGGCGGAAGCCTCCCGCAGGCTTGCCAAGCAATGTTGTGATCAGGCAGCGCAGGATGGCGTTGTGCCCAACCAGCAGCACTGTTTCGTTGCTGTCAACAGGATGACGGGCCAGCAGTGCGTCAAGAAACTGGCTGGCCTGTTGCATCAGCTCAGCCAGCGGTCGGTAGCGGGTGCCGTCGTGACGGGTCAGCTCCAGCTGTTCAGGATCACTCCTCCAGGCTGCGTACTCCTCTGGAAAACGCTCGGCTCGTTCCGTTGCAGTGAGGCCGCTCCAGGGTTCCAGATCGATTTCCAGCAGACCGTCATCGAAGCAAGGCTCAAGCGCATCGTTCCGGGCGGCCAGAACCCCTGCCGTGGTCGATGCAGCCCGTTTCAGCGGAGAGCTGTACACCGCCGTGATGGGCACGTCCGCGAGGGCCGTACCGGTGCGGCGTGCCTGGTCCTCGCCTGTTTCAGTCAGCGTAGAAAGGTCATCCCGCCCCTGGATTCTGCGCTCCACATTGAAGCTGCTGAGTCCGTGGCGAACGAGGAGAAGACGCAGGGTCACGGCTTCGTGCGTGCAGGGCGCCGCCATCGTATGAGTGAGCCCC